>NZ_JBMPQC010000006.1:0-258510 GCF_049724975.1 Pseudactinotalea sp. Z1732 | reverse complement strand
TAGGGCGTGTCTGCCAAAGATTCGCGGTGTGAGTGAACCATGGTGGGAGTCATGGTTCGTGATGGTGAGATCAGTGATGAATTGTGGGAGATCCTGGCCACGGTGATGCCCCAGGATGCCGGCCGCAGGGGCCGGCCGTGGAACGATCACCGCCTGATGTTGGAAGGGATCATCTGGCGGTTTCGTGCCGGTTCGCCGTGGCGGGATCTGCCGGCATGCTTCGGGCCGTTCCAGTCGGTGTGGCAACGCCACCGGCTCTGGTCGGTCGATGGCACCTATGAGCGGATGCTGGCCGCCGTCGGTGCCCACACCGGGCTGGATGCCGAGCAGGTCGCCCAAGTCTTGTCCATCGATGCCACCAGTGTGCGGGCCCATCAGCACGCCGCTGGCGCCCGCCGGGACTCGGTTGCCGAGGAGGGTGGATCACACACAGGGGGCAGATTCGAACCACAAGAATTCTCGCCTCGTGCCCGGGGAGCCGCCTGATCACGCCCTGGGACGCTCCCGCGGTGGGCTGACCACCAAGATCCACGCCCTGGCCGATGCCAGCTGCACCCCGGTGCTGGCCATGCTCAGCGCCGGACAGGCCGGAGACAACCCGATGCTGGCCCCGCTGATTGAGGCCCTGGGCCAGGCTGGCGGGCAGATGAATGGGCATCTGCTGGCCGACAAGGCCTACTCCCACCCCAGCACCCGGGAGTTTCTGCGAGGCAAACGGATCAAGCACATCATCCCCGAGCGCTCCGACCAGATCACCCGCCGCAAGACCAAGGGCACCAAGGGCGGACGGCCCCCAGGATTCGACGCCGAACTCTACGGCCTGCGCAACACCATCGAGAGAGCCTTCAACCGGCTCAAACAGTGGCGAGCACTGGCCACCAGATACGACAAGTACGCCGTGACCTACCTCGGCGGCGTGCTACTCGGGATGACCATCCTGACCTACCGAGCCAAGCATTAGCAGACACGCCCTAGTCCCGCGCTGTCGGCTCGAAGGTGAAGGCCGGAGTGGTGTTCGACCCAGCCACGCCGAACGCGGTTCCGTCCTGGACCCACATCGCCAGCCGTGCCTGCAAGTCCGCCCACCCGTAGTCATAGCTGTCGATGGCGCCCTGACCGAACGTGCCGATCGCGTCGTGGGTCACGGTGACGCGGGTGCCCTCGCCCCCGCGTGCCAGGCGGTACTCCACCTTGCCGGTGGTCGCCCCGCCCATGCCCATCGCGCCGGTCCAGGCCAGGAGGTGAGCGGGTTCGAGTTCGGAGATGGTGCCCCAGGAGGCCTGGTGCTCACCGGCCACTTCCTGGACCTGTCCGCCGAGCCGGGCGTCGATGGACAAGTGGGGCTTGGGGTCCTCGATGAGCAGATACGGGCTGCCCCACCACTGGCTGGGTTCATCGACCAGCGCCGACCAGACCCGCTGTGCTGGTGCGGCGATCGTGATGGCCTGCACCACATGCAGGCTGTTGACAGCGGTCATGGGAGGGTCCTCTCGTCGGGTTCGGTCAATCCGTTCGGCACTGAATCGCAATCGGTCCAAGGAGGTGGCCATCGCCCGGTCCGGTCCGGGCAGCCAGCCGATGGTGGCCTGGTGCAGCGCGGAGCCGTTGAGTGCGTTGATCCGTTCCCGGCCACGCTGGGTCACCAGGACCAGGTCAGCCTCGCGCAACACCCGCAAGTGTCGTTGGGTGGCGAAGCGGCTGGGCGACTGCCCGTGGTCCTCGAGCGCGGCGTGCAGCACGCCTGTGGGCTGCGGGCCCTCGCGGAGCACCTGCATCACGTGGCGCCGGGCCGGATGCGCAAGCGCCGACCAGACCGCATCGACATCAACCACCGGCGCCTCCCAATGTGTGCGCTCTAGCGCACATACTGGCACGGTCCGCGGTGGGCGTCGAGGCCCCGCGCGGCAGGCAGGTACGGGTCAGCGCGTCGGGGTGTCCTCGATCTGCAGGTCCCCGCGCACCGCGACTTCATCCCCGACGGCGAAAGTCAGCTCGCCCCCGACCACGCCCGTGGCCCGCAGATCGCCCCGCACCTGCTCCAGCAACGCCGGGTCCGGTGCGGTCAACTCGACATCGCCGAACGGGGTGCGCTGGGAGACCTTCGCGGTCGACTTGACCTTACGCAGTGCGCTGAGCGCAGCCCCGGAGGCGTCGAGCAGGTCCAGGTCGGCGTCGCCGCCGGCGGCACGCAGCGGCTCCGCGGAGGGCCACGCCGCCCGGTGCACAGAGCCTTCCCGCCACCAGGACCAGACCTCCTCGGTGGCGAACGGCAGCACGGGGGCGAACAACCGCAGCAGCACGTCCAGGCCCAGATACAGCGTGGCCCTGGCCGAGGCCACCGCGGCCGCCGGGGCGTCCCCGCCGCCGTAGGCGCGTTCCTTCACCAGTTCCAGGTAGTCGTCGCAGAAGGTCCAGAAGAAGCTCTCCGTCACCTCCAGGGCGCGGGTGTGGTCGTAGGCCTCCATCGCCGCGGTGGCCTGCTCGACCACCCGGGCCAGGTTCGCCAGCACCGAGCGGTCCAGCGGCTCGGTCACCGACGCCGGGTCCAACCGCACCGGTTCATCCCCGGCGAAGGACAGCGCGAACTTCGAGGCATTCAGCATCTTGATGGCCAGGCGCCGCCCGATCTTCATCTGGGTGGGCCGTTGCGGGTCGAACGCGGCATCGGCGCCCAGCCGGGCCGAGGCTGCCCAGTACCGCACCGCGTCGGCCCCGTGCTGTTCCAGTAGGCCCATCGGGGTGACCACGTTGCCCTTGGACTTCGACATCTTCTTGCGGTCCGGGTCCACGATCCAGCCCGAGATCGCGGTGTGCTTCCAGGGCAACCGGTCGTGCTCGAGGTGGGAGCGCAGCAGGGTGGAGAACAGCCAGGTGCGGATGATGTCCTGGCCCTGCGGGCGCACGTCCATCGGGTAGACCCGGGCGAACAGGTCCTCATCGTCCAGCCACCCGCCGGTGATCTGCGGGGTCAGGGAGGAGGTCGCCCAGGTGTCCATGATGTCCGGATCTCCGACGAACCCGCCGGGCAGCCCGCGCTGGTCCTCGGTGTAGCCCGGGGCCGGCTGTGCTGAGGGGTCCACCGGAAGGGCTGCCTCATCCGGGAGGATCGGGGCGGTGAAGTCGGCCTCGCCGTCGGTGTGCACCGGGTACCAGACCGGGAAGGGCACACCGAAGAAACGCTGCCGGGAGATCAACCAGTCACCGGAGAGGCCATCGACCCAGTTCTGGTAGCGCACCCGCATGAAGTCGGGGTGGAACTGCAGTTCCTTTCCGCGCGCGGTCAACTCGCTGCGCAGGGGCTCATCGCGGCCGCCGTTGCGGATGTACCACTGCCGGGAGGTGACGATCTCCAGGGGCCGGTCGCCCTTCTCGAAGAAGTTGGCCATGCGCTGCACCGCTTCGGGTTCGGCGAGGAGGTCACCGCTGTCCCGCAATGCTTCCACCGTGGCGGCCCGGGCGGAGAAGGTGGTCCTGCCCGCCAATGTGGATTCGTACAGCGCCGCGCCCGCCCCACTGACCCATGCTGGGGTCTCGCCCTGCAGCCTGCCGTTACGACCGATCACCGACCGGGTCGGCAACTGCAGGTCCCGCCACCAGCCCACATCGGTCAGGTCACCGAAGGTGCAGCACATCGCGATTCCGGTGCCCTTGTCCATCTCCGCGCCCGGGTGGGCCAGCACCGGCACCTCCACGCCGAACAGCGGCGTGCGCACCGTGGTGCCGAACAGCGGGGCGTAGCGCTCGTCGTCGGGATGAGCGATCAGTGCCACACAGGAGACCAGCAACTCCGGGCGGGTGGTCTCGATGACCACCTGCTCGCCGCCGGCCGGGTTGTCGGAGTGGAAGGCGACCTTGTGCATGTGCCCGGGATAGTCCCGGGCTTCCAACTCGGCCTGCGCGACTGCGGTCTGGAACGTGGTGTCCCACAATCCCGGTGCCTGCGCCTGGTAGGCCTCCCCCCGGGCGAGGTTGCGCAGGAACGCCGTCTGGGCGACTTTCTGGGCGCGGGCATCGATGGTCTGGTACTGGTACGACCAGTCCACGCTCAGCCCCAGGTGTCGCCACAGGTGCGCGTAGGCCTGTTCGTCCTGCGCGGTCAACTCCAGGCACAACTCCACGAACTTGCGACGCGAGACCGGCACCTGGTCGGCCGGCTTGATGGTCTTGGAGCCATCACCGGGAGGGGTGAAGTCCTCCTCGTAGGGCAGGGTCGGGTCGCAGCGCACGCCGTAGTAGTTCTGCACCCGACGCTCGGTGGGCAGGCCGTTGTCGTCCCACCCCATCGGGTAGAAGACCTCCCGGCCGCGCATGCGCTGGTAGCGGGCCACCAGGTCGGTGTGGGTGTAGGAGAAGCAGTGCCCGATGTGCAGCGACCCGGACACCGTCGGCGGTGGGGTGTCGATGGAGAAGACCTGCTCGCGGGTGGCGCTGCGGTCGAAGGCGTAGGTGTTCTGCGCCGCCCACGATTGAGCCCAACGATCCTCGAGTCCGTCCACGCCCGGTTTGTCCGGTACCTGCGCGACCGGGCGGATGGGCTCGGTCGGCACGGGCGGGGGACCTGCGGGGCTGGAGGTAGTCATGAGCGGTATCTTCCCAGACTCGGTGGGGTGGCCGGAAATCGTGCCCACGGTCCCGGGCCCACGCCCGAGACCTCACCCGCCCGGTGGGCGCTGCGGGCACGTCGCGGGCGTATCGGCGTCGGAGAACCGGGCGATGGTGGCCTCGGCCCGGCGCACCCGCCGGGTGTCGGCGCCGGCGAGGGCGTCCCCCATGAAGGCGTGTTCGGCGCGGGTCCGTTCGGCGACGGGATCGCCGGTGCTGGCCCGGGCCTGCACCAGGTGCCACCAGTCGGCCAGGTCACCCCAGCCCGGGGCGGCCAGGGAACCACCGAACTGTTGCACCGCCAGCGCCGAACACAAGGCCGCGAACCGTAGGCGCTGGCGGAGCGGCCAGCCCCGCAGGGTCCCCGCCACCAATGACGCGGCGAAGACGTCCCCTGCCCCGGTGGCATCGGTCAACTCCACCGCCAGTGCCGGGATCTGCTCGCGTTCACCCGTGGAGTGGTCGATCGCGGCCACCCCGGCGGCACCATCGGTCACCACGGCCAGAGGCACCAGTTCGGCCAGTGCGGCCAGCGCCCGGTCCGGGGTGTCGGTGCGGGTGTAGCCCATCGCCTCCGCCGCGTTGGGGATGAAGGCGTGGCATCCATCCAGGGCGCGCAGCACCGCGGGGTCCCACGTCTGCTCCGGATCCCAGCCGGCGTCAGCGAACACCAGCGCACCCTCGGCGGCGGCGCGGCGCCACCAGTGCTGTTCCCTGGTGGCCGGATCGCCCAGGTCCACCAGCACGCTCGCAGCGCTCGGCGGGCGGTGCAGCGCAGCGGTCACCGAGTGCGGCGGCGGATGGCCGTGGGTGACCATCGCCCGGTCGGCTTCGACCGCCAACGACACGGTCACCGGGGTGTGCCAGCCGGACTGGCGCCGGGACGCGGACAGGTCGATGTGTTCCTGCTCGCTGAGCACCTGCCACATCCAGTCCCCGTACAGGTCGTCGCTGAACGCGGCCGCCAGAGCGGTGCGCAGACCGAGTCGGGCGGTGGCCACGGCCAGGTTCGCGATGCCGCCGGGACTGGAGCCCATACCTCCGGTCCACACCTCGGTGCCGGGGGCGGGTGG
The DNA here is from genome assembly GCF_049724975.1 of Pseudactinotalea sp. Z1732. Lineage (NCBI taxonomy): Bacteria > Bacillati > Actinomycetota > Actinomycetes > Micrococcales > Cellulomonadaceae > Pseudactinotalea > Pseudactinotalea sp. Z1732. The sequence continues at coordinate 252,835 of NZ_JBMPQC010000006.1, read as the reverse complement.
ATGGGGAAAGCCGGTGAACACGATGTCGAAGAAGACCAACCCGGAGAGCATCACGTCGACCACAGGTTCGGCGTCGCCGCCGGCCCGCTCCGTGCCGGTCGGCTCAGCGTCAACCGGGGCAGCGCCCTCCCGCTCAGCATCAACCTGCTCAGCGGTCTCGGCCCCACCCTCGGGGCCGGTCGGGTCGGTGGCAGCCATCGCCCTGAGTGTGCCACTCGCCCTACGTCAGCGTCACGGCGATACTGTGACCGGTATGCAACTGACCATCCTCGGCGGTGGGGGCTTCCGGGTTCCGCTGGTCTATCGCGCGCTCACCCGGGCTCACCAGCAGGCGAGACCGACGTCGGTGGTGCTCTACGACGTCGACCCGCACCGCCTGAAGGTGATCGCGCAGGTCTGCACCACGATCGCTGCCGCGGTCCCGGGTGCCCCACCTGTGCGTACCACCTCGGACCTTGACACGGCGCTGCGCGGTGCCGACGTCATCTTCAACGCCATCCGCGTCGGTGGCACCGCCGGGCGGGTCGTCGACGAACGCATCGCGATCGAGGCCGGGCTGCTGGGCCAGGAGACGATCGGCGCCGGCGGACTGGCCTTCGCCCTTCGCACCCTGCCCGTCGCCACCGGGATCGCCACTCGCATCGGCCGGCTGGCCCCGGAGGCCTGGACGATCAACTTCACCAACCCCGCCGGGATGATCACCGCGGGGATGCGCGCCCACCTGGGGGATCGGGTGTTCGGCATCTGCGACACCCCTCTGGCCCTGGTGGCCCGGGTGGCCCGGCTGCTGGGGGTACCGGCCGAGCAGTCCCGCCCGGACTATCAGGGCATCAACCACCTGGGCTTCCTCACCGGCTTCTTCCACGAGGGCCAGGATCTGCTGCCGGCCCTGCTCGCCGATCCGGAGCGGCTGGGCCGGCTGGAGGAGGCACGAATCCTCGGTGCCGAACGGATCCAGCGGGCCGGGGCGATCCCGAACGAGTACCTGTACTACTACATCGCGGCGCCCGAGGCGCCGCCCACCACCCGCGGGGAGTTCCTGGCCGCCCAGCAGGCCGCCTTCTACGACGCCGGACCCGACGGCGCCGCCTACGGACGCTGGCAGGCGGTGCTCGACGAGCGGGAGTCCACGTACATGGCGGAGGCGCGCTCGCAGGATCGCCACAGTGACGACGTCGCCGTCGGTGGCTACCACGACGTCGCCGTGGATCTGATGGCAGCGCTGCGGACCGGGCGCCCGGCCCGGATGATCCTGGGCGTACGCAACGCCGGCACCATCGCCGCCCTGCCGGACGAGGCAGTCGTGGAGGTGTCGTGCACAGTCGACGACGACGGGGCTCACCCGATCGCACCCCGCACCGAACTGGGACAGGAGCAGGCGGCCCTGATGCGCTCGGTCATCGGTGCCGAGACCAGCCTGGTCGCAGCGGTCGGCGCAGGGTCTCGCGAACTGGCCGTGCAGGCCTTCGCCGCGCACCCACTGGTCGGTGGACGGGCGCGGGCCGAGGCCCTGGTGCGGGCCTACACCCGAGCGCACTCCCGCATCGCCGAGGTGCTGATCAACCCCTGACTCCTGGTCCGGCGGCCGCGGGACCGGCTCAGACGCCCTGTGCGAACTCCACGCTGTCGGCCAGGTGCTGCAACTGCTCGGGCACCGGACGCCCCTTGGCGAGCATCGACGTCGCCCACAGCCGTCCGGCCCGGTAGGAGGAACGCACCAGCGGCCCCGCGAGCACCCCGAGGAAGCCGATCCGCTCGGCGACCTCCTTGAGCTCGACGAACTCCGCCGGCGGCACCCAGCGCTGGACGGGCAGATGCCTCGGGCTCGGACGCAGGTACTGGGTCAGCGTGATCAGGTCGCAGCCGGCCTCCTGCAGGTCCCGCAGTGCGGCCACGATCTCCTCGGGCTCCTCGCCCATCCCCAGGATCAGGTTCGACTTGGTGATCAAGCCGTAGTCACGGGCCTGGCTGATCACCGCGAGGGAGCGCTCGTACCGGAACGCCGGGCGGATCCGTTTGAAGATCCGCGGCACGGTCTCGACGTTGTGCGCGAATACCTGGGGGCCGGCATCGAACACCTCGCGCAGGAGGGCCGCCTTGCCGGAGAAGTCGGTGGCGAGCAGCTCCACACCGGTGCCCGGATTGAGCCGGTGGATCTGCCGTACGGTCTCGGCGTGCAACCATGCGCCCTCGTCGGGCAGGTCATCACGAGCCACCCCGGTGACGGTGGCGTAGCGCAGTCCCATCTCCCGGACGGATTCGGCGACCCGGCGCGGTTCGTCGGTGTCGTAGGCGGCCGGTTTGCCGGTGTCGATCTGGCAGAAGTCGCAGCGCCGGGTGCACTGGGAGCCGCCGATGAGGAACGTGGCCTCGCGATCCTCCCAGCACTCGTAGATGTTTGGGCAGCCGGCCTCCTGGCAGACGGTATTGAGGTTCTGCTGGCCGACCAGGGATCGCAACCGTCGGTACTCGGGTCCCATCCGCGCCCGGGTCTTGATCCACTCCGGCTTCTTCTCGATCGGGGTCCGGGAGTTGCGGACCTCGAGCCGGAGTAGCTTGCGGCCCTCCCGTGGGGCGCTCACCGGGCCACCAGCGTGTGCGTCATCGGTTCCATCGCCACCTCTCGGCTGAACTCGGGGACATGGGCATGGATCGCCCCGATCAGGTCTTCAGGGTCGATCCGGGCGCCCCGCACGGCGCTGAGGGTGGTGACGCCGGCGTCGGTGATGCCGCACGGGACGATCGCGGCGAAGGGCTCGAGGCTGTTGGAGCAGTTGATCGCGAAGCCGTGACCGGTCAGGCCCCGGGCCACCCGGATCCCGACCTGGGCGACCTTCGCCGGAACAGCATCTCCGACGTCCACCCACACCCCGGACCGATCCGGTACCCGGAACCCGGTCACCTGGTGATCGGCGAGCACGTCGATAACCAGGGACTCCACCCGGCGTAGGTATCCCACCACGTCGCGGGGGCGGCGCAGGGCCAGGATCGGGTAGCCCACCAACTGACCAGGGCCGTGCCAGGTCACCTTCCCGCCACGGTCGACCTCGACGACGGCCGAGCCGTCGGTGGGGAGTTCCTCGGCCGTGGTGCGCCGGCCGGCGGTGTAGACGCTGGTGTGCTCCAGCAGGAACAGCGTGCCGGCGGAGGCGCCGGTGCGCACCCGTTCCCGTTCCTCGCGTTGCAGGTCGAGTCCGCGCTGGTAGTCGAGGTAGGCGGGCGCGAGACCGGCGGTCCTGACGGTGAGCATGGACCTAGCGTACGGGTTATTGGGCGCGGTCCAAAAATGCGGGTGAGGTCTCGTTCGTTGGCACGTTCTGTCCTGGCCGCGCAGGGCGCTGCGGGAGCGGTGCGGCCGCACGAGTGCCGCCAGGGCCCTCGGCCCCGCCGGCCGCCGGCCGCCGGTAGGCTAGACCTCCATGGGCTGCGCGATCGGGTACTCGGCGATGCTGGCGCAGTTCCCGCCGGCCGCTGCGGTCGCCCTGAGCGCGCTGGCACAGGAGCACGGCTTCACCGGCACCATGGCGGCCGACCACTTCCAACCCTGGGTGCCGGCGCAGGGCCAGGCCCCGTTCGTCTGGAACGTCCTGACCGCGATCGCCGAACGCACCAGCGGTGACATCGGCCCCGGCGTCACCGCGCCGACCTTCCGTTATCACCCGGCGGTGGTGGCCCAGGCCAGCGCCACCCTGGCGGCGATGTACCCCGGGCGGCACTGGCTCGGACTGGGTTCGGGGGAGGCCCTGAACGAACACGTCACCGGGCAGTACTGGCCCGAGGCACCCAGCCGGATCGCCCGACTGTTCGAGGCGATCGAGATCATCCGCCGACTCTTCACCGCCTCCGCCGCCGGTAAGGACGCCAAGTTCTCCGGGGAGTACTTCCAGTTGGAGTCCTCCCGGTTGTGGACCATGCCGGAGCAGCCCCCGCCCATCCTGGTAGCGGCCTCCGGCCCGGTGACGGCGCGCCGCGCCGGGGCCCGTGCCGACGGGCTGATCACCCAGGAGGCGCCACCGGAGCGCCTGGCGATGCTGTTGGCCCGGTTCGCCGAGGGGGCCAGGGAAGCGGGTAAGGACCCGGCTGCGATGCCCAAGGTGTTGCAGGTGCACCTGTCCTGGGCGCCCACCGACGGCGAGGCGCTGGACAATGCCATGACGCAATGGCCCACCGGGGCGATGCGGTTCTCCACCGCCGATATCCGCTCCCCGTTCACGGTCGCCCAGATGGCCAGGATGCTCCGTCCGGAGGACTTCGAGGGGCAGCTGGGGATCTCCTCCGACCTCGACGTGCACCGCTCGGCGCTGCAGCGCTACATCGACCTGGGATTCGACCGGATCTACCTGCACAACGTGGGTCGCAACCAGGCCGAGTGGATCGAGATCTTCGGCGCCGAGGTACTGCCCGCATTGAAAGGACGCACCTGATGCTTCTCGCCCAGGCCCCCGAGGGCCTGCCGGAGATCACCTCCGGCACGGACCTGGCCGCCGTACTCACCCCGGTGCTGGGGCGCTTGACCTGGCCGGACGCAGAACCCGGCATCGTCGATGACGACGTGGTGGTGATCGCCTCGAAGATCGTCGCCAAGTCCGAGGGTCGGTTGATGGCCGCGGCCAGCCGGGAGGAGGCTATCGACGCCGAGAGCGTGCGGGAGGTCGCCCGGCGGGATCGGGAGGACGGGCCACCGCTGCGCATCGTGCAGACCCATCACGGCCTGGTGCTGGCCGCCGCCGGGGTGGACACCTCGAACGTGCCCCCGGGAATGGTGCTGCTGCTGCCCAAGGACCCCGACGCCTCTGCCCGGGCTATCCGGCGCGGCCTGCACGCCCGGCTCGGGGCACGCCCGGCGGTGCTGATCACTGACACCGTGGGCAGGCCCTGGCGCCGCGGTGTCGCCGACATCGCCATCGGCGCCGCCGGTATCGAGGTGCTGGCCGATCTGCGCGGGCAGCATGACGCGCAGGGGGTGCCGTTGCAGGCCACGATCATCGCCCAGGCCGACGAGATCGCCGCTGCGGCGGACCTGGTCCGCGGCAAGACCGGGGGGCGCCCGGTGGCGGTGGTGCGCGGGCTGAGCGTGACCCGGACCGAGGATGGCCCCGGCGCCCAGGCGGCGATCCGACCCCCGGAGGAGGACATGTTCCGCACCGGCACCTGAGGCCTCGGTCAGGAACCCACTGCCCAGTTCGGCAGTTCGTTTCCGAAGGCGACGGTGAACCGCCGAACTCCCGATCGCTCGCGCGACTGGACGTGCGCTGCTAGCCGGTGGCCGGGCGTGCCCAGAGCTGTTCCGGGCTACGCCCTGGTCGGAACCCGAAATACTCGAGCATCGCCGTCGCTTCGGGAAAGTCGCGTGCGATGGCATCGGGGGTGTGGGCGTCGCTGCCGAAACTGACCATGGTTCCGCCCGCTTGCGCCCACCACTGCGGGATCCATGGCCAGAGGCGCTTCGTGTTCATCTCCAGGGCCCGCCCGCTCTCGGCGATTGCGCGCATCGCGCCCCGGAACTGCTCCTCGAATCGCCGCGGGTCGAACGGTCCGGACTGCTCGATTGGCCACTGGCGTACCGCGTAGTCGATGTGGGTGACCACCTCAAAGGACTCCGAGCCTGAGACCATGACCGGTATCTGCTCGAGATACTCGTTCATGACCTCGGCTGGATCATGGTCGCGGAAGAGGGTGTTCGGCTCGGCGGCGCCCTCGCCGAGGTCAAGGGTGTGCAGCGAGCCGAGCACGCGGTCGACCCGGCTGAGGTCGACCATCTGGCGGGCCGCGGTGGCGTAGAGGTGTGGTTGGCCGAACTCGACGCCCGTGTGGATGCGCAGGTCGGGGAACTGATGACGCATGCGGTCGATGGCATCGAAGTAGCCGTTCGCATCGAACGGAGCGAACTCGACCCTGCCTGCGTCGTTCAGGAAGTTCCGTTGGTGCGGCATGAGGTCATCGGGCTCCGCGTGCCAGGTGTCCGGGATGTCCAGGTGTTCGGTGAAGAAGATCGCCGGCAGTCCGATCCGGACCGCCTGCGCGCACGTGGCGCGCATCCGACCAGCAGCGTGCGATCCAGGTCCTCCTGTATCCCAGGACCACTCACTATGAACATGACTGTCAGCGGGAAGCGTCATGACGAACTCCGCGGGGTACTACAGCAGGGGGGAGAAGGGGCGGATCAGCCGTTCCAGGACCCGGTGGCCCAGGCTGCGGGCGTTCCATTCCTCGGCGGTCAGTTGGCGGCAGTTGGTCAGGTCCACCGCGAAGATGTCTTCCATGTGCTGCGCCAGTGCGGCATCGAAGAGTTCGAGGTTGATCTCGAAGTTGCCGATCAAGGACAGCCGGTCGATGTTCGCGGTTCCGATGGTGGACCAGCGTCCGTCCACCGTCATCGTCTTGGCGTGCATCATGGCGTCCTGGAACAGCCACAACGTGACCCCGGCATCGAGCAGCTGGGTGTAGTGGGAGCGCGCAGCCCAGTCGGTGACGATGTGGTTGGAGATCTCCGGGATCACCACCCGCACGTCCACACCCCGCCGGGCGGCGGCAATGAGGCCGCGCAGGATCTCCCGGTCCGGGATGAAGTAGGCCTGGGTGATGTAGATGTGATGCTCGGCCCGGTCCATCGCGTCCAGGTAGACACCGCGCACCGGGAACAGCATCCGGCTCGGGGCGTTCTGCGCCGCCCGGATCCGCGGCTCCCACAGTTTGACGCCCTGGTCGGGAAGTTCGGGGTGGCGCGCCGTTCGGTGGTCGTTCCAGAAGTCGACGAACGCGTTGGCCAACTCCCAGGTGGCCGGCCCCTCCAGCCGCAGGTGGGTGTCGCGCCAGGTGGAAGCGTACAGCGATCCGATGTTGTACCCGCCGACGTACCCGACCTCGTCGTCGACCACCAGGATCTTGCGGTGATCCCGGCCGGTCTTGCGGAGGTTGAAGGTGAGCAGCCCCGGACGGAAGAGCGGGAAGTGCAGCAGGTGCAACGTGGGCAACTTCGGGAATCTCTTGAACCGTGGATCGACCACCAGGTTGCCCCAGGTGTCCATCACCACGTACACCTGCACACCACGCCGGGCGGCGGCGATCAATGCCTGCTTGAACGCCGCACCGACCTCATCACCCTTCCAGATGAAGGTCTCGAAGTAGATGGAGTGCTCGGCACTGCGGATGGAGTCCAGCATTGCCGCATACAGGTCCTCACCGAAGGTGAAGGTGGTGGCTTTGGTGCCGGCGATCTCGGTGGACCAGGGCGCCATGCGCGGGAAGACCCCGCGGTAGGGGTCGCGCAACTTCCGCAGGTGCTCGGCCACCACCACGCCCACCAGCGCAGCCAGGTGCACCGCCGCGACGATCCGGATCCACCATTGGGCGGCCCGGCCCAGGGACGTCCAACTCGGGCGCGGGAGGTCGAACTGCAGCCGCGGCCCCCGATTCGTCATAGGTCCAATCTAGGTGATCGGCACCCCGAGACGGGACAGGATTAGCGCGCGCCCACCGGATGTCGACACCCACTCCACCCCCACTCCCCAGACCGCGCCGATCAGGTCGGCGGTCAGGACCTCCGCGGCCGTTCCGGAGCCGGCGGTGCGGCCGTCCTGGAGTACCAGCAGGTCATCGCAGGTCCGGGCGGCCTGGTCCAGATCGTGCATCGCCACCAGCACCCCGGTGCCGGCGGCGGCCACGGCGTGGATCAGGTCCAGCACCTGCAACTGCGCCGCCACGTCCAGGTGATTGGTCGGCTCGTCCAGCACCAGCACCTGAGGTTCCTGCGCCAGCGCCCGGGCCAGGTGAACCCGCTGGCGCTCGCCACCGGAGAGGGTGGCGATGTCCCGCTGGGCCAGATGGGCCGCGCCGGTGCGCTCCAGGGCGTCCATGGCCAGTTCCACGTCGGCCGGGGAGTCCGCTGCGAATGCCCCCAGGTGGGGGGTGCGGCCCAGCAACACCACGTCGAGGACGTCCATGGACACCTCGGTGGGGGAGTCCTGGGCCACGAACGCCACCGTGCGGGCCCGCTCGCGCCGGCTCATCGTGGCCACGTCCGTTCCGTGCAGGCGCAACCGGCCGGCCTCCGGTGACAGCGCCCCCACGACCAGGCGCAGCAAGGTGGACTTCCCCGCCCCGTTGGGACCGAGTACGCCGGTGATCCCTCCGGCGCGCACGCTCACATCCACCCCGTCCAGCAACGTGACGTGCGGTGCCACGCGGTACGTCAGCCCGCGGGCGGTCAGCACCGGGACCGTCATGTGCCACCTGCCGTGGCCTTGCGGTTGCGCATCAGCAACCACGCGAACACCGGCGCCCCGATCCCGGCTGTGAACACCCCGACCGGCACCTCCATCGGTGCGAACACCACCCTGGCCGCGGTGTCGGCCCAGAGCAGGAACAGCGCCCCGGCGCAGGCCGACAGCGGCAGCAACCAACGGTGGCGGCGGGTCAGGGAAAGCCGGATGATGTGCGGGATCACCAGCCCGACGAACCCGATCGCGCCGCTGACGGCCACCATCGCCCCGGTCAGGAGCGCGCTCATGGTCAGCAGCATCCAGCGCATCCCCCGCACGTTCACGCCGAGGGACGCCGCGGAGGTGTCCCCGAAGGCGAAGGCGTCCAGGGACCGGCCCGCCCCGATCAGCACCACCCCGATCACGGCCAGACAGACCCCGGCGATCAGCACCGAGGCCCAGCCGGCCCGTGCCAGCGACCCCAGCAGCCAGCCCAGGATCTCCCGGTAGGAGTCCCCGCGGGTGGTGGCGAAGATCGCGAAGGAGACCAGCGCGGAGCAGGCCTGCGCCACCGCGATCCCGGCCAGGATGGTGCGCGCCGGTGTGAGGGCCCCCCCGACTCCGGCGAGCGCGAGCGTGGCCGCCAGGGCCAGCAGAGCACCGGCGAACGCCGCGACCGGCAACCACAGTCCCACCCCGAGCAGCAGCACCGCCACCGCACCCAGCGCCGCTCCGGAGGAGACCCCGAGCAGGTAGGGATCGGCCAGCGGGTTGCGCGTCAGGCCCTGCATCACGACTCCGCACAGCGCCAGCCCGGCTCCCACCGCCATGGCGGTCAGCACCCTGGGCGCCCGGCCCTGCCACACGATCGCATCCCGGGCCGGGCTCAGCGGGTTCGCGGCCTGCTCCATCCCCGGTAGCACCCCGCTGAGGTGGTGCCAGCCGGAACCGAGGATCTCCGCGGCGCTGACTCCCGCCGGCCCGATCCCCATCGCCACCACGCCAGAGACGATCAGCCCGACCACGCCCAGCACCAACCAGGGAGCCAGTCGCGGCCGCTGTGGCAGCGCGGGCCCGGTGGGGGCCTGCAGGCCCCGGCGTGGGGTGACGGTGGCGGTCACGACAACCCGGCCTCTACCTGCGCCAACTGCTCACCGAGGTCGACGGCGGCGTCCGCGGACCGGATCCCCGCCTCGGTGGTGGGGAAGTCCAGGATCAGGTACCGCCCCTCGCTCACCGCGGGCAGCGCGGCCATGGCCGGCACCGACTCCAGCACGGAGATCTTGTGCTCGGCGGTGTTCCAGTCCGAGTCCACCAGCACGATCACGTCCGGTTCGGCATCGGCCACCGCCTCCCAGGACATCGACGCCCAACTGTCCTCGATTCCGCCGGCGATGTTCTGCAGCCCCACGGTCTCCATCAGCAACTGTGGTGCGCCGATACCCGCCCCCACGAACGGGGTGTCGGAGCCGGAGGAGTACCACAGGGCGCTGAGCCCGGCCTCGGACGCCGTCACCTCCTCGAGGCGGGCCTGCTGCTCGGTGACGAGCCGGGCGGCGGCTTCTGGCACGCCGAAGATCTCCCCGGCCTGGTGGATCTGGTCTGCGATCTCGGCGAAGGTCAGCGGGTCGGGCATGTAGTCCTCCCCCTGGCAGGCCGGTGGGGAGACGTAGGTGGCGATGCCCAATTCGTGCAGGGACTCCCGCGACCCCAGGCCCTCATCGGTGAACGTGGACTCCCAGCCGGCGAAGATCAGGTCCGGGTCGGCGGCCAGGACCACCTCGGTGGAGGGGTCCCGTTCGGCCAGTTCGGGCACCTGCGCTGCCGCGCCGGTCAGTTCGGGGGGTACCGGACCATCCAGGAAGGCGTGCCCGACCACGGCCTCACCCATCCCCAGAGCCAGCACCAGTTCGAAGGTGGTGGACTTGATGGTCACGATCCGCTCCGGGGAGTGGGAGAAGCTCACCTCGGTGCCACAGTTGTCCACCGTGACCGGGTAATGACCGGCCGCGTCGTCGTCGGCCGCCTCCGGGACGGACTGCGGTCCGGTGGGTGAGGCGGTGCTGCATCCGACCAGGACGAGCGCGGCAAGGGTCAGCGGCACAGCGTGACGGACACGAGGGTTCACGGGGGCTCTCCGGATGGATCGGTGATCTGGTGGGCCAGAGCCGGGCCCGGACGTCCGGACAGAGTCGGTCCGGGGTTGGCCGGGGCAGAGAGGACCCGGTGTCCACCGACCATCCTACGCAGGTCCGGGACAGGCTGGCAGGATGGTGGCATGAACAGCGGTAAGCGCATTGTGGTGACGGGAGCCTCCAGCGGCATCGGGGCGGCAACAGTCAGGCTGCTCAGCAGCCAAGGTGCCCAGGTGATCGCGGTGGCACGGCGGGCCGAGCGACTGGCCGCGGTGGCCGAGGAGTCCGGCGCCGAGTATGTGGTGGCGGACCTGTCCAGTGACGACGGCGTGGCGCAGTTGGCTGCGGCCGTCACCGCGGGCGGGGGTCTGGACGCCCTGGTGAACAATGCCGGTGGGGCTCGTGGCGCCGACCCGGTGGAACACGCTGACGTGGACCAGTGGGAGGAGATGTACCGGATCAACGTGCTGACCACCTTGCGCACCACCAAGGCCCTGCTGCCGGCGCTACGAGAAGGCGAAGGCGGGGACGTCGTCGTCGTCACCTCCACCGCCGCCCACGACACCTACCCCGGTGGCGCGGGGTACGTCGCGGCCAAGCACGCCGAACGCGTGATCGCCAACAACTTGCGCCTGGAACTCGTCGGCGAGCCGATCCGGGTGATCGAGATCGCCCCCGGGATGGTCAAGACCGAGGAGTTCGCACTGCGCCGGCTCGGGGACGTCGCGGCGGCCGAACAGGTCTACGCCGGAGTGGACCAGCCGCTGGTGGCCGACGATGTCGCCGAGGCGATCGCCTGGACCCTGAGCCGGCCCCGACACGTCAACATCGACTCGCTGACGATCCGCCCGGTCGCCCAGGCCTCCAACACCGTGGTCGCCCGTCGCTGAGCGGGCCCCTGGCCGCCGGCCGCGGCTGACCGGCAGCCCCGAGCAGCCCCCGGGCAACTCCGTTTACAGGCAGCCCTGCTCGGTGGCCCCCCGCGTACAGATCTGGGTGGCTTCCACGCTGACCAGCCGGTAGCCGTCACCACCTTCGTCGCTGGCGAAGATGTGCAGCCGGTGGCCGTTGATGGAGTCGTCGGCGTAGCCCTGGACGTCGACCACGATGGTGGTCAGGTCCCCTTCCTGGACGTCCTCGGCCACCGTCATGTCCAAGTCGGGAGCGCCGTCCTCCTGCAGGTCCTCGACCACGGCGGCGGCCAGGTCCGCCATCGAGTCCTGGGGCCCGGGGTCGCTGATCTGCGAGGTCTCGTCGGTCACCATGCCCAGGTAGGCCAGATAGCGCAGGTTCGCCCAGCCCACCCGGTCCTCGACGTCCAGTTCCAGCCAGACCGCCATGTCGTCCAACTGCCGGGCGCGCCCGGTCAGGACGACGTCGGAGGTCAGCGGGGCCAGGGCGGTCACCTCCGGGGAGGTCGGGTCGGGCAACTCGCGCACGTACAGCACGTCGTCGTGCGCCACCCCGACCACGTCGACGGTTTCGCCCTCGGTGTACAAGTCCACCGCCTGGCCCGGGAGATCTGCCTGGTCGGCGGGCTCGGTCCCCGGGCCGCCGCCGTTCTCCACCTCATCGGTCTGCTCGTCCTCGCCCGGTTCGGTCTCGTCCGGGTCGGTCTCGTCCGGGTCTGGTCCGGTCTCGTCCTGTTCGGCCTCGGTGGCGGTCTCCTGCGGCGGTGGTTCCTCGCCGTCGCCGGTGCAGGCACTCAGGAGGAGTGCGGCGGCCAGAGCCGCGGCAGCGGTGGTGGTGATACGGGTGCGGAGCATGTCAGCCTCCTGGGCTCGTGGTCCTGCGGGTCAGAGGCAAAGGCCATCCTCGGAGACCCCGCGCGTGCAGATGATGGTGCGTTCGATGAACTCGACCTGGATCGTCCCCGATGCGGTCGTCCCGGCGCGCATCAGGAGTCGTTCACCCTTCTGGGCGTCGTCCGGGATGCCGGTCACATCAACGGTGACGTCGGGGGAGTTGACCGGGCCGGAGATGTCGGAGACGGCGATCCGGGCGTTGTCGATCTCGGCGGCACCGTTGAGTTCGGCGGCCCGGGCGCCCACGGCCAGGGCCAGGTCCTCGACGGAGTCGGCCGGGTCCACATCGGCGAAGTCCTCATCGGCGTCGGCGGTCCGGCCCAGGTAGCCCAGGAACGTCACGTTCGCCCACCCGGTCACGCCCTCGGCCTGGACCTGGGCCCAGATACCCCAGTCGTCCACGCTGCGGTTGTGCCCGGTAGCCACCACGGACCGGGTGAGCGGATCAAGTTCGGTGACCACGGTGGCGCCCGGGTCGGGGAGTTCGCGCACGTTCAGGACGTCGTCATGATCGACCACGACCACGGCGAGTTCATCGCCCTCCCAGGGGAAGATCTCGATGACCTCACCGGGCAGGTCGTCGCTGTCGCCGCCGGAGCCGCCCTCGTCAGCCTCCGGCTCGCCGTCCTCGCCGTCCTCGGTCGCGCCGTCCTCGCTGTCCTCGACGTCACCGTCGGCCCTGTCCCCGTCGTCGGCGGTGGGGGATTGGTCCGCTCCGGTCTCGCCGTCCGGTTCGGATTCATCGTCGGTGCACGCACCCAGCCCCAGGGCCAGGCCCGCGGCCAGGACGGCGGCGCAGACGCGGGTGCGGAGCATCGTCAGCCTCCCTGCTGATGGGTTAACGCCGGTGCACATGGTCTGTGTTGTGAGTGTCCCGAGTGTTTCACGGCGAGGTACACCGTTGTTCCAGGCGCGCTGGCGCCGATGCCGGCCGACCGGGTACGCAGGTAATCTGAGGTGGCTACGGCAACGCCACCAGGCGCGGCCCGCCCGAGTCCCTCCTCCCGCGCGAGGCCGCACCTCTGCGCCCGTACCTGCACCGGAGACACCACGCCGTGATCGCTTTCGCTCGCTTCAGCCTTCGCAACCGCGCCCTGGTGGCCCTGGCCGCGATCATCGCCGTCCTCGGGGGCCTCTGGTCGGCGGCGACGTTGAAACAAGAACTCATCCCGGATTTCGAGTTGCCCATCGTGGTGGTGATCACCCCGTACCCGGGAGCCTCCCCGGATGTGGTCGATGACCAGGTCAGCGTGCCGATCAGCCAGGCGGCCACGGCTGTGGAGGGCCTGGAGTCCACCACGGCGACGTCGAACGCGAACGTGTCCACGGTGTTGCTGGAACTGGCGTACGGCACCGAGGCCGGTACGGCACAGCAGCAGATGCAGATGGCGTTGTCCCGGATGTCTTTGCCCGAGGCGGCCGACCCGCAGGTGATGGTGGGTAGTTTCGACGATCTGCCGGTGGTGCAACTGGCGGTGACCGCGCCCGAGGATCCGGAGCAGACGGTGCAGACGCTGCGTGACGTGGTGGTGCCGGAACTGGAGGCGCTCGACGGCGTGCGGGATGTGGCCCTGAGCGGTGCGGTCGATGAGGTGGTCACCATCGATGTGGACGCGGGCGCTCTGGCTATGGCCGGACTGTCCCCGGACGTGATCGTCAGCACCCTGGACTCCCACGGCATGGTGATCCCGGCGGGCACCCTGCGCGATGATCCGCGCGCGCTCAACGTTCAGGTGGGTGAGGCACTCGAGGGTGTCGACGACGTGGCCGCCCTACCCCTACGCAATGCCGAGGGCGAGGTGCTGCGCCTGGATGAGGTGGCCGAGGTGTCGGTGGAACAGGAGGAGGCCACCTCCTTCGCCCGCACCAACGGCCAGACCTCCTTCGGACTGGCGGTCACGGCCACCCCGGAGGGGAACACGGTAGAGATCTCCGACCAGGTCGCCGACCTGCTGCCGGAGTTGGAGCAGTTCCTGGGCGAGGGCGCGGAGATCTCGGTCATCATCGACCAAGCCCCGTTCATCACCCAGTCCGTGGAGGATCTGGCGGTCGAGGGCATGCTCGGTCTGATCTTCGCCGTGATCGTCATCCTCATCTTCATGCGCGCCTGGCGGCCCACCGGGGTGACGGCGGTGTCCATCCCGCTGTCCCTGCTGATCACGATCATCGGCGTGAACGTGGTGGGGTACACCCTGAATCTGCTCACCCTGGCGGCGTTGACGGTCTCCATCGGCCGGGTGGTCGATGACTCCATCGTGGTGATCGAGAACATCGAACGGCACCTGTCCTACGGCGGTCCCAAGCACCAGGCGGTGCTGACGGGCGTGCGGGAGGTGGGCGGTGCGATCACCTCGGCCACCGTGGCCACCGCAGCGGTGTTCGTGCCGATCGGTCTGGTCGGGGGGTTGGTGGGCGAACTCTTCCGCCCGTTCGCCTTCACCGCTGCCGCCGCGTTGCTCGTCTCGCTGTTGGTCGCGTTGACGATCGTGCCGGTGCTCGCGTGGTGGTTCCTACCGGTTGCCAAGGGTGCCCCGTCCGCAGCCGAACCCACGGCCGGTACCGGGCAGCGCGGGCACGTGAGGGTGGACGAGCAGGCCCAGGAGCGCCGGGGCCCGCTGCAGCGCGGTTATCTGGCGACGTTGCGCCCGGCCCTGGCCCACCCGGTGATCACTCTGCTGATCGCCGCCGGCCTGCTCGGCGGGACCGTCGCGCTGGTGCCCCAGTTGGAGACCGAGTTCATCGGGGATTCCGGGGACAACACCGTCAGCATCGCCCAGACGCTGCCCAGCGGCACCTCGCTGCGGGCCCGCGATGAGGCGGCTGCCCAGGTCGAGGCGATCCTGGAGGACATCGAGGAGGTCCAGACCTATCAGGTGACCGGCGGTGAGGCCGAGGGCGTGATGGCGTTCGTCGGCGCGGGCCAGGACGCGACGTTCATGGTGAGCCTGGACCTGGAAGCCGATGCGGCGCAGGTGGAACGGCGGCTGCGCGAGGAGTTGGCGGACCTGGGCTCCGATGCGGGGGAACTGACCGTGAGCCCGGGACAGGCGGCACTGGCAGGTGGCGTGGAAGTGGTGGTCACCGCCGCCGATTCCGAGGATCTGGCCGATGCCGCACAGCAGGTGCGCGACGCCGTCGCCGAGGTGCCCGACACCACCGACGTGGCCAGCAACCTGGCCGAGGACCTGGCGACGGTGACGGTGAGCGTGGACCGCGAAGCGGCCGCCGAGGTGGGCCTGAGCGAGGCTCAGGTGGGGCAGTCGGTGGCGGCCGCCCTGAACGGCATCCCGCTGGGCCAGATCGTCACCGACACCGGTGAGATCGACGTGGTCATGCAGATCGGCGAGGCTCCGCTGTCGATGACCGAGTTGGAAGAACTGCCGGTGGGTACGGTGCCCGCCGAACCCGCCGGTTCCCCGGCACCAGGGGATGTCCCGGGGCAGATGCCCGGCGATGCACCGACGGACGCACCCGAGGGCATGGCCCCCGGCGAACTTCCCGAAGGGCCCGACCCGACCGACCTCGACCAGCCCGATCCGGCGCAGGTCGGTGAACCCGACCCGGTGTTGCTGGCAGATATCGCCGAGGTCGAGGAAGTCGACCTGCCCACCTCGGTCACCCGTAGTGGAGGTATCCAGTCCGCCACGATCACCGCGTCCTCCACCGCCACCGACCTGGGCGCCCAGGGTGCGGCACTCCAGGAAGCCCTGGACGACCTCGACCTGCCTGACGGCGCGAGCGTTCAGGTCGGGGGCGTGATGGCCGACCAGGACGAGGCCTTCGCCAACCTGGGCGTGGCCCTGCTGCTGTCCCTGGCCATCGTCTACTTGGTGATGGTGGGCACCTTCCGGTCGCTGGTGCAGCCGCTGATCCTGATGATCTCGGTGCCGTTCGCGGCCACGGGCTCGATCGGGCTGCTGCTGATCACCGGCACCCCGCTGGGCGTGGCCGGCTTGGTGGGTGCTCTGATGCTGGTGGGTGTGGTGGTCACCAACGCCATCGTGCTGATCGACCTGATCAACCAGTACCGCCGAGCCGGGATGGGACTGGCCGAGGCGATCGAGGACGGCGCCCGGCACCGACTGCGCCCGATCCTTATGACGGCCTTCGCCACGATGGGTGCCCTGGTCCCGATGGCGCTGGGAATCACCGGTGGGGGAGCCTTCATCTCCCGGCCCCTGGCGCTGGTGGTGATCGGTGGGTTGTTCACCTCCACGATCCTCACCCTGGTGCTGGTGCCGGTGCTCTACCGGCTCGTCGAGGCACGGAAGCAGCGGCGTGGCGTGGAGTTCACCGACGTGGACGCCTTCGACGAGCCGCCCCAGGTGCGACATGGTGCCGGTGCTACGGCGGGGGCGGCGACGCCGTCGGCCGTGCAGGAGGCCCCGGCGCCCGATACCGAGCAGCGCGGTGCCACGGCCAAGAAGTCCAAGCCCCGGCGCCGCTGGCGACGGGCCCGCAAACGCTGAGGAGTGCGCGGCGCTGTCGCGGTCAGCGCCGCACAGACCCCAGGGCTAGGGTGGCGGCATGGAATCTGATGAGCGTCTGGCCGTGTTCCTGGACTACGAGAACCTCGCGCTGGGGGTGCGTGATCTGGGCACCACGTTCCAGTTCCGCTCGATCGCCGATGCCCTCGCCGCTCGCGGGCGCGTGGTGGTGCGACGGGCGTATGCGGACTGGTCGTTCTTCGCCTCCGACCGGCACGACCTGGCCAGCGAACACGTGGAACTGATCGAGATGCCCCAGCACCAGGGGGCCTCACGCAAGAACGCCGCGGACATCAAGATGGTGGTCGACGCGGTGGAGATGGCCTTCGAGCGCGACTACATCTCCACCTTCGTGCTCTGCACCGGCGACAGCGACTTCTCCCCGCTGGTGCACAAACTGCGCGAGATGAACAAGCAGGTGATCGGGATCGGGGTGGCCAACTCCACCTCGAAGCTCCTGCCCTCGGCCTGCGATGAGTTCCTCTTCTACGACCGCCTGGAGGGCGTGGACCTACCCAGCGGTTCCGAACGCTCCGGGCGGCGTCGCCGCCCCGGGGCGCCCAAGCCCCCGGAGGCCGCGGCCGAGCAGCCGGAGCAGCCCGAGCGCCCGGACCCGACCGAGCAGGCCGACGACGATGCCACCGGTACCGAGCAGGCGAACGCGGAGGAGCGCTCGCCGTCATTGGCGGTGCTGGTGGCCCAGACCCTGGCGGACCTGAGTTCGTCCTCCGGGGCGGTGACCGCCTCGGTGCTCAAACGCACCCTGCTGCGCAAGGATCCCACCTTCAGCGAGTCCGACTACGGGTTCCGTTCCTTCGGAGAGTGCCTGCGCCACCTGGCCGAGCGCGGGGTGGTGGAGATCAGTTCCGGCCCCGCGGCCGGGGACCCGGAGGTGTCCCTGCCCGAGCGCGGCGAACGTGAACTGGCGTTCGCCGCGGTCGCCGACCTGGTCGGTGGTGCCGGTGAGGCGGTGCCGTTGTCCGGATTCAAGGACCGAATGCGCAAGCAGCGCCCCGGCTTCTCCGAGAAGACCCTCGGGTACCGCAACTTCCTGCAGTTCGTGCGCGCCGCCAATGCCGGCGGCTTCGTGGACCTGCGCTGGGACGCGGACGCGGAGGACTACCTCCTCACGCCGGCGCCCTGAGCATCACGCACCACCGGTGCGGCCTGACCCGCCGGCCTTCTGACCCGCCGGCCTTGTCGGCACCGGCGGTGCGATCGCCCGAGTCCGCGCGACGCTACTCGACCTCCTGGCCGGTGTAGAAGGCGGTCGTCCTCCGTTCGGCGGCGCGGGCGGCGTCCTCGGGCGTGCCCGCGGCGATCGAGGCCTCGGCCCAGCGGCGGCTGCTATCCGCGATGAACTCGCGCGCTGCGTCGCTGCGCTCCCACTCCGAGCCCTCCGGCGGCTTCGAGGCCCCGGTGGCGATGTGCAGGGCCAGTCCCAGGAAGGCCAGGTCCCAGCCCACCCCGGTCGCGCCCGGCCCGTAGGTGGTCCAGAAGTCGCTCGGGAAGTCCTCGGTCGTCTCGTGCTCAAGGGTGAGGCGGGCGCCGTCGTCGTCCTCGGTGATGCGGAGGGTGACCCAGGAGATGTTCCCGGCGAACTCCCAGGTGGCCTTGACACGCGACGGAGGCTCGCACGCCTCGATCGTGCCATCGGCGTTTCCTTCGATCCGGTATCGACCGCCGAGTTCGAGGTCGCCGGAGACGGGCCCGAACCACCGGGGGAGCCGTTCGGCGGAGGTGCAGGCGTTCCAGAGGTCCTCGACGGTGGTGGCGTAGGCCTGGCTGATCGTGGCGACGACCGTCGCGGTGTCGCCGTGTTCGGTCACGGCCAGGCCACGCGTGACCTGGTCGGCCTGTCCGGCGCTGATGGTGGTGACGTTCTCGGTCATGGTCACTCCTTCTCGTTACTGGGGTGGTGGCGTCGCTCGCGCTTGCCGCGCGCGATCTCGGTCTCGAGGGCAGCCAGGCGGGGCGCCCAGAACGCGCGGAACGGTGCGAGCCAGTCATCGGCCTGACGCAACGGCTCGGGGTCGACGGCGTACAGCCGCCGGGAGCCGTCGGGGCGCACCGTGGTGAAGCCCTGCGTGCGCAGCACCCGCAGGTGCTGGGACACCGCCGGTTGGCTGATGCCGAACTCCGCACCGATCCGGGTGGCGAGTTCACCGGCTGGTTGCTCACCGTCGGCGAGCAACTCCAGCAAGCGGCGTCGAACCGGGTCACCGAGGACGTCGAGCGCGTGCATGGAACGACACTATCAGTCCTGACTTATATAAGGCAATGGTGAATTGAGCTGGAGGTGCGGGCTTCGCCCTCGCCGTGCCGGCCGAGGGGTTCGCCTCAGGTCGCGAGTTGGTCGCGCCGGCGGGTGAGGTAGGTCCGCTCGGCGGGATTTCCGGTCAGTTCGATGGCCCGGTCATAGGCACCGAGCGCATCGCCACCGCGGCCGAGCCGACGTAGCAGATCGGCGCGTGCGGCATGCAACGCGTGGTAACCGTCAAGAGGTCCGGCCAACCGGTCGATCTCGGCCAGTGCGACATCGGGGCCGTCCACCTCGGCGACTGCGACCGCCCGGTTCAGCCGCACGATCGGGGAGGGATCCGTCAGCACCAGACGGTCGTAGAGGGTGAGGATCTGGGACCAGTCGGTGTCCCGCGCCGAGAGGTGGTAGGTGTGCACAGCGTTGATCGCCGCCAGCAGTTGGTAGCGCCCGGGTTGCTCATCGCCGCCGGCCACCGCTGCGAGTCGGCCGCGGACCAGTGCGTGGCCCTCGTCGAGGAGAGACCGGTCCCACGCGCTGCGGTCCTGCTCCTCGAGCGTCACCAACTCTCCGGTGCGCGAGACACGCGCGGGCCGGCGAGCGTCGATGAGGAGCATCAGGGCAAGGAGGCCGGCCACTTCGCCGTCCTCGGGTAGGAGGTCGAGCAGCAGCCGGCCCAGCACGATCGCCTCATCGATGAGATCGGTGCGGAGCGGCTCAACACCCTCGCCGGCGAGATAGCCCTCGTTGAAGATCAGGTAGACCACCGTGAGCACCCCGGCGAGCCGCTCGCGGATGTCCTCGGAGGAGGGCACCCGGTAAGGGATGTGAGCGGCCTTGATCTTTCTCTTCGCGCGGGTGATTCGTTGGGCCATCGTGGTCTCCTGCACCAGGAATGCCCGGGCGATCTCGGCGACGGTCAACCCGCCGAGCAGGCGCAGGGTCAGGGCAACCCGGGCTTCCATCGCCAGCGCCGGGTGGCAGCAGGTGAAGATCAGTCGGAGCCGGTCGTCCTCGATCGGACCGGTCGGCTCGGCGGGTGTGTCATCGTGCAGCATCCGGGCCGCCTGGTGCTTGGTCTCGCGCAGGGACTCGCGCCGGATCCGATCGATCGCCTTGCGGTTCGCGGTCGTGGTGAGCCACCCGCCGGGATGAGCGGGCACCCCGTCGCGCGGCCACCGCTGCACCGCCGTGACGAACGCCTCGGCAGCGGCGTCCTCCGCGATATCGAGGTCACCGAACCGGCGCGCAAGGCTGGCGACGACCCGCGCCCACTCCTGTTTGTGGATGCGGGTCATCGCTTCCTCGAGGCGCACCTTGCTCACTATTGCAGCAGGAGCCTTACGAGTGCAGCAGCCTCTGCACGGACTCCGCGGTCTGGAAGGGGCGCACCTCCACCTTGCCGCGGCATGCCTTCGACGCCTCGGCGGCGAGTTTCAGGGCCACGTCCAGATCGGGGGCCTCGATCACCCAGAAGCCGCCGATGCACTCCTTGGTCTCCAGATAGGGCCCGTCCAGGATCACCGGGCTCTCGCCCTGACCGTCCACGGTCGTGGCGGTCGTGGCGGGCTCCAGACCGTCGGCGAAGACGAAGTAGCCTTCGCGCTGGAGCTTGTCATTGAAGGCGCCGGTGTCGGCGAAGGACGCCAGCATCGCCTCCTTGGAGGGGTAGGGGCCGTAGTCGGTGGGTTCGGCGGGTCCGTAGACGGACAGGAGATACCTGGGCATGGTGATCAGTCCCTATCGAGGTCGGCGGCCTGTGGTGGTCGACCCGGGAAGCGGTGCACTTCCTGGGGCCAGTCGAGCGCGACCGCGAGGCGGCCGGCCCAGTACCGCGCAGCGGCGTCATCGGGCACCCGCACGACGCAGAAGCCGCCGAGATGCTCCTTGGTCTCCACGTAGGGTCCGTCAGTGAAGACAGGCTCTCCCTCCCTGGCTTCGACGCTGCAGACAACGGAGGAGGCATCGATCCCCCCGTTCCCGAAGACGAAGACTCCTTCATTCCTCATCTCCTCGACCACCACCATGCTGGCCTCGGCCTTCTGCTGCACCTCTTGTGGCGTGTGGTCGGGCACCCACTCGTCGTTGAACGCGATCAGGTACTCGGGCATGATCCTCTCCTCTCGAGTAGTCCGAAGGACATCGGTTTGTTGCACGGGCCACCGGTGGCGTCCCACATACCTTCCACGAACGGGGCTGTTCCGATACGACAGTTTCCCGGAGGTGCTCACCTCGGTGCCGTTCGTGCCGGTGCCTGAGGGTCGGAGATCACCCCCCAGGTGTACAGAGTTGGCAGGCTGACCCGCGCCCCGCTGTCTGACCTGCGAACTACAGTGGAGCGTGTGATCACAGGTGAACTGAAGAGCAAGGTCGATCGCGTCTGGGACGCCTTCTGGTCCGGCGGCATCTCCAACCCGTTGGAGGTGATCGAGCAGATCACCTACCTGCTGTTCCTGCGCCGGCTGGATGACCTGCAGACCATCGCGGAAAAGAAGGCCCGCATCACCGGTGAGATCGAGGACCCGGTGTTCTTGCCCGACCAGCACCACCTGCGCTGGAGCAGGTTCGCCAACCGCGACCCGGTTGAGATGCACGCACTGGTCTCCGATGAGGTGTTCCCGTACTTGCGCGGCCTGGGCCAGCAGGTCGGCGGCGATGACTCCACCTACTCAGTGCACATGAAGGACGCCCGGTTCACCATCCCCACCCCGGCGCTGCTCAGCCGCGTGGTGGACATGCTCGGTGACATCCCGATGGAGGACCGGGACACCAACGGGGACCTGTACGAGTATTTGCTCTCCAAGATCGCCAGCGCCGGCACCAACGGCCAGTTCCGCACGCCGCGGCACATCATCAACCTGATGGTCGCGATGATGGCGCCGACCCCTGAGGATGAGATCTGCGACCCCGCCTGCGGCACCGCCGGCTTCTTGGTCAGCGCTTCGGAACACATCCGCGAACATCACCCGAGCGCGCTGACCAACGCCAAGCAGCGCGAACACTTCCACCGCAGCATGTTCCACGGTTACGACTTCGACTCCACGATGCTTCGGATTGGCAGCATGAACATGCTCCTGCACGGCATCGAATCGCCGGACATCCGCTACCGCGACTCCCTGTCCGAGGGCGCCGCCGCTGACGCCCAGCAGTACTCCCTGGTCCTGGCAAATCCGCCGTTCGCCGGGTCGCTGGACTACGAGTCGACGTCGAAGGACCTCCTGCGGGTGGTGAAGACCAAGAAGACCGAGTTGCTGTTTCTCGCCCTGTTCCTGCGGCTACTCAAGCCCGGCGGCCGCGCGGCGGTGATCGTGCCCGACGGCGTGCTGTTCGGGTCGTCGAACGCGCACAAGGATCTGCGCCGGACACTCGTGGAGGAGCAGAAGCTGGACGCGGTGGTGAAACTGCCCTCCGGTGTTTTCAAGCCCTACGCCGGGGTGTCCACCGCGATCCTGTGCTTCACCAAGACCGACTCCGGCGGCACCGATGACGTGTGGTTCTACGACGTGACTGCCGATGGTTTCTCCCTGGACGACAAGCGCAACCCGATCGAAGCCAACGACCTGCCCGATGTGCTCACCCGGTGGCAACAGCGGGCGACGACGGAACGCGACCGAGCGCGCACCGACAGTTCGTTCTCGGTCCCCAAGGCGGAGATCGCCGAGCAGGGCTACGACCTGTCGATCAACCGCTACAAGGAGATCGTCTACGACGACGTCGAGCACCGCGACCCGCTGGAGATCATCGCCGATATCGAGCAGATCGAAGATGAGATTGCCCAGGGCCGCGCTGAGTTGAAGGCGATGTTGGCGTGAAGACAGTCCGTCTGGGCGATGTCGCGGAGATCGTTTCAGGAGCGACGCCGAAGTCGGGTGTGGCCGATTTCTGGGACGGTGACATCGCATGGGTGACCCCCGCCGACCTGAGCAAACTCGAAGGTCCTTACATATCGGCGACTCCTCGGACACTCACTGAGGAGGGCGTTCGCAGTTGCAGTACCAATGTCCTGCCAGTTGGGTCGGTGCTACTCAGTTCTCGTGCACCAATCGGACATGTTGCGATCAACACCGTGCCGATGGCAACGAATCAAGGGTTCAAGAGCCTCGTTCCGAGACCTGGTCTCGAGGCGAAATTCCTCTACCACTGGCTCAACTCCAAGACGGAGTACTTGCAGTCACTTGGCAATGGCGCGACGTTCAAGGAACTGTCGAAGAGGACGGCAACGCAGATCGAGATCCCGCATCCTCCCATTGAGGAGCAGCGCCGCATCGCCGCGATTCTCGACCAGGCCGACGCGCTGCGCACCAAGCGCCGCCAGTCCCTCGCCCACCTCGACGACCTCACCCAGTCCATCTTCCACGCCATGTTCGGCGCGACCGCTGATACTGTCCCCCTAGGCGACCTCTGCCGGTTCTACAGCGGCGGGACGCCATCGAAGAAGAAGCCGGAACTCTGGGCCGGCGAACTCCCATGGTTTAGTGCAAAGGATCTGAAAGCGAACGAACTCTGGGATTCGCAGGACCACATCGCGGCAAGCGTCCCTGAAGTGACGAGCCTGCGCCTATTGCCTGCCGAGACCATCGCTGTTGTTGTTCGCGGGATGATTCTCGCCCACTCGGTTCCAATCTCCGTTATTCGCGTTCCCGCGACGATCAATCAGGACCTTAAGGCGGTCTTGCCGCGTGACGACATCCAGGTTGATTTCCTGGCGAGTGCACTTCGCGCACGGACGCAGTGGATCCTGGCACGTACTGCGACTGCGGCTCACGGCACGAAAAGATTGGAGACCGCGGTCCTGGAGTCGATCCCCATTCCTGAGGTTTCGCGGTCAGCCCAGGCTGAGTTCGCGCGAAGGGTCTCCCAGATCCGTGCCGAACGCAGCGCTGTGGAGCGGGTCCTGGCCGCCGAAGACGAACTCTTCGCGTCACTCCAGTCCCGAGCATTCTCAGGAGGGCTATAAATGGCAACGATGCCAACGTGGGATGAGTTCATGGCGCCGGTGCTGCGGGCACTGATCGACGGTCGTACGCTGCGGCTTCGAGAACTGCGCGAGGCGGTGATGGCGGCTGAACAGATCCCCGAGGATCAGCGAGCCGAGTTGCTCCCTTCCGGTCAGCCCAAGGTGGAGAACCGCATCGGCTGGGCTGCGTCCTACCTCAACCGAGTCGGTGCGTTGGAGCGCCCAGCGCGCGGGCAATACCTCATTACCGACGTCGGCCGGAAACTGCTGGCGGATTACCCCGAAGGCATAAGCGAGGCCGTTCTGCGGTCCATGGCACGCGAAGGTGACGAATGGTGGATACCCAAAGCACCGTCCGGTCGCGAAAGCAAATCAGTCGCCGAACCCACCACTGAGAGCACTTTGGACCCGGAGGAACAGGTCGAGGAAGGCATCGCCCGAATCCACGCCACCGTCGCAGCCGACCTCCTCAGCCGTCTGCACGCTCAGGCCCCGTCATTCTTCGAAGACGCCGTGCTCGACTTGCTCATAGCGATGGGTTACGGGGGAGCAGGCGGCAAAGCCACCCGCACACAACTCTCCGGCGACGGCGGCATCGACGGCATTATCGACCAGGACGCCCTGGGGTTAAGCCGGGTGTACGTGCAGGCCAAGCGTTACGCCCTGGACACCCCGATCGGCCGTCCCGAGATCCAGGGTTTCGTCGGTGCGCTACACGGCAACCAGGCCAGCCAGGGTGTCTTCATCACCACTGCCCGCTTCAGCCGCGGCGCCCGCGAATATGCTGAGTCGGTCGCCACACGCGTCGTGCTGGTCGACGGCGAACGCCTGGCCTCGCTCATGATCCACTACGGCGTTGGCGTGCAAGCCAAGCGCACGGTCCAGATCGTCGAGATCGACGAGGACTTCTTCGAGTAGCCGCCGACGTTCGGATCGGTTTGCCCCGGCGCTAGCGGCCGTAGTGGTACCGGCACGCGGCGATGCGCACCTCGGTCTCGGTCACCTTGTAGACCAACCGATGCTCCTCGGTGATGCGCCGGGACCAGTACCCAGCGAAGTCATGCTTGAGCGGCTCGGGCTTGCCGATGCCCTGGTTACCGTTACGGACGACGTCCTCAATGAGATTGTTGATGCGTTTGAGGATCCTTCGGTCCTGTGCCTGCCACCAGAGATAGTCTTCCCAGGCGTGATGGTCCCAGACCAGCCGCATGATCAGTCGGCATCGATGAGGTCGTGCGATTCACCTTCGCCCACCTCGAGCCGTTCCATCGCATCGAGCAGTCGTCGAGCATTAGCGGGGGAGCGCATCAGGTATGCAGTCTCGCGCAGTGACTCGAAGTCGTCCAGGGACATGATGACGACGGGCTCGTGGCCTGCCCTGGTGATCACGATCTCCTCACGGTCCTGCACGACCGAGTCCAGAACCTCGGCATAGCGACGGCGGGACTCGCTGTAACTCATCGTGCGCATCGGACCTCCAACTCCTGTACAGGAAATTGTACGCCCTGGCCGGAGGTGGATCAAACCCCGTCGCGACGAATCCGCACTCCCGCACGGCGTCAACAAACTAGAGTTGACTCAAACAGTTGTGTTCCCGTCGTTGTCTTGACCATGCGTTGCCTCGGCCCGCATGGCTTGCGATCAGCGGGTACGCCGAGTCCACATGCAACGCTCGGGGGAAAGGAGCGTCGTGAGCAACTTCGCCTTCGTCAAGGCTGCGTTGCCCACAGTTCACCCCGACTGCGTCAAGGCCGAGTCCTACCTGAGTTCCGACCCGCGCGCGGCGTGTTTCTATAGCCGGCGCGCGATCGAGCACCTGGTCGCTTACCTCTACGAGGTTCTCAATCTGACCGAGCCGTACCGGGACGACCTGGCCGCTCGGATCAACGACAGCAGGTTCAAGACCCGCACCGGCAACAGCATCAACCAGAAACTCAACCTCATCCGCCGGCTCGGCAATACCGCCGTGCACGAGGCAAGGTCTTTGGCTTCCGACCACGGGCTCGCCGCGCTACGCGAACTGCACCATGTGGTGGTGTGGGCGGCCTTCCACCACTCCGCCGACCCCGCGGCCGTCCCGGTACGAACTCCGTTCGACCCGACACTGGCAGCCAAGGCGGCGCCGCTCTCACGTGACGAACTGGTGCGCCTGGCCAAGAAGTTCCAAGAGCAGGACGAAGCACACGCCCGGGAACTCGCCCAACGGGACGAACTCCTGGCCGCCCACGAGGAACGGATCGCCCAACTCCAGGCACAGATCGCTTCGGCTCAGGACGCCAAAGCGGCTGCCGGTATCGAAGACACCCGCGACTACAGCGAGGCCCAGACCCGCGAGGCCTATATCGATGTCGACTTACGCGCAGCCGGGTGGCTCCTGGACCAGGACCATGACCGGGAGTACCCGGTGGCCGGGATGCCCGGCGGAGGCCGCGGCTACATCGACTACGTGCTGTGGGGCTCCGACGGCCTACCGCTGGCAGTGGTGGAGGCCAAACGCGCCGGCAGCAGCGTCCAGGTCGGCCGACAGCAGGCCGAACTTTACGCCGACCGGCTGGAAGCCCAGTTCGGCCGCCGACCGGTGATCTTCTACACCAACGGGTACGAGCATTGGCTCTGGGACGACGCCGCCGGCTATCCGCCCCGGAAGGTGCAGGGTTTCTGCACCCGCGACGAACTGGAACTGATGGTCCAGCGCCGTCACACCCGCATGCCCCTGGCCACAGCCACGGTGGACACCGACATCGCCGGGAGGCCCTACCAGGTGCGGGCGATCAAGGCCATCGGTGAGGTGCTCGATAGCAGGGAACGCCGAGCCCTGCTGGTGATGGCCACCGGATCCGGGAAAACCCGCACCGTCATCGCCCTGGTGGACCAACTTATGAAAGCCGGTTGGGTCAAGCGGGTCCTGTTCCTGGCTGACCGTAACGCCCTGGTGCGCCAGGCGGTCGGGGCGTTCAAGGAGCACTTGCCCGCCGCCACAACGGTCAACCTGGTCACCGAACGAGACGGCGAGGGCAGGGTATACGTGTCGACCTACCCGACCATCATGAACCTCATCAACGAAGCCGACGATGACGCTACCCAGGCGCAGCGGTTCGGGCCCGGACACTTCGACCTGGTCATCATCGATGAGGCGCACCGGTCGGTCTATGCCAAGTACGGCGTGATCTTCGACTACTTCGACGCGATACTGGTGGGTTTGACCGCCACTCCGAAGGATGAGGTTGATTACAACACGTACCGTCTCTTCGACCTTGAGGAAGGCGTCCCCACCGACGCCTACAGCCTGGAGGACGCGGTAGCCGACGGATATCTGGTGCCGCCCAAGGGCGTGTCCGTGGGTACGAAATTCCTACGCCGGGGCATCCGCTACGACGAACTCAGCGAAGATGAGAAGGACCAGTGGGACGTTCTGGACTGGGGCGAGGGCGAGGCGCCCGATGAGGTGGGCGCCGAGGAACTCAACCGGTTCCTGTTCAACACCGACACCGTGGACAAGGTGCTCGAGACGCTCATGACGCGTGGGTACAAGGTCGCCGGTGGCGACCGGATCGGCAAGACCATCATCTTCGCCAAGAACCAGCGCCACGCGGAGTTCATCGCAGAACGTTTCGACATCAATTGGCCCGGGTACGCCGGACACTTCGCCCGCACGATCACCCACGCCAGCCCGTACGCCCAGCAACTGATCGAGGACTTCGCCACACCCACCAAGGCCCCGCACATCGCGATCAGCGTGGACATGCTCGACACCGGCATCGACATCCCCGAGGTGGTCAACCTCGTCTTCTTCAAGACTGTGTGGTCCAAGTCGAAGTACTGGCAGATGATCGGCCGGGGCACCCGCCTGCGCCCCGACCTGTTCGGCCCCGGCGCAGACAAGACCGACTTCCTCGTCTTCGACTTCTGCGGCAACCTGGAGTACTTCAACCAGGACCTGCCAGGCAGCGAAGGGTCGATACAGAAATCCCTCACCCAGCACTTGTTTGAAGCCCGGGTTGCCCTGGCTCGTGGGCTGCAGCACGTTCGGGTCGAACCGGACTTGCGGAGAAGTATCACGGCTGCGTTGCAGCAGACCGTGGCGGGCATGCACCCGGGCAACGTCCTGGTGCGGCCGCACCGCCGCGCCGTCGAACGTTTCTCAGAACCCTCGTCATGGGTATCGCTCAGCAGCGCGGATGCCGAGGACGTTC
Source organism: Pseudactinotalea sp. Z1732 (assembly GCF_049724975.1). Taxonomy (NCBI): domain Bacteria; kingdom Bacillati; phylum Actinomycetota; class Actinomycetes; order Micrococcales; family Cellulomonadaceae; genus Pseudactinotalea; species Pseudactinotalea sp. Z1732. The sequence continues at coordinate 224,797 of NZ_JBMPQC010000006.1, read as the reverse complement.
TCGAACTCGCCGGTCTTCCCTCATCGGTGCGCGATGAGGACGAGCACGCCAAGCGATTCGACCTGCTGATCCTGCGTCGTCAACTGGCCGACCTCGAAGGCGATACCGCTACGGCCGATCGGTTGCGAAAGACCATTCAGGCGATCGCCGGCGCCCTCCTGGGCAAGACCACGATTCCGATGGTCGCCGAGCAAGCGACGTTGCTGGAGGCCGTGGCATCCGATGGCTGGTGGGTGGACGTCACCCTGCCGATGCTGGAGTCGGTCCGGAAGCGGATGCGCTCCCTGGTGCGCCTTGCCGACTCGGCGCGGCGCAATCCCGTCTACACCGACTTCGTCGACGAACTCGGCGAGGCCAGCGCGATCGAGTTGGCGATGGTGACCCCGGGCACCGACCTGGACCGCTTCCGGCAGAAGGCGGCCGCATACCTGGTCCGGCACCAGGATCATGTGGCATTGCAGCGCTTGCGCAGGAACCGGCAACTGACTCCGGAGGATCTGGCTGCGTTGGAACAGATGCTGCTGGCCAGCGGAACCGGTGAGCCGCAGGACATTGCCGCTGCCGCCGAGCAGACCGGCGGCCTGGGGCTCTTCATCCGCTCCCTGGTGGGCCTGGACCGGCAGGCCGCCACCGAGGCATTCGCCGACTACCTGGACGCCGCCACGTTCACCGTCAACCAAGTGCGCTTCGTGGAGTTGGTGGTCGAGGAACTCACCGCCAACGGGATGATGGAACCAGGCCGGCTGTTCGAGTCGCCCTACACCGACCACGGCCGCGCGGACCTACTATTCACCGACTCCCAGGTCGATGCCATCGTGGCGACCCTTCGCGACATCAAAGCGAGAGCCATCCCGGAGAGTGTCGCGTAGCCGTCTTCACAGCCTCCGCTGCCAGCGGCGCTTCCGCGGAAGCGTTCGAGGCGGGCGATCCTGTACTCGGGTATCAACTCGCTCCTGGTCACGTCGTCTCGGGTCCTTCTATGCGTGCAGGTTTGGCGCGGCGATCGGCATTGTGGCTCTTGTCGCGCCCTGGTGCCAGGAGTAGCGTCAGTCCTCTCGGGGCCAGGCACCCACCCGGAGGTGGCGACCATGGAGGATTCGGCCCAGACCGATGGTGCGCAGGTGCCGGTCATGCTGGTCGTCACAACCGATCCGGTCACGCGTACGATCCTGGCTGAGGAGTTCCACCGTCGCTACGGGGTGGATTACGAGGTGGTGGTGTGCGACCACTACGACCACGCCGAAACGGTGTTGCAGGAGTTGGCACGCTTGGGTCGGGGAGTGGTACTCATCGCCGGCTGCTACGGTCCGGCGGACCGCCAGGGCCTGGGCTTCCTCGGGCGCACCTACGCCACCCATCCAGCGGCCAAACGCGTGGTGGTGGTGATCTGGGGCGACTTCGCCAGTGCCGCCACGGTGTTCCAGGCCGTGGGCCAGGGGCACGCGGACCTGGTTGTCGTGCGCCCCGAGCGCCCGCGCGATGAGGAGTTCCATGGCGCGATCACCGACGCCCTGGACGACTGGTACCTGGCCCACGGAGTCGGTTTCGAGGCGGTCCGGCTGATCGGCAGGCAACAAGATCGGCGCACCCACACACTGCGGGATATGTTCGGGCGCAACCACATCCCGGTGGGCTTCTATGCGGTGGAGTCCGCTGCCACCGAGCGGTTAGTGGCAGGCCTGAACCTGCAGGGTGCGGAGTTGCCGATCGTGGTGCTGCAGTTCACCTCCCCGCCCACGGTGCTGACCAACCCCAGCGACCTGCAGATCGCCGACGCCTTCGGCCTGACCGGCGCGCCCCCGGTGAACAAGGTGTTCGACGTGGCCATCGTCGGTGCCGGACCTTCCGGGCTGGCCGCCGCGGTCTACGCCTCATCCGAAGGGCTGAGCACCTTGGTCGTGGAACAACAAGCCGTCGGCGGCCAAGCCGGAACCAGTTCACTCATCCGCAACTATCCGGGCTTCTCCAGCGGGGTGAGCGGTGCGCACCTGGCCTACCGCTCCTTCAAACAGGCCTGGAGTTTCGGCACTGAATACCTGTTCATGCGCCAGGTCACCGGCCTGAAAACGGAGGAACACGTGCACTCGGTCAGGCTCTCGGACGGCACCCACATCCGGGCCCGCAGCGTGATCGTGGCCACTGGCGTGGACTATCGCCTCCTGCCGGTGCCCGAACTGGAGGCACTGGTCGGTAGGGGAGTGTTCTACGGCGCGGCGGTCGCCGAAGCACCCGCCATGACCGGCGAGCGGGTCGTGGTGGTCGGCGGCGGGAACTCCGCGGGGCAAGCGGCCTTGCACCTTGCCCGGTACGCCCGGCAGGTGGACCTGCTGGTCCGCGGCCCGAGCCTGGCCGCCAGCATGTCCCATTACCTCATCGACCAACTCACCGCGACGCCGAACGTGACCATCCGCTATCGCAGCGAGGTGGTCGGTGCCCGGGTGGTGGACGGCTGCCTGGCGGCACTCACCGTCGCGCGCGCGGAGCCTGCTGCGGGGCTCCCTGAGCCCTCCGAGCAAGAGATCGAAGCCGTGGGGTTGTTCGTGCTCATCGGATCAACGCCACGCACCTCCTGGCTGCCGCCGGACGTGGCCCGCGATGGCGCAGGGTTCGTGCTCACCGGAAGCCTCACACCGCAACGCTCGGCAGCACCGGCACCAGAGCCATCACCCTCACCCGCGCCATCACCCTCACCCGGGCCCGCGCCGTCGTCATTGGAGACGACCATGCCCGGGGTGTACGCGGTAGGCGATGTGCGGTCCGGGTCCATCAAGCGCGTCGCGACCGCCGTGGGGGACGGTGCGGCTGTGGTCGCTCACCTGCACACCTATCTGGCGAGCCATCCCATCCCACAGCCCGCCGATGTCCCCGCGCACTGAATCCCCCGTCCTCCCCGCGATGCGAGTGTTGCTGTACGTGGCTGCCTTCCTGGTGTTCCTGGCCGGGCTGCAGTTGTTCCTCTTCCCGGAACGGACCGACTCCTGGTTCGCCTGGACCATTGACCCGCCAATGACGGCGGTGTTCCTGGGCGCGGCCTACTGGTCCAGTGCCGTGCTGGAGGTCGGCGGGGCAAGATCGGTGACCTGGCAGCGGGCGCGGTTGTCGGTGTGGCCGGTGTTCCTCTTCACCACCCTGACGCTGGTGGTCACGCTGGTGCACCTGGACCGCTTCCACCTGGGCCCGGCCCATCCGCTCGGTGCCCGGGTGGTCACCTGGGCTTGGCTGGCTATCTACGTGGTGGTGCCGATAGCAATGGTCCTCATCGGCGTCCTGCAGGCCCGGGCGGGCCGGCTCCCCACCAACAGCGCGCCTGGCGGTGGCGTCCCGCCGGCCACCAACAGCACGCCCGACGGTGCCGGCCCGCGCCCGGCGTTGCCGGCCCCGGTGCGGCACCTGCTGGAGGTGCTGGCGCTGATCATGCTCACCGTTGGCGCGGCGCTCCTCGTGGCCCCACTGTGGGCCGCGGCGTGGTGGCCCTGGGACCTGACTGCCCTCACCGGGCGTGCCGTGGGGGCGTGGCTGGTGGGCCTGGGCTCGACGGCCGCCTACACCCGGCTACGGGGCCGGCGTAACACGGTGGGGGCGGTGGGGGCGACTGCGGTCAGTTTCGTGGCCCTCCAGTTGATTGCCCTGATCCGGCACGGCGATGACCTGCGCTGGACCGGCCTGCCCGCTGCCGGAATCATCCTGGTGCTGGCGGTGCTGGGAGTCACCGGGATCTGGCTGCTCGCCCTGTCCGGTACGGCACGAGCGGGTCGACCGAACCGGCCGGTGCACCAGCGGCCCAAGCACGGCAGAATCTGACGTTGGCGACGCGGATACCACGACGTAATCGATGTCGGCACGAGCTGGTTCATCAGGACCGGGCGCACAATGAGCAGATCCTGATCAGGATGGACCGCTGCGGGCCGCTGCCGGTGATACGAGCCACGCCAAGCCGTTAGGTGCCAGGGCTGCAGCCACGTTAGACTGAAACCTGGCATTGACCCGGCTATCACCGGTGAGCCATCCGGAAGAACGGGCCCCGCGGGTGCGGAGCCTCATTAGACCCGGACGGGACGGCCCGTCACAGCCGGGAACGAGTGGTCGCAGGCGCGGGCCGGCGGCAATCGAGGTGGTACCGCGGGGCTTCCCGAATCCGGGTGGCATCGTCCTCGCACGAAGGCGACGAGGAGAAGGACCCCGATGGCGCAGCAGGCAGGCGAGCACCAGGCCAACCAGCACCAGGCCAACCACTACCCCCGGCACAGCGATACCTCTGGTGTGCCCGCCTCCCCGGACCTGCCCGCCCTGGAACGACAGGTGCTGGCCTACTGGGAGGACGACGACACCTTCACCGCCTCGATCGACCAGCGCGAGGCAGGCACCGACGGCGCCAACGAGTACGTCTTCTACGACGGCCCGCCGTTCGCGAACGGCCTGCCCCACTACGGCCACCTGCTCACCGGCTACGTCAAGGACGTGGTGCCCCGGTACCAGACCATGCGGGGCAAGCGGGTGGAGCGGCGCTTCGGATGGGACACCCACGGCCTGCCCGCCGAACTGGAGGCGATGGACCAGCTCGGGATCAAGACCAAGGACGAGATCCTGGACATGGGGCTCGAGGCGTTCAACGCCGCCTCGAGGGCCTCGGTGCTGAAGTACACCGACGAGTGGCGCGACTATGTGACCCGCCAGGCCCGGTGGGTGGACTTCGACAATGACTACAAGACGCTCAACCCCGACTACATGGAGTCGGTGCTGTGGGCGTTCAAGCAACTCTGGGACAAGGGCCTGGTGTACGAGGGCTTCCGGGTGCTGCCCTACTGCTGGAACGACCAGACACCGCTGTCCAACCACGAGTTGCGCATGGACGAGGACGTCTACCAGTCCCGCCAGGACCCCTCGGTCACCGTCGGCTACCGCCTGGAGACCGGCGAACTCGCGCTGGTCTGGACCACCACCCCCTGGACGATGCCTTCCAACCTGTTGGTCGTCGTCGGGGAGGACATCGACTACATCGTCGTCGAAGCCCCGCACCCGGGCGATGACTCGCGCACCGAGCGCTACATCCTGGCCGAGGAGCGCCTGGAGGCCTACGCCCGGGAGCTGGCCGGCGGCGACGCCGACCTGGCCCGCTCGCGGATCGTGGACCGGCTCAAGGGCGCCGACCTGGTCGGGCGGTCCTACACCCCGCCGTTCACCTACTTCCAGGGCCACGAGGGGGCCCACCGCATCGTGGCCGATGACTACGTCACCACCACCGACGGCACCGGGCTGGTGCACAACGCCGGCGCCTTCGGTGAGGAGGACAAGCAGACCACCGACCGCGAGGGCATCGAACCGGTGCGCCCGGTGGGCACCGACGGTGCCTTCACGCCCCCGGTGGACGAGTACGCCGGGATGCTCGTATTCGACGCCAACCTGCCCATCATCGAGCACCTCAAGGCCGCCACCACCGGGCACGGTGACGCCGGGTCGGTCACCCCCGGTACGGTGCTGCTGCGCCGGGAGACCTACGACCACTCCTACCCACACTGCTGGCGCTGCCGTCAGCCGCTGATCTACATGGGCGTCTCGTCCTGGTTCGTGGAGGTGACGAAGTTCAAGGACCGGATGGTCGAACTGAACCAGCAGATCACCTGGGTGCCCGAGCACGTCAAGGACGGCCAGTTCGGCAAGTGGCTCTCCAACGCACGGGACTGGTCGATCTCGCGTAACCGGTTCTGGGGCAGCCCGATCCCGGTGTGGCGCAGCGACAACCCCGACTACCCCCGCACCGACGTGTACGGCTCGTTCGAGGAGATCGAGCGCGACTTCGGGCGCCTGCCCCGCAATGCCGAAGGCGAGGTGGACCTGCACCGTCCGTTCGTCGACGAACTCACCCGGCCCAACCCGGACGACCCCACGGGCTCCTCCACCATGCGCCGGATCGAGGACGTGCTCGATGTGTGGTTCGACTCCGGGTCGATGAGCTTCGCCCAGGTGCACTACCCGTTCGAGAACGCCGAATGGTTCGCCCGCCACTTCCCGGCCGACTTCATCGTGGAGTACATCGGCCAGACCCGCGGTTGGTTCTACACCCTGCACATCCTGGCAACCGCGCTGTTCGACCGGCCGGCGTTCTCCGCGTGCGTCAGCCACGGCATCGTGCTGGGCAACGACGGGCAGAAGATGTCCAAGTCGCTGCGCAACTACCCGGACGTTCGCGAGGTCTTCGATCGCAACGGCTCCGATGCGATGCGCTGGTTCCTGATGGCCTCCCCGATCCTGCGCGGCGGCAACCTGGTGGTCACCGAGGACGGCATCCGTGACGCGGTGCGCACCATCCTGCTGCCGTTGTGGAGCACCTGGTACTTCTTCAGCCTGTACGCCAACACCACCAATGACGGCGCGGGATACCAGGCCAAGCCCGTCACCACCGAGCGGGTGGCGCAACTGGGGGAGATGGACCAGTACCTGCTGGCCCGCACCCACGACCTGGCGCTGGAGGTCACCAAGGCGCTGGACGTCTACGACATCGCCGGGGCGGCGGAGTCGATCCGCGACCACCTCGATGTGCTGACGAACTGGTACGTGCGCACCCAACGCGACCGGTTCTGGGCCGAGGACGCCGACGCCTACGACACCCTGTGGACCGCACTGGAGGTGCTGTGCCGGCTGATGGCACCGCTGGCCCCGCTGGTGACCGAGGAGATCTGGCGCGGCCTGACCGGTGCGCGGTCGGTGCACCTGACCGACTGGCCGGTGCGCGACGGTAGCGGCATCACCGGATCGGTCGGCGGTGCCGTGGTGGAGGACGGCCTGGTTCCCAATGCGGACCTGGTCGCGGCGATGGACCAGGCCAGGACTGCGGTCTCGGCCGCCCACGGCATGCGCAAGGCCCACCAACTACGTGTCCGCCAGCCCCTGCGGCGGGTCTACATCGCGGTGCAGGAGCCCGAGGCTGTCCAGCCCTTCAGCGGCTTGATCGCCGAGGAGCTCAACGTCAAGGAGGTCGAACTGCTGCTTGCCGGAGATGAGGCGGCACACCGGTTCGGGGTGACGACCCGGTTGAGTGTGAACGCCCGGGTAGCCGGACCGCGCCTGGGCAAGGACGTGCAGACGGCGATCAAGGGCGCCCGTGCCGGGGACTGGGCCGAGCAGGACGGCACCGTCGTGGCCGGCGGTATCGAACTGCACGACGACGAGTACGAGTTGGTCACCCAGGTAGCCGAGGACGCCGACGGCCGGCAAGCGGTGGCGATACTGCCCGGCGGCGGATTCGCGGTGCTGGAACTGGCACTGGACGATCAGTTGCGTGCCGAGGGTTACGCCCGGGACGTGGTGCGCCAGGTCCAGGACGCCCGCAAGAGTGCGGGGCTACACGTGGCCGACCGGATCACGCTGACGCTGACCCCGCCCGCGCAATGGTCGGCAGCGGTGCAGGCTCACGCCGACTTCATCGCCGCCGAGACGCTGGCCACCTCGGTGCAGGTCCACTCCGGCAACGGCGCGGACCTCGGGGTGGACCTGGCCCGGGATGAGGAGTGGGGCGCATGAGCCGATCGCCAGCAGTTCCCGGCCCGGATCGACCCGGGACCGGAGAAGATGCCGCACCGGTGGATCCCGCACTCGCCGCCCGCGCCGAGGAGATCTATCAACAGATCGTCCAACGCAGGCCCGAGCACGACATCGAGCCCACCATCGAGCGGGTCCAGATGCTCACCGACCTGCTCGGACGCCCGCAGGATGCCTTCCGGGTGATCCAGGTGACCGGCACCAACGGCAAGACCTCCACCGCTCGGATGATCGAGCAGCTCCTGCGGGAAGCAGGTCTGCGTACCGGACGGTTCACCTCCCCGCACCTGCACACGGTGCGCGAGCGGATCAGCATCGACGGCGAGCCGATCTCGGTGGAGGCGTTCGTGGCCGTGTGGGAGGACGTGGAGCCGTATGTGCAGATGGTCGATGCACAACTCGCCGAGCGGGGGGAGTCCCGGCTGAGTTTCTTCGAAGTCCTCACCTCGATGGGCTATGCCGCCTTCGCCGACGCCCCGGTTGAGGTTGCGGTGGTGGAGGTGGGTCTGGGCGGCCTCTGGGACTCCACCAACGTTGCCGACGCCGAGGTGGCGGTCTTCACCCCGATCGCCCGGGACCACCAGCGCTGGCTGGGGGAGACCTTGGAGGAGATCGCCGAGGTCAAGGCCGGCATCATCAAGGAGCGCGACCCCGAAGTGGTGGTGATCAGCGCCGAGCAGACCGAGGAGGTCGCCTCGATCATCGCCCGCACCGCCGTCCGGCGCCGGGCCCGGGTGTTGGCCCAGGGTTTCGACCTGGGGATCGCCAACCGGGCTGTGGCGGTGGGTGGCCAGTTGCTCGACCTGAGCAGCGCCGGGGCCCTGTACACCGAGATCTTCCTGCCGCTGCACGGCGCACACCAGGCACAGAACGCGCTGCTGGCGCTGGCTGCGGTGGAATCCTTCTTCGGCGGCGGGGCGCTGGACGGCAGCCTGGTCGAGGCAGCCTTCGCCGCGGTGACGTCACCGGGACGGCTGGAACTGGCTCGATCAAGCCCGGCGGTGCTGCTCGACGCCGCACACAACCCGGCCGGGGCGAAGGCGCTGGTCGAGGCCCTGCAGGAGGCCTTCTCCTTCACCCGCCTGGTCGGGGTGGTGGGCATCATGGCGGACAAGGACGTGGACGGGATCCTGGTCGAACTGGAACCGGCGCTCGATGAGGTGGTGATCACCCAGTCCACCTCGATGCGGTCGATGGATGCCGAGGACCTGGCCGAGATCGCCCGCGACATCTTCGACCCCGATCAGGTGCACGTGGCCCCGTTCGTGGGGGATGCGATCGCCCTCGCCGCGGACCTGGCCGAGCAGGGCCAGGTGGACCAGATTGCTTCCGGCACCGGTGTGCTGGTGACCGGATCGGTGATGCTGGCCGCGGACGCGCGCGCGATTCTCGGCCACGGGTGAGAGGCCGCGCCGGTCGTGTGATCAGTACGTCCTGAGCCCGCGTGCCCGGAACTGCCCGCGCACTCGCTCGATCAGTTCCGGGGACGGCGGGCAGGTATCGGCCAATTCATACGGCAGGCCCAGCGAGACCCACTTGTCCCTGCCCATCTGGTGGAACGGCAGCACCTCCACCCGGGCCACGGACGACCACGGCGCGACCTGAGCCGCAACCTGATCAACGTTCTGCGCGTCGTCGGTCAGGCCCGGGACCAGCACGAACCGCACCCACATCTGTACCCCGGCAGCGTCCAGCCGGGCACCGAACCGCAGCGTGGGCGCCAGTGATCCTCCGGTGACCCGTCTGTAGGTCTGCTCGTTGCCGGACTTCACATCCAGCAGCACCAGGTCGATATCGCCCAGCATCTCCTCGCCGCACACAGAACCGAGGAACCCCGAGGTGTCGATAGCGGTGTGCACGCCCATCTGCCGCGCCCCCGCCAGGATCCGGGCGGCGAAGGCCGGCTGCATCAGCACCTCCCCACCGGAGAGGGTGAGTCCGCCGCCGGTCGCGGCGAACACGGCGCGGTACCGGCGCACCAGCGCCAGCACGTCGTCGGCCCGGACCGCTTGTTCCTCGCGCATCCGCAGCATGTCCGGATTGTGGCAGTACAGGCAACGCAGTGGGCAACCGGACAGGAAGACGACCAGCCGGGTACCCGGCCCGTCCACCGCGGTGGACAACTCCCAGGAATGCACCGTACCCAACTCGCCGGAGCGCATGCCGGCCTCCAGGTCACCGCCCGTCAGGTCTCTGGTCGGAAGTCCGTTCAGACCGGCGCCGGCCAGCCGCTCGCGCGGGGCGTCCGGGTACGGCGGGCCCACCGGGGCGGGAGTCTGCGGGACCAGCGCGGGCGTCATCGTTCACCTCACGAGGATGTGTGGAAGGTCCGGGACAGCACATCCATCTGCTGCTCACGGGTGAGTTTGACGAAGTTCACCGCGTAGCCCGAAACCCGCACGGTCAGGTTGGGATAGTCCTGGGGGTTGTCCATCGCGTCCTGGAGGGTGGCCTTGTTCAGCACGTTGACGTTCGCGTGGAACAACCCTGAGCCGAAGCCGGCGTCCAGAATCCCGACCAGGTTCGCGACCTGCTCGGCCTTCGTGTGCCCGAGTCCGGCGGGAGTGATGGTGTTGGTCAGCGAGATTCCATCCAGCGCATCGGCGTAGGGCAGTTTCGCCACCGACAGCATCGAGGCGACCATTCCGTGGGTGTCCCGGCCGTTGCCCGGGTTGGCGCCGGGGGAGAACGGGGTGCCCGCTCGGTGCCCGCACGGGAACGAGCCGGTGGCCTTGCCGTAGACGACGTTGGAGGTGATCGTCAGCACCGACTGCGTGGGCACCGCATCGCGGTACCGGGGCAGAGCACGGATCTTGTTCATCACCGTCGTGACCACCAACCGGGCGAGATCGTCGGCGCGGTCGTCGTCGTTGCCGTACCGGGGGAACTCACCCTCGGTCCGGTAGTCCACGATCAGCCCGGACTCATCGCGGACCGGGGTGACGCTGGCGTACTTGATCGCTGCGAGGCTGTCCGCCACGATCGACAGTCCGGCGATCCCGCAGCCCAGGGTCCGCACCACCTCGGTGTCGTGCAGTGCCATCTCGATCGCCTCATAGGCGTACTTGTCGTGGCTGTAGTGAATGATGTTCAACGCTTCCACATACGTCTCGGCGACCCAGCCGAGCATGGCCTCGAACGCGTCCCACACCTGCTCGAAGTCCAGCGGCGCCGACCCCCGGGTCGGCTCGAATCCGGGCACCACCGGCTGACCGGACACTTCGTCCCGGCCGCCGTTGAGGGCGTACAGCAACGTCTTGGCGATGTTCATCCGGGCGCCGAAGAATTGCATCTGCTTGCCGATGCGCATCGCCGAGACACAGCACGCGATCGCCGCGTCGTCACCGAAATGCTCTCGCACGTGGTCATCGCAGATGTACTGCAGGGAGGATGTCTCCACGCTGATCGCCGCGGCGAACTCCTGGTACGGTCCGGGCAGTTCCTCGTCCCACAGCACCGTGATGTTCGGCTCCGGTGCCGGGCCCAGGTTGCGCAGCGTCTGCAGCAGCCGGAACGAGGTCCGGGTGACCGTTGTTCGCCCATCCTCACCGAAGCCACCGTCGGTCCAGGTGGCCCAGTAGGGGTCCCCGGAGAAGACCTGATCGTAGGCCTCGGTGCGCAGGAAGCGCACGATCCGTAACTTGATCACCAGCGCATCGATGAGTTCCTGTGCCTCGGTCTCGGTCAGCACCCCTTCGGCGAGGTCACGTTCGATGTAGATGTCGAAGAACCCGGAGAGCCGACCGAAACTCATCGCGGCACCGTCCTGGGACTTGATCGCCCCCAGGTAGGCCAGGTACGTCCACTGCACCGCCTCCCGGGCATCGGCGGCCGGCCGGGTCAGGTCGAACCCGTACTGGTGGCCCAGCGTGATGAGTTTGCGCAGTGCCCTGATCTGCTCGGCGTGCTCCTCGCGGGACCGTGCCCACTCCTCGGAGAATCCCTGCCCGGCCTGATCGGCCAGCGCCTGCTGCTTGTGCGCGATCAACGCATCGATGCCGTACAGCGCCACCCGCCGGTAGTCACCGATGATCCGGCCCCGCCCGTAGGAGTCCGGCAACCCCGTGATCAGGTGCACCGAGCGTGCCGACCGGACGCGCGGGGTGTACATGTCGAACACGGCGTCGTTGTGGGTCCTGCGGTACCGGGTGAAGATCTCCTTGATCCGTTCATCGACCTCACCGCCCGCTTCCTCGATCGCGGTCTGCACCATCCGCCAGCCGCCGGCCGGCATCATCGCCCGCTTCAGGGGCACATCGGTCTGCAACCCGACGACGACGTCGTCGTCGCCGCTGATGTAGCCGGGGCCGAAGGCGTCGATGTCCGCCGGGGTGCTGGTGTCCACGTCGTAGACCCGCCGGCTGCGCTCCACCGACAGGTAGTCCCGTTCCAGGGTGGCCCACAGCCTGCGGGTCTTGTCGGTGGAGCCGGTCAGGAACCCGGGATCGCCGTGGTAGGGCCGGTGGTTGCGGGTGAGGAAGTCGCGCACGTTGATCGTGTGCGTCCATGGCCCCTCGTAGAACCCGCGCCACGCGGGTTGGAGTCCGGACCGGACCGTGGTCGTGGTCATAGTTCACATCCCAGGTTGAGTGCCGCACGGCCAGGCTACGGCGAGCGATGGCCGCATCCCTGGGACCAACGGCCCGCCCAGGAGGGGGCGGGCGCACGGGGTGGTTCAGGGGGCCGTGTGTGATCTGCGCGGTCCCCAGCGCAGTAGTGCCTCCAGGGGGCCACGGCCCACGAAGTGGCGCCACAGCGTGGCCGCAACGACCAGGACCAGGGCGAGCGCCACCGTCGTCAGCGCACCACCGATCAGGGTGTGCGGGCCGGGGCGTACGAACACCGCCAGGAGCACCATGTGCGCCACGTACACGGTGAGGGCCATCTGCCCGGTGGCCACCAGCGGCCACGACGCCCCACCCAAGGCGGGTTGCACCAGGAGCGCCAACCCCAGCACGAACACTCCTGCTGCCGTGCCGGCCACCAGCCACAGCGGCATCTGCGAGTGGGCACCCCCGGAGATTAGCCGTTCGGCGCCCAGGGCCTCACCCGCAGGGCCCACGGCCGCCTCCAGCACCCGCGTGAGCACCTCGGCGGCCACGGCCACCACGCCGCCGAGGGTGAGCAGGCGCAACTGCACGTCTCGATCACCCAGGCGCAGGCGCCCCAGCCACATCCCGAACAGGAACGGGGCCAGCCACGTCAGCATCGGGTAAGGCCCGGAGGCCACCGTGGACACGAGGATCTGAAGGGGCGGATCCAGCACAGTGGCCGGCTCCCGGTCGAACTCGGCGCCACCGGACTGCATCACGAGCCACAACACCGGCCCCGCCAACGTGACGCCACCGGTGCCTGCCAGAAGGAGCCAACTGGGAGCGCGCACGAACAACAGTGCCACGACGAACAGCGCAGCGTAGGTGGTCAGGATGACGTCGATCTCGTGGTCGAGCAGTTGGGTGCTGAGTCCGATCAAGCCCAGCAGAACCGCCCGCCACAGCACCTGCTGCCACGGCACCGGACCACCCTGGCGGGCCCGGCGGGTGAGCAGGGTGTAGCCGATTCCGGCCAGCAGCACGAACAGCAATGAGGCCCGTCCGTGCGGGAGCACCAGCAACTTGCCCGTGATCCCGGAACCGTCCAGCGGGCCCACGTTCACCGCGAGCATGCCCAGAATCGCCAACGCACGGGCGGCATCCAGGCCCTCGACCCGGCGCCCGGAGGATTCCGCGGTGGGAGAGTGCGCGCTCCCGCCGGGCTTCCCCAGGTGCGAATCCGGTGCCGAGTCCACCGATTCAATGTAGCCGTGGCCCCCTGGCGCTGCCCGTTCAGGCACGCCGTTGCCGCAGGGGCTGCTGACCCGGCCCGACACGCGAGGACGTGACCGGGCGGGTACGGTGGCAGCCGATCGACGGGAAGGACCTGGCCATGTCCCGACAACTCACCATCACCGTGGCGGCCGCGGCCCTGCTGCTGGCCGGCTGTTCGGCGGCGCCGGAAGACGACGTCCAACCGACCCCGACCACGGAGCAGCCCGCCCCCACCGACACCGACGAGCCGACCGACGAACCGTCCGAGCCCACGCAGGAGCCCGAGCCGGAGCCGGAGCCGGAGCCGGAGAGTCCATTGGCCCAGTACGGCATCAGTGCCGCTCACCCACTGGCAGCGGCCGCGGGGGAGGAGATCTTCGATGCCGGCGGCAACGCCGCCGATGCGATCGTGGCGGCTGCCTTCGCGGTGTCGGTGGTGGAACCGTTCGCTTCCGGGATCGGTGGCGGCGGTTCGGCCATCGTGGTGCCCGCCGAGGGGGAGGCGCAGGCCTACGACTATCGCGAGGTCGTCCCGAACTCGGGGACGATCGGCGCCGGTGGAGCCGGAGTTCCGGGATTCGTGGCGGGCCTAGGTCATCTGCACGAGGAGTACGGCGAGCTGGAGTGGGACCAGGTACTGGCTCCGGCCATCGACCTCGCCCGGGACGGTTTCGAGGTCAGCCCGTTCCTGGCGTTGCGGATGCGCTCGGACTACGGGCCGGAGGCGATCAGCGGCCTGGAGCACTACGCCCCCGGCGGGCAGCCTCTCGACCAGGGCGACCTGTTGGTGCAGGCCGACCTGGCTACCACCATGTCAACCATCGCCCAGGAGGGCCCGGATGCCTACTACACCGGCTCCCTGGCGCAGGATCTCAGCGTCGTCGACGGCCTGGACGCACAGTCGCTCGCCGACTATGAGGTGATGACCTCCTCACCGGTGCGCGGGGAGTTCGCCGGGTACGAGGTGCTCGGTCCGGCGCCTCCGCTGCCCGGGGTGTCGCTGATCCAGATGCTGCAGATCGCCGAGGCCGGGGGGCTGGACGGCACCGAACCGGGGTCGGCTGCGTTCATCGAACTGATCGGCCGGGGCTGGGAGTCCGGCTACGAGACCACCACCACGGTGCTGGGCGATCCGGCGTTCGTGGACGTGCCGGTGGACGAACTCACCAACGCCCAGGCCAACGCCGGACTGGCCGGTGGCACCGTTCAGCCGCCCACCTTCGGGCCTCCCGATCCGGGAACCGCCGGCAACACCACCCACCTGACCGCCGTGGACCCCGACGGGCTGCTGATCTCCATGACGAACACGATCACGAGTTTCTGGGGCTCCCAGCAGCACGTCGGCGGGTACTTCCTGAACAACCAACTCACCCGGTTCGACGCCATCGGCACCACCGCGGCCAACCAGCCCGAAGCGGGCAGACGCTCCGTGAGTTGGTCCCTGCCCGCCGTCGTCGTCGACGCCGAGGGCAGAGCGGTCCTGGGAATCGGCACTCCCGGCGCCGAACGGATCCCGCAGGTCCTGGCCCAGGTGATCAGCCGCTGGGCGGTGCATGACCAGACCCTGACGGAGGCCACCGAGGCCCCGCGGTTCTCCTACGAGGACGGTCAGTTGCTGCTCGAGGCCGAACCCTCCGCCGGGTTCGCCCAGGGGGTGAGCGGGTCCTACGAGGTGGTCCCGCCGGAGTGGGCCTACTTCGGTTCCCTGCAGGCTCTGGAGGTCGACTATGACACCGGGGAGGTCACCGGACCGGTCGACGAGCGACGGGAGGCGGCCGTGGTTATCGGAGCGCCTTGACCGGCCCACCGCTCATCGGTAGACCAGCCGACGCAGGAGGGTCTCGGCCGGTCCGCGGTACTGCCGCCGCTCCCACAGGTAGGCCAGCGCAGCCAGTACGGCCCAGGTCGCGATGGCCAGGCCCGCCGCCGCAGCCGAACCGATCGTGGCGCCCAGACCCAGGCCCCAGGCCGTCAGTACCGGAGCCAGCAGCACCGACTGGCCCAGATAGCTGGACAGGGACCGCTTGCCCACCGCGGCCACCGCCACCACCGGCAGGCTCGAGGCCACCGGGCGATTCTGGATCCGGTAGGCGATCAGGGTGAACAGAGCCACGTAACCCAGGCCACCGAAGACGTTGGTGAGCATCTCCACGCTGCCGAAGATCCACGAGACGTGATCACCTACCTGCAGCGCGCCCACGTGATACAGCGCGTGCGGAATGCCACCACCGAAGGCCACCCCCAGGCCGATCACCGCGGTACGGCGCAACAAGGGCAGGTGCGCCCCGGGGTTCTCCAGGATCCCCCGCCGAGCGGCCCAGAGGGCCAGCAGGATCATCACCGGCACCACCACGTTGACGAACGCCTGGGTCAGCAACGTCACCGGCCAGCCGGCGGCTCGCATCAGTACCGATGTCACGTAGTTCGACTCCGCGCTGACGGCCACCCCCATCCCGTAGAACTCCGCGCCGAAGGTCTCCTCGGCAGCCATGTCGGTGGGCACGAACGGCAGACTGATCAGCGACACCACCGCCGTCAGCGCCAGCAGCCCGGTGATCACAGCAGCCCAGACGATCAGGGTCCTGTCCCTGCGGCGGAAGAACAGCGCCACCAGCACCAGCCCGGCCAGGCCGTAGGCGCTGACCACATCACCGACCCACAGCAGGGCGGCGTGGAGGAAGCCGAAGGCGATCATCCACAGGTGCCGTCGCCGCAACAGTCGCCGCGCCGCGCCGTCATCGGCTCCGGCTTCGCGCTGCCGGCGGTAGAGCTGGACGATGCCGTAGCCGAACAGGAACGCGAACAGCGGGTAGATGCGCCCGTCCACGGCCACGATCATCACCGCTTGCACGGCCCGGTCCAGGCCGGACCCCTCCACCGGGTGCATCGTGGTGGTGCCTTGGGTGGACCCGTACAGGAACCAGGGGACGTTCGCCAGGGCGATCAGCAGCAGCATCGCCCCCCGGGCCAGGTCCGGGGCCAGGGCACGTTCGCCGGAACTGACCGGGCCCCGTGGCGCGGGGATACTGGTTCGCGGTGTACGGCTCATGCACGAGATCGTGGCAGACGGCCCGGATCAGCACATCTGACGCCTGTCACCAATGCACGCGTGGGCGGTTCGGCTGGGAGGATAGGGGTGCGATCTGGCCAAGCCGGTCCATCCGGTCCACAGTGGGACGTAACACTCCACGGCGCATCCAAGGAGCCCTGATGAAGAAGCTGATCAATCACGCCGACGACATCGTCGCCGAGAGTGTCACCGGGTTCGTGCGCGCTCATGCCGACCTGGTCAGCGCTGGTGGTGGGCAGGACGCGCTCTTCATCCACCGGCGCGGTGGTGCCGTGACCGGCAAGGTCGGGCTGGTCAGCGGAGGTGGTTCCGGTCACGAACCGTTGCACGGGGGTTTCGTGGGGGTAGGCATGCTCGACGCCGCCGTGCCCGGGGCCATGTTCACCTCACCCACCCCGGACCCCGTCCTGGCTGCCACCAGGGCCGCCGACGGCGGCGCCGGGGTTCTGCACATCGTGAAGAACTACACCGGGGACGTGCTGAACTTCGAGACCGCGGCCGAACTGGCCGAGATGGAGGGACTCGAGGTGGCCTCGGTCACTGTCGATGACGACGTGGCGGTGCAGGACTCGCTGTACACCGCCGGGCGTCGCGGGGTCGCCGGTACGGTGCTGGTGGAGAAGATCGCCGGCGCCGCCGCCGAGCGCGGTGAGAACCTGGCATCGGTGGTCGCGATCGCTGAGCGGGTCGTGGGGAACGTGCGCACGATGGGGGTGGCGCTGAGCGCGTGCACGGTCCCGCACGCGGGCCGGCCCTCCTTCGACCTGGGCGGTGGTGAGATCGAGATCGGGATCGGCATCCACGGTGAACCGGGGCGCGAGCGCGTCCCGATGGCCGGTGCCGATGAGGTGACCGACCTGCTGCTGGACGCGGTGCTGGCCGACATGGACCTCCAGGCCGGGGAGCAGGTGTTGCTGCTCGTGAACGGGATGGGCGGGACGCCCCTGAGTGAGCTCTACATCGTCTACGGGCACGCCCGGGAACGGCTGGAGGCAGCCGGGATCACGGTGCACCGGTCCCTGGTCGGCAACTACGTGACCTCCCTGGAGATGCAGGGCGCCTCGGTCACGGTGCTGCGCCTGGACGAGGAACTGACCGGCCTCTTCGACGCGCCGGTCATCACTCCGGCCCTACGGTGGGGTGCCTGATGAGCACGTTGGATGTGACCTGGGCCAGGGCCTGGATCCGCGCCTGCGCCGAGGACGTGGCGAACCACCGGGTGGCGCTGAACGAGTTGGACCGGGCGATCGGGGACGGTGACCACGGGCAGAACCTGGACCGGGGACTGAGTGCGGTGACGGCCACGTTGGCGCAGACCACCACCGACACTCCCGGGGAGGTGTTTCGCCTGGTGGCCTCGGGGTTGATGTCCGCGGTGGGCGGGGCGGCCGGCCCGCTGTACGGGACCGCATTCCTGCGTGCTGCCAAGGCCGCCGGGGCCGGAAACCTGGACGCCACCGGGCTGGCCCGGGTGCTCGCCGCCGCCGTACAGGGAATCATTGACCGCGGAAAGGCCGAACCGGGCGACAAGACCATGGTGGACGCCTGGTTGCCGGCCGCGAATGCCGCCCGCGCGGTGGCCGAGGAGGGTGCAGACGTGACCCAGGTCCTCGACGCGGCCGCCGCTGCCGCTGCGCAGGGGGCCAGGGATACCGAGCCCTGGGTCGCGCGCAAGGGCCGGGCCAGTTACCTCGGCGAGCGGGCTAGGGGGCACCGGGATCCCGGGGCCCAATCCAGCGCCCTGATGCTGGCCGCGGCCGTACCGGCGAGCCTGGCCGGAGCAACGGAGGCCACCGATGGTTGAGACCGCACTGGTGTTGGTCTCGCATTCGGGGCAACTGGCCCGTGGTTGTGCCCAGGTCGCCGCGCAGATGGCGCCGGATGTGACCATCCTGGCGGCAGGAGGCACCAGCGAGGAGGGTATCGGCACCAGTTACGACCTGGTGGAGTCCAGTGTCCGGCGCGCGCTCGCCGATGGCGCCGGGTACGTCGTGCTGCTGGCCGACCTCGGCTCGGCGCTGCTGACGGCGGAGTCGGTGCAGGAGATGCTCGCGGACGAGCGCGTACTCATCGCCCACGCCCCGTTCGTGGAGGGCGCAGTCGCAGCGGCGGTCTCGGCCCAGTCCGGCGCCGACGGGGAACAGGTGCGTGCGGCAGCCCACGACGCCATCGACACATTCGGCCCACCGGAGGTGCAGGGGCCCGGGTCCGCACCCGGGAACGCAGCAGATGACGAGGCAGCCGTCGGCGAGGACGACACCGGGGTGACGATCGAGCGCACCCTGACGGTGCGCAATCGCCTCGGTCTGCACGCGCGCCCGGCGGCGATGCTGGCCCGACAGGTCGCTGAGTTCGATGCCCGGGTCAGTATCAACGGCGTCGACGCCACCAGCGTGCTCGCGTTGATGGGCTTGGGCCTGACCGGGGGGGCCAGAATCGACCTGGTCGCCAGTGGCGCACAGGCCGAGCAGGCGGTGGAGACCATCACAGCAGACGTGGAGGCCGGCTTCGGGGAGGAGTGAGGCACCGGCCGCAGAACTCTCGTGGCGCTCGCGGGCAGGCGTGGGCATGCCGGCACCGGCAGTATCTTGGGGGGATGAACAGTTCCGGCGCCACCCAGGCCGGCCAGACCGCACCGGGCGAGCGACCCAGACGGTCCGCCCGGGCGATCTTCTGCACAACCGTGCTCACCCTGGAGGCGTTCGTGGTGCTGTTCGCCACCCTGGTGGGTATCGGCCTGGACCTGGGCGAGCCGGTGCTGGTCTGGAGCGTGGGCGGGGTGAGCGCGCTGGCCTGCCTGGTGCTCGCCGGACTGGCGCGCCACCGCATCGGACGCATCCTGGGGTCGGTGATGCAGGGACTGTTGATCGCCTCCGGTCTGATCATCCCGATGATGGTCGTGGTCGGCATCATCTTCGCCGTGATATGGGTGGTGGCGCTGCAGCTGGGCCGGCGGATCGACGTCGAGCGCGCCGAGCGCGACGAAGCCGAGCGGGCCGGCGCCGCACCGGCGCAGGACCAACCCGCCGGGGGAACCGACGCCGGCTGAGTCGGCACACTGCGCCCTGGCCAGTAGTGTGTGCATCCATGAGCCTGAACACCGAGCGCACCCTGGTCATCATCAAGCCCGACGGCGTGCGGCGTGGCCTGGTGGGTGAGATCCTCCGGCGGATCGAGGCCAAGGGATACACCCTGGCCGCCGCGGAGTTGCGCACCGCCGACGTGCGCCTGCTCGCCGAACACTACGCCGAGCACGAGGGTAAGCCCTTCTACGGCCCGCTGATGGACTTCATGAGTTCGGGCCCGCTGTTGGCCGCGGTAGTCGAGGGCCAGCGCGTGATCGAGGGGTTCCGCGCCCTGTGCGGGGCGACCGATCCCACGGCCGCCGCACCCGGCTCGATCCGCGGTGACCTGGCCCGGGACTGGGGCCTGAACGTGCAGCAGAACCTGGTGCACGGCTCGGACTCACCGGAGTCGGCGGCTCGGGAGATCGCCCTGTGGTTCCCTGACGGCGCCAGCGCCTGAACCAACCGCCAGTCCACCGGGCCGCCTACCCGTATCGGGGCAGGCGGCCCGCCTCATGGTGATCTGTGAAGCATCAGGCGGTGGGCGCCTTCATCTTGCGCTTGGCCAACTCCACGGCCTGGTCGAACTCTTGCTCCAGGTTGGGGTTGGCCTTGTAGGTCAACTTGCTGACCACAACGGAGACCAGGACGTTGAGGAGGAACCCGGGCACGATCTCGTACAGGGAAGCGCCGAAGATCTCCGGTCCGAAGGAACTCCACAGGAATACCGTCACCGCACCGGTCACCATCCCGGCCAGCGCGCCCCAGTTGGTCAACTTGCGCCAGAACAGCGACAGCAGGATGGCCGGTCCGAAGGAGGCACCGAACCCGGCCCAGGCGAAGGCGACCAGGCCCAGGATGGTGTCACCGGGATCGATCGCCAGGATGATCGCGATGATGGCCACCGCGAACACGACTACCCGTCCCAGGATCATCAGGTGCCTGGGGGAGGAGTCCTTCTTGAACACCCGGTAGAGGTCCTCGACGAACGCCGAGGAACTGACGATCAACTGGGAGGACACCGTGGACATGATCGCCGCGAGCACCGCGGCGAACACGAGGCCGACCAGGAAGGGGTGCATCAGGATCTGCGACAGGGCCAGCACCACGTGCTCGGCGTTGTCCAACGTGAGGTCACTGACCTGGAAGTAGGCGATGCCGGCCAACGCCGTGACGGTCGCACCGAACAGGGAGATCACCATCCAGCCGATCCCGATCCGGCGCGCGGAACCGGCGGAGGCGGCCTCGCGCATCGCCATGAACCGCACGATGATGTGCGGCTGACCGAAGTACCCCAGTCCCCACGCCAGTGCTGAGATGATGGCAACCGTCGCCCCACCGGTGACGGCCTGCCCGGCGGTGAAGGACAGGGCGCCCGGCTCGGCCGCGCGGATGGCGTCCAGGGTGTTCCCGAAGCCACCGACGGCGAAGATGGTGAGCACCGGGACGATCAACAGAGCCAGCATCATCAGGGTGCCCTGCACCACATCGGTCAGGGAGGCGGCGAGGAAGCCGCCGATGAGGGTGTAGGCGAGGGTCACCGCGGCAACGATCAGCATCCCGGTCATGTAGGAGGTGTCGAAGGAGACGATGAAGAATTCGCCACCCGCCACCATCATGGAAGACACGTAGAAGGTGAAGAAGATGAGCACAATGACACCCGAGGCGATCCTCAGCGCGCGGGATGTGTCATGCAGCCTGTTCTCGAAAAAACTCGGAATAGTGATCGAGTTCTTCGCCACTTCGGTATAGGAACGCAGCCGGGGGGCCACGAACTTCCAGTTCAGATAGGCGCCGATGGTCAAACCGATCGCAATCCAGGACTCGATCAGCCCGGCAACGTAAATTGCGCCGGGCAGGCCCATCATGAGCCAGCCCGACATATCGGAGGCACCGGCGCTCAGCGCTGCCGTCGTCGGACTCAACTTGCGCCCGGCGATCATGTAATCCTCGTGATCGGCCGTCTGCCGGAAGGCGTAGACGCCGATCCCGATCATTGCTGCGAAGTAGAGGAGCAGGGCGATGATTTGGAATGTTTGATCAGACACTTCGTGGCCCCTTTGCCAATTGGGTGATGGTGGGTGATGAAGGAATCCTGGTTATTGTCGAATCAGCCCGAGACACCCCCCGCGGGCACCGGCACGGATGCTGGAATTCTGTGCGGTCGAGGCGTTCCGAAGCGATGTGCGGTGATTGAAACAGCCTGTTCCCGCAAGAATGTCAGTAACTCTACTCGTCCGGCGCTGACAACAGGGCCGGAATAGATCGCCAGTAGCGGGGAGCCGTCCGTGGCCCGGGCCAGGTCGCTACCGGAACCGCCGATCAGACGAACCCGCCCGCCGACGCGGGCCAACCCGTTCGCCCGGGCGTGCCAGGCCCTGGCGTCCTCGTGGAAGACGTCGATGCCGAGTTCGCCTACGTACGGCTGCAGTGCGGGTGCGACGTCGGTGGCCGAACTGACCGTCACGTGTGCGCCGCTGCGAGCGGCGGCGGCCAGGATGCGCAGCAGATCCCGCAACCGCTCGCTCTCGAACCGCACCGTCACCGGCGTGGGGTGATAGCGCAGGGCGTTGTGTTCACTCTGCAGACCGGTGGCATCGCGCACGATGCCGAACTCCTGCTCCCAGGCGTTCACGTCGGTGTGCAGGGCACCGGCGAGCCAGTCCCGGTCCTCCTGGGAGATCCCGGCATCCTCCGCCGCGCGTAGTGCGCGCAGGCTGACCGGATCGGTGACGTCGGTGGCCGTGACCTGCCGATCGGCCCAGGTGCCGAAGGACACCAGATAGTTGGGGCCCCCGGCCTTGGTGCCGTTGCCCACGCTCGACTTCTTCCACCCTCCGAAGGGCTGGCGCTGCACGATCGCACCTGTGATCCCGCGGTTGACGTAAAGGTTGCCGGCCTGGACGCTCTGCAACCAGGTATCGATCTCCTCGGAATCGAGGGAGTGCAGACCCGAGGTCAGCCCGTACTCGACCTCGTTGACCATCTCGATGGCCTCGGTGAGCGTCTCGGCGGTCATGACGCCCAGGATCGGGCCGAAGTACTCGGTCATGTGGTACTCCGAGCCCGGGGCCACCCCGGCGCGCACCCCCGGGCGCCACAACCGGCCGTCGTCGTCGAGTTTCCTGGGCGGCAGCACCCAGTTCTCACCCGCACCCAGCGTGGTCAGACCGCGCTGTAGTTTGCCCTCCGGCGGGGCGATGACCGGGCCCACCTGGGCACGCTCCTGCCACGGCATGCCCACCTCCATGGAGGTGACGGCATCGAGAAGTTGGCGGTGGAAGCGTGCGGAGGTGGCCACCGACCCCACCAGGATCACCAGAGAGGCCGCCGAGCACTTCTGTCCGGCATGACCGAAGGCGGAGTTGGCCACCTCCTTGGCGGCCAGATCCAGATCGGCACTGGGTGTGACGATGATCGCGTTCTTCCCGCTCGTCTCGGCCAGCAACTGCAGGTCCGGGCGCATCGAGCGGAACAGTTCGGCCGTCTCGTAACCACCGGTGAGGATCACCTGGTCCACCAGGGGATGTGAGATCAACTCGGTGCCCAGATCGCGCTCGCTGAGCTGGACGTACTGGAGCACGTCCTTGGGCACACCGGCCTCCCACAGGGCCTCCACCATCACCGCGCCGGTGCGCTTGGCCTGCTCGGCGGGCTTGATCACCACCGTCGAGCCGGACGCGAGGGCGGAGAGGGTGGATCCGGCCGGGATCGCGGCAGGGAAGTTCCACGGGGGTGTGACCACGGTCAGATCCGAGGGGGTGAAGGCGGCTCCCTCCACCTGCTCCAGGCGCCGACCGGACTCGGCGTAATAGTGCGCGAAGTCGATCGCCTCGCTGACCTCCGGGTCGCCCTGCTCGATCACCTTGCCGCATTCGGCCCCCATCACCTCCAGCAGGTCTGCCCGGCGTGCCTCCAGGGCGTCGCCGGCCCGGTGCAGGATCTCGGCCCGGGCGCCGGCACCCAACTCCTGCCAGCCCTTGGCGGCGGAGCGGAGGGTGCCGATGACCTCCTCCAGCGCCTCCCGGGTGGTGAGCAGCCCGGCTTCGGCGGTCTCCACCCCGAGTGTGCTGGAGGCCATCCGGGACCGGATCTGCTCGGCCCAGTCGCGGTTCGCGGCCACCGAACTGTCGGTATCGGCCGCGTTGCGGAACCCCTCCCGCGGACCGGCGGGCTGGGGCCGGCTGCGATCCTGGTCCCGGTTCGGTGCCGGCACTTCGGTGGGCATGATCGCCAGGGAGTCCATGAACCGCGTGCGCTCACGCTCGAACAGGGACTCATCGCTTCTCAGGTCGAACACTGCGGACATGAAGTTCTCGTCCGAGGCGCCCTCGTCCAGGCGTCGCACCAGGTAGGCGATCGCCACGTCGAACTCCTGCGGGTGCACCACCGGGGTGTACAACAGCAGGTTGCCGATGTCCTTACGGATGGCGGCAGCCTCTGCGGTGGCCATGCCCAGCAGCATCTCGATGTCCACATCGGAGGTGCAGCCTCGGCGCTCGGCCAGCAACCAGGCCAGGGCGAGGTCGAACAGGTTCTGCCCCGCCACGCCCACCCGAACCGCGCGGGTGCGAGAGGGGTGCAGGGCGTAGTCGAGGACCGCCTTGTAGGAGGCGTCGGTGGCCTTCTTCGAGTCCCAGGTGGCCACGGGCCAGTTGTGCACCTCGGCGTCGACGTGCTCCATCGGCAGGTTCGCACCCTTGACCACGCGGATCTTGATCGGTGCGCCACCGGCGTCCACCCGGGCGCTGGCCCACTCCTGCAGGTGCATGGTCGCGCCCAGGGCATCGGGCAGGTAAGCCTGCAGCACGATGCCGGCGCTCAGGTCGGTGAACTCCGGCCGGTCGAGCAGTTGCGTGAACACGGCGAGAGTGACGTCGAGGTCCTTGTACTCCTCCATGTCCAGGTTGATGAACTTGGGCCCGCCCGGGGCGGTCCGAGCCAGTTCGAACAGCGGCACCAGTGCCTGCACGGCCCCGGCCACGGCCTCATCGAAGGACCACGGGCTGTGCGGGGCGACGGTGGAGGAGACCTTGATCGAGATGTAGTCGACGTCGTCACGGGCCAGCAGGCGCCGAGTGCCCTCCACCCGCCGAGCCGCCTCTTCCTTGCCCAGGATGGCCTCGCCGAGCAGGTTGATGTTGAGCCGGGCACCGGGCTGCTTGGCGCGGATCTGCTTCAGCGCCGGTCCGAGTTTGCGTTCGGAGGCGTCCACCACCAGGTGGCGCACCATCTGGCGCAATGAAGCCTTGGCGATCGGGATGACGATGCCGGGGGCGACCGTGCTCAGGGAGGCGCCCAGGCGCACGGCGGTGCGCAGCGGCCAGGACAGGAACCGGGGGATGAGTGGCACCAGGGTCTGCAGGTGCCGCGCCGCGGCGTGGGGGTCCTCGGGACGAATCACCCCGTCGACGAATCCGACGGTGAAGGCCAGACCGTTCTCATCGCGCAGCACATCGGACAACCGCTTGGCGGCGGCGTCGACGGGTTCGTCGCGGCTGGCGTGCAGCCATCGTCGCACCAGTTCCACCGCTTCGTCGGCCAGTGCCTGGTCAATACCGGGTGTTGACTGCTCGTTCACGTTCTGACCTCCACGTCCAGGTCGGACTCGGTTGCGGGCCGGTCATCGGCTTCGAGCGGGTAGCCCACGCCGATATGACCTTCCCGACTGATCCTGATCTGTCAGTGTGTCAGGACATACGTTTCGTGATAAGCGTGAAAAAGTGAATGATACCGTTCGGTTCTGGCGAAAGGTCAGCGAAGTGTGGGATCTGCACCGGTTGCGCCTGCTACGGGAACTGCAGTTGCGCGGCACGATCACCGCCGTTGCCGAGACGCTCAGTTATGCCCCGTCCTCGGTCTCCCAGCAGCTGGCGCGCCTGGAGCGCGAGGTCGGTGTGCCGTTGCTGGAGCAGGACGGACGGCGGGTACGGCTGACCCCGGCCGGCACCCGGGTGGCCCGCTACGCCGCTCAGGTGATCGAACTGCAGGAAGGCGTGCAGAGCGAACTGGCACCGGAGCGTCCGGTGCCCGAGACGATCCGGCTGGCCACACTGGAGACGGCGGCGCGGGCGCTGGTTCCCTACGCCCTCACCACCCTGGAGAAGCAGGCTGCACACCTGCGGATCGAGGCGTCGGTGGTGCCTCCGGAGTTCGGCCTCTCCGAACTGCCCACCCGCGGGTTCGACCTGGCCATGGCCGAGCAGTACCCCGGCTACACCCGTGCGCACCACGATCAACTGCACCGGGAACTCCTGGGCACCGACACGATGCGCCTGGTGGTGCCCGGGCGCAGCGGCATCCAGTCGTTGAGCGAGGCCCGGAACGTGCCCTGGGTGGTCGAGCCGAAGGGGACCGCGGCCAAGGACTGGGTCGTCCAGCAGTGCCGGGCCGCCGGGTTCGAGCCCGACATCCGGTACTACTCCGCCGACCTGAGCGTGCACATCCACCTGATCCGGGCGGGGCACGCGGTGAGCCTGCTCCCGGACCTGATCTGGACGACGCAGCCGCGCGGGGTGCGCCGGATCAGCCTGCCCGGCCCCTTCTACCGGGAGCTGTTCACCTCGGTGCGCCGGGCCGCGGTGAACCGCCCGGCGATCGTGACCGTACGCGCGGCGTTGCGCGGTGCGCTCGAGGCGGTTCAGCGCACACCCCCGGGTGGAGCCGGGTGAGCAGCCGTCAGTCCACGACGGCGGCGATGGCCTCGATCTCCACGAGTTGGTCGTCGTAGCCCAGCACCGTGACCCCCATCAGGGTGGAGGGCACGTCATGGTTGCCGAACGCATCGCGCACCACCTCCCAGGCCGCCACCAGATCGGCCTGGTCAGCCGAGGCCACCAGGACCCGGGTGCTGATCACGTCGGTGATCGAGGCCCCGGCATCGGCCAGCGCGCGGTTCATGGTCGCCACGCACGCGGCGGCCTGGCCGGCGTGATCGCCAACCGCGACGGTGCCGCCGCCGGCGTCCAACGGGCACGCGCCGGCCAGGAAGATCAATCGGGCATCTTTCGGTGCGGTGGCAGCATAGGCGTACTCGGCGACGTCGGACAGTGTGGCCGAGCGAATCAGTTCAACGGCGGAGGGCATATCGGCGACCCTGGCACGCAGGGGCCGGCGCCGTAAAGACGATTACGGAGCCCCCTCCGGCCCGGTCCGGCACCAGCCGCCCTCGCACACCCCGCTGTCGCGCCGGCATCCGGCGGGTTAGGCTGGCATCGCCGCCGGCACCCCGCCGGTGTACCGGTGGCTGAGTCCTCGACATGGTGAGCCGAAGGAGGAGACATGAGCACCGTCCCCGGTGAGCAGTCCTGGCAGGATGCCGGGCTGGTCGATCCCGATGCCCACGAACCGGTCAGCCTGGCCGATGAGACGTCCGCTCCGTCCCCGGAGTCCGGTGAGGACTACCGTCCCCGCACCGCACGACCGGATCTGGAGGGGCGGGCCAGCGAGGCCGATGTGGCGGACACCGCGGCAGCCGTCCCGGCCCAGGACCTGGACGACGACGACGGCTGAGGCCGCCGGGGCCGGGCCTACGGGCTGATCGCGAGGATCCGGCGTTGGTCGTCCACGATCCGGTACGGACCGGACCCCGCGGCAAGGCGCTCGGCGGAACCGGCCAGTCGCCGGCGTCGTCCCTCGGCATCGACGAGCACGGCACCCGCGGCACCCAGGGCGAGCAGCTCGCCCTCGACGCGCACCAGCAACGGGCTGTGCAGCGGGTCGGGCTTGGCGTCGGGGCGCACCCCGACACTGATCGCGGTGCGCCCGGCGGCCACTCCGGCCAGGATCGCCTCGGGCGAATCGTCCTGCGCCGCCACCCACGTGGTGGGCGTGCCCACGGTGAAGCCCTGACCGGGCCGGTGGAAGTCACTGCCGCCCAACGGCACCACCGAGGCACCGCCGGCGGCCTCGCGCCAGCGTTGCCAGATCGCCCATGGGCCGGTGGCGCTCAGGTCCCGGAACCAGCCGATGTGCCACACCTCCAGCGCGCGGGGGGCGCGGTCGAGCGGGTGTATCCAGGCGCAGTCGCCCGCCAGGGGGTGGTTGATGCTCAGCACCCCGCCGCCGCGCTGGACCGCCTCGGCCCAGTTCCTGGCTGGGGCGCGGAAGTCCACCCAGCCGACATCCCCCAGGGCGTTGGCGTGCCCGTCTGCGGTGGTGACCTCCTGGCCGGGAATGAGGGTGATGCCGTGCCGGGCTCCGGGGCCGGCAAGGTGGGCGTGGTGACTGATGGTGTTGTGGTCGGTCACGGCCAGGAAGTCGAGTCCGGCCGCGGCGGCCCGGGCGGCGAGCTCATCGATGCTCTCGACGCCGTCGGAGTGGGTGGTGTGGGCATGGAAGTCCCCGGCATACCAGCGCAGCCCCGGCTCCGCGGGTACCTGCCGGTCCGAACCCCGCACCCGCTGAGTGGCCACCGGCGCCAGCGGCTCGTCCGGGACGGTCACCGATGGCACCACCTCGGCGCGCACCCGCACCCCCACCCCGGCGGCCGGGATCTGATGCAGCCCCAGGATCACCTCCCAGGTGCCGCCCTCCAGTTCCCCGGGGACGTACCCGGGGGTGGCGCCATTCGGCCCGATCCAGAACTCCCGTCGCGCCCCGCCGGACCAGCCACGCCAGCCGTGGGAGCCGGCACAACCCAGGTCGATCACGGCCGCCGAATCGTCATAGTCCAACTCGACGTGCAGACCCCCCGCACCGGCCGGCACCTCCACCGGTACCGCGCGGTAGCGGTCGGCGATCTGGTCATCGATGGTCAGGTGGCGGCTGTCAATCATGCGCGGCGGGCATCCAAGCGTGCGTGGCGGGGGCCCGGCTGATGCTAATACACCCGCGCCCCCGGTGCCTGGAGCGCCCGGCTGCGGGCCATGCCACACGGGCCCGGACGTTCGCGCGCGTGCGCCACGAAGGTCACCACCGGCACGGCTAGAGTGACCGACGTGCACCTGAAGACGTTGACGCTGCGTGGGTTCAAGTCCTTCGCCTCGGCGACCACGTTGCACTTCGAGCCCGGGATCACCTGCGTGGTCGGCCCGAACGGGTCCGGGAAGTCCAACGTGGTCGATGCGCTGGCCTGGGTGATGGGGGAGCAGGGCGCGAAGTCCTTGCGCGGTGGGGCGATGGCCGATGTGATCTTCGCCGGCACCTCCAAGCGTCCGCCGTTGGGCCGGGCCGAGGTGTCCCTGACGATCGACAACTCCGACGGTGTGCTGCCGATCGAGTACTCGGAGGTGACGATCTCGCGCACCCTGTTCTCCGGTGGCGCCTCGGAGTACGCGATCAACAACACCCCCTGCCGATTGCTGGATATCCAGGACCTGCTCTCCGACACCGGTATGGGCCGGGAGATGCACGTGATCGTGGGACAGGGGCGGTTGGACTCGGTACTGCAGGCCGGACCGGAGGAACGCCGGCACTTCATCGAGGAGGCGGCCGGCATCCTCAAGCACCGCAAGCGCAAGGAACGCGCCCTGCGCAAACTCGACACCATGTCGGCGAACCTGGCCCGGGTCAGCGACCTGTCGGCGGAGATCCGGCGGCAGCTGGGGCCACTGGCCAAGCAGGCCGATGTGGCGCGCCGGGCCCAGGTGGTGCAGGTGGATCTGCGCGACGCCCGCGCCCGGCTGCTGGCCGACGATCTGGTCCAGCTCTCCTCGGCGCTCGCGGCGGAGATCGCGGACGAGACGGCGCTGCGCACCGAGCGGGAGCAGGTCGAGCAGGCACAGCAGGACCGACGACGGCGGCTGGCTCACTTGGAGGCGGAGGCCGCCGCAGCCGCACCCCGGCTGAGTGAGACCACCGAGACCTGGTACCGGCTGTCCGGTCTGCGCGAGCGGCTCCGAGGCACCGCCACGCTGGCGGCCGAGCGCACCCGGCTGCTGGGATCGGCGGCGGCGCCGCAGGAGGGTCAGGATCCCGACGACCTTGAGGCCCAGGCCCAGCGCACCCGGGAGGCCGAAGCCGAACTGACCGCGGAGCGGGAGCAGGCCCAGCAGGGTCTGGCCGATGCGCAGGCCGCGCGAAAGGAGGCCGAGGAGGCCGCCGCCACGGCGGAGCGGGAACTGGCCGGTGTGCACCGGGGCGTGGCCGATCGGCGCGAGGGGCTGGCCCGGCTGACCGGGCAGGTCGGCGCCCGGCGGAGCCGCCTGGAGGGGATCGAGTCCGAACTGGCGCGCCTGCGTGAGGACCTGCGCTCGGCTGAAGCCCGCCAGGAGGAGGCCCGCTCCGGTTACGTCGAGCTGGAGCAGACCGTGGTCGGGGCCCAGGAGGGTGAGGTCGGACTGGATGCCGCCCATGAGGCGGCCCTGGAGACCCAGGAGGCGGCACAGGCGAAGGTCGTCGAACTGACCGAGGCCGAACGTGAGGCGGAGTCGGCCAGGTCCACCTGGGCCGCCCGGCGGGACGCACTGGACCTGTCGATGGACCGTAAGGACGGCACCGGGACGCTGCTCGGTGCGGACGGGCCCGCCGGGTTGCTGGGCTCGCTGGCCGATCTGATCACCGTGGCCAGCGGGTACGAGAACGCGATCGCGGCTGCCTTGGGGCCCTTGGCCGATGCCGCCGCGGTGGAGTCGGTGGCCGCCGGGGTGGACGCGGTCCGGCTGGTGCGCAGCAATGACTCCGGCCAGGCACGCCTGGTGGTGGCCGGCGGACCCGGTGACGGCGAGCCCGCGGTCGCAGCGGCGCCCGCCGGGAAGTGGGCCAACGATCTGGTCTCCGCCGACGAGACGCTGGGACCCACTATCGCCCGGCTACTCGCCGGTGTGGTGGTGGTGGAGGATCTGGCCCAGGCCCGCCGGGTGGTCGGTGCCCATGACGTCATGGCGGTCACCCTGGATGGTGATGTGGTGGCGCGCACCCAGATCCGGGGCGGCTCACCCGGGGGCCCTTCGGTGCTGGAACTGCACGCTGCGCGTGACGAGGCCGAGCAGAACCTGCAGGAAGCGGTGGGACGGGCGGAGCAGGTCCGGTTCGCCCTGGGTCCGGCACGCGAGGAGGTGCAGACCGCGCAGGAGCGGGTCGACGCCACCCTGGCCGACCTGCACGAGTCCGACGCCCAGTTGGCGGCCGTGGCCGAGAAACTCGGGCAGTTCCAGGCCGCCATGCGCGCGGCCGGCGCCGAAGCCGATCGGATCCGGCCGGCGATCGAGACGGCCGAACTCACCAAGGAGCAGGTGGGCGCCGAACTGGCCGAACTCGCCGAGCGGCTCGAGCGGGCGCAAGCCGAACCGGAGGAGCAGGCGACCGATCTGGAGGGTGCGACCGCACAGCGCGATCGCACCGCCGAGGCCGCGACGCAAGCACGCGGCCTGGAGACCGAGGCGCGCCTTGCCCTGCGCACCGTCGAGGAACGCGTCCGCGCCGTCACCGCCCGAGCCGAGTCCCTGGAGGGAGCCGCGGCTGCGGAACGGCACGCCCGTGAGGTGGCCCGGGAGCGGGCGCGGCGTCGTGCGGTGCAGGCAGCGATCGCCACCGAGGTGCACGCGGCCGCCGAGACGGCGCTGCAGCACCTGGAGCACTCCCTGTCCCTGGCCGCCGAGCGCCGTGAGCAGGCAGAGGCCGCTCGGGAAGAGCGGGAGCAGGCCCTTCGGGCTGTGCGCGAAGAGCTGGAGCAACTCAGCGCACGGCACAGCGAGCTGACCGATGTGGTACATCGCGACGAGGTGGCCCGCGCCCAGCAGAAGTTGCGGATCGAACAGCTCGAGCAACGTGCGGTGGAGGAACTGGGCCTGGACCCTCAGGTACTGGCATCCGAGTACGGGCCGGACCAGTTGGTACCACCGGTCCCTGCACCGGGTACGGCGGCCGCCGACGGCGAGCATGCCGACGCCGAGGAGCCGCGCCCCTATGTGCGGGCCGAGCAGGAGAAGCGGTACAAGGCCGCCCAGCGGGCCCTCAGCCTGTTGGGCAAGGTGAACCCGCTGGCCCTGGAGGAGCACGCCGCGTTGGAGGAGCGTCACCAGTTCCTGGCCGAGCAGCTCGCCGACCTGAAGAAGTCCAAGGCCGACCTGATGCAGATCGTCGCCCAGATCGACGAACGGGTGGAGCACGTCTTCACCGCTGCCTACCACGACACCGCCGTGCAGTTCGAGCAGGTCTTCGCCCGGCTCTTCCCCGGCGGCAAGGGTGCGTTGGTGCTGACCGATCCGGACGACATGCTCACCACCGGCATCGAGGTGCAGGCCCAGCCCCCGGGCAAGAAGATCAACCGGCTCTCACTGCTCTCGGGCGGGGAACGGTCGCTGACCGCAGTGGCGCTGCTGATCGCGATCTTCAAGGCCCGGCCGAGTCCGTTCTACGTGATGGACGAGGTCGAAGCCGCCCTGGACGATGTGAACCTTGGCCGGCTGCTGGAGATCTTCACCGAACTCCGCCAGGACTCCCAGTTGATCGTGGTCACCCACCAGAAGCGGACCATGGAGGTCGGCGACGCACTCTACGGGGTGACGATGCGCGGGGACGGAGTGACCCAGGTGATCTCCCAGCGGCTGCGCGAGGAGCAGTAGGCCCGGGTCACGGTGTGCTGCTCGTCACGGCAATACGCTCGCGACACGCTGCCCCACACGTCCCCGGATGGGCGACGCGGTGTGATAATCGACAGCGTGTGGGAAGTAGTCGCCGTCGTCGTGCTCAGCACGTTCATCGCCACCCTGGTGGCGGTGGTGCTCTTGCGCGCACACGCACCGGACGGCGGATACCGGGCCTGGGTCGCCGAGGCGTTCACGGCCGTGCGCAACACCGGCGGACCCGGCTGGGTCCTGTCGGAGGATGAAGGCGAGGAACTCCTGGTCCAGGACCTCGCCGCGCTGGCCGAGCAGGGCAACGGGTACGAGGAGGCTCCGGACCTGCGTGAAATGCTGCGCCGCCACCGCGGCCGGGACTGATCCCGGCTGCGCCCACGCTCGGGGGTGACCGCTCCGACCCACGCCCCGGGGCCCGGCGGCACCGACGCGTCCCCCTGCGCTGCGGTTGGCCGGTAGTGGCTTCGGTGGTCCACACTGGATCTCGTGATCGAGAACATCTGGTTGTATCTGCTCCTCGGCCTGCTCGCCCTCGTGGTGCTGGGCCTGTCCCTGGTGGCGGTGGGCCGCCGCCGTGGCGGTGCCCCGACCGCACCTGAGGGCGAGCAGGAGGCGCCACCGGCGCGACCGCCCGAGGCTGAACCGGAGGACGCTGAGCCCACGGGCGGCGGCACCGACGTCGATAGCGCACCCCCGACCGCGACCGGGACGGTCGAGCCCGAAGCGACGGTGACCGAACCTGCCCAACCGGTGCTGGACCGGCCGGAGGCGGCCGGAAGCCGGATGGCCCGGTTGCGCAGCCGGCTCGCGCGCTCCGGAACCCTGGGCTCCACCTTGTTGAACCTGTTGTCCAAGGACTCCCTGACCGAGGCCGACTGGGAGGAGATCGAGGAGACGCTGCTCCTGGCCGACGTCGGTGCCGGACCCACCGATGACCTGATGGCGGCGCTGCGCACCCGGGCTCGGGTCGATGCGGCCCAGGAACCCGAGCAGGTTCGAGCCATTCTGCGCGCCGAACTGCTGAACATCGTGGACCCGGAGATGGACCGGAGCCTGAGTATCGACGCCGGCCTAGGAGACGACGGTGAACCCCACCCGGCCACGATCCTGGTGGTGGGCGTCAACGGCACCGGGAAGACCACCACGATCGGTAAACTCGCCCGGCTGCTCGTCGCCGAGGACCGAGACGTCTATCTCGGCGCCGCCGACACCTTCCGGGCCGCCGCCGCCGAGCAGCTGAGCACCTGGGGAGATCGCGTGGGCGTGCCGGTGATCCGCTCGGACCGCGAGGGAGCCGATCCTGCCTCGGTCGCCTTTGACGCGGTGCGCGCCGGCCGCGAGGCGGGGGCCGATGTGGTCATGATCGACACCGCCGGCAGGTTGCAGAACAAGTCCGGACTGATGGACGAACTCGGCAAGATCAAGCGGGTGGTCTCCCGATCGGCTCCGGTGGCCGAGGTACTGCTGGTCCTGGACGCCACCACCGGCCAGAACGGGATGCGACAGGCGCAGGTGTTCGCCGAGGTGGTCGACGTCACCGGCATCGTGCTGACCAAGCTGGATGGCACCGCCAAGGGCGGCATCGTGGTCGCGGTACAGCGTGAACTGGGAGTTCCGGTCAAACTGGTCGGTCTGGGAGAGGGGCCGGACGATCTGGCGCCCTTCGATGCCGAGGAGTTCGTGGATGCGCTCCTGACCTGAGCCGGATCCAGCATAGTCGAGCACCATTCTTGCCGCCCATGGCAGCCAAGTCCAGCCCATTCGAAGATATATAGAAAGTAAATTCAAAGTCTTGACAACACCATAAGTTTCCCTCGACGATTTAGCGCGGACCAGCCGCCCGGGCTGGCGTTGGGAGAGAAGCGAATGGAACCGTTCATCGATACCGGTATCAGCGCCTGGATGCTCGTCTCGGCATCCTTGGTACTGCTGATGACCCCCGGCTTGTCACTGTTCTACGGCGGTATGGCCCGCTCCAAGTCCGTGTTGAACATGATGATGATGTGCTTCGGCGCGATGGCCGTGATCGGGGTCATCTACGTCCTGTGGGGATGGTCGATGTCCTACGGCGCCTCCCTCGGTGGCGTCGTGGGCAACCCGTTGGACCAGTTCGGCCTGGGGGGCAGTTTCGCCGAACTCACGGTGGTCAATGAGGAGACCGGCCAGGCGATTCCGACGCTTGTCGACGTGGGATTCCAGGTCACCTTCGCGATGATCACCACCGCACTGATCGCCGGATCGATCGCCGACCGCGTCAAGTTCGGAACCTGGCTGGTGTTCGCCGGCCTGTGGGTCACCTTGGCCTACTTCCCCATGGCCCACATGGTCTGGGGCGGCGGCCTGCTCTCCGAGGATGGTCCGTTCGCGAGCATCGCCGAACCGATCGACTTCGCCGGAGGCACCGTGGTGCACATCAACGCCGGCGTGGCCGGACTGGTGCTCGCGCTCATCATCGGCGTGCGCCGGGGTTTCAAGACCGAGGTGATCCGGCCACACAACCTGCCCTTCGTGATGCTGGGTGCTGCGCTGCTGTGGTTCGGCTGGTTCGGTTTCAACGCCGGCTCTGCCTATGGAACCAACGGTGAGGCGGGTCTGGCCTGGGTGAACACCACCGTGGCTACCGCCGCGGCGGTCTGCGGCTGGATGGTGGTGGACAAGATCCGGCAGGGCAAGCCGACCGCCCTGGGTGTCGCATCGGCCATCGTCGCGGGTCTGGTCGCGATCACCCCCGCAGCCGGGTCGCTGAGCCCGGTCGGGGCGATCGTGCTGGGCCTTGCCGCCGGCACCGCGTGTGCGCTGGCCGTCGGCCTGAAGTACGCGCTGGGCTACGACGATTCACTCGACGTGGTCGGTGTCCACCTTGTCGGCGGGCTCATTGGAACACTGATGATCGGGTTCCTGGCGACCGACGGTGGCATCTTCTACGGCGGTGGGCCCAGCCTGCTCCTCGTCCAGGCCCTGGTGGTGCTCGTTGCGATCGTGTTCTCAGGGGTCGTCACGGCGGTCATCGGCCTCACTCTCAAGGCCACCATGGGATGGCGGGTACCCGAGGAGGGGGAGCTCTCCGGAATCGACCTGCTCGAACACGCCGAGAGCGCGTACGAGGGAATCGTCCCGACGAACTAACCGCCCGAGCCGGAGACGGCCCCGGCATCGGCGGAGGTGGGCTCCGTGCCACGCAGGCGCGGAGCCCCCTCCGGCGTTATGGCCGACGTCTGCGGCGCGCCGAGGCGCGAATGGCCGTCAATCCCGCGAAACGCGGACCTGCGTGGCGTCCTCCCCGAAGCCCGGGTCCTGATCCACGACGTCCACGTCCTCGGCGACCCTGGTGACGTCGAGGAGGAAGAGTACCGACTCGGGCGGGCAGATCATCCGCGGCCGGTGCCCGAGCTGGCTGCTCAGCCTCGCGATCCCGGACAGCGCCGAGGAGTCCATGAATCTGATGTTGCGGGCATCGATATCCACTGGGAGTCCCAGGGAGAGCAACTCACCGATGGCTTCCGCCAGTTCGGCCTCGACGGCGATGTCGATTTCACCGGCGAGCACAAGACGGGAGCGGTTCGATGACGTCAGCACGGCGACCGAACCGGGTTCGCCGGCCGATGGCAGGACTTTCCCCGTGGCTGTCATAATGGCCTCGTGTCTTCTCGTGGTCCTCATGGTACGCATTCAGCCGGAGTTTACAGTGTAAATGCGAAAGTGGCTACGACCACGCATCGGGAACTTCCCCGAGCGGACGGTCCCGGGGGCGGGTTGCCATTCCCGCTGGGCGCGGAGAGCGTCGGTGACCAGGGGAGTGCGGGCACCAAACCTCTCGGCAGGACGGGGTCTGCCCCGGATGCCACAATGGGCCCTCACGCCCAGGGCTGATCAAGGAGTTGTCATGGCCGATACGGATGCCGAGCGCGCGGACGATGGCGCCCCGGCCGGCGCCATGGGCTCCACAGCAACTGACGGCGGTCCCGAGGACCACGGCTCCGGTTCGGACGCGCGCGGGGGCCTGACGCGTGCCCAGATCATCGAGACCGCCATCGCCCTGGTCGACGCCGAGGGGGTCGGTGCGCTCAGCATGCGGCGCCTGGGTGCGGAGATCGGCGTGGAGGCGATGGCCCTGTACCGCTACGTCGACGGCAGGGAGGACCTGCTCGACGCGATGGTCGACGAGGTGTCGGGCATGGTGGAGTCGGCCGCCAGCGCCGACGTCGATTCCGCGGGAGGGTGGCGGGCGTACCTGTGGCGGCTGGCGCACCAGATGCGCGACCTGGCCCTGCGTCATCCGAACCTGTTCCCACTCGTCGCCACCCGGCACCCGGCCGCGCCCTGGCTGCGTCCGCCGCTGCGCAATCTGGAGGTGGTCGAGGAGTTCCTCTCCACCCTGCTCGGGGCGGGGTTCGACGAGGATCAGGTGGCGGTGGTCTACCGCACCTTCGCCAGTTTCCTGCTCGGCCACCTGCTCCTGACCGCCGCACAGGAAGCCCGGCAGAATCAGGGGCCGGAGCCTTCGG
This sequence comes from Pseudactinotalea sp. Z1732, assembly GCF_049724975.1. Classification (NCBI taxonomy): domain Bacteria; kingdom Bacillati; phylum Actinomycetota; class Actinomycetes; order Micrococcales; family Cellulomonadaceae; genus Pseudactinotalea; species Pseudactinotalea sp. Z1732. The sequence continues at coordinate 188,293 of NZ_JBMPQC010000006.1, read as the reverse complement.
CGCCGGGACCGGATGCGCAGGCGTTGACCGACTATCCCACCATCGCCTCGATCGCCACCCTGCTCAGCGCGCCGCGCAACGACGCCGAGGAGTTCGCCGAGGCGCTGGAGAACCTGCTCGAGGGCGTCGCGGAAGTGGCCGGCGAGCCCCGCTCCTGACCAAGGGCGCCGGGCGGGCTGTGCCGACCGAGCCCGGTGGGCACCAGCGGCGCCTCGCTCAGAGGAGTGGGCCGGCGCGTTATCCTGACCAGAGCCCGCTCCCACAGGTCAACCGAGGAAGTGCCAGTGTTCGCCAGTCTCTCCGATCGGCTCAGCGCCACGTTCAAGTCCCTGCGTGGCAAGGGCCGGCTGTCCGAGTCCGATATCGAGACCACCGTGGCCCAGATCCGGCGCGCGTTGCTCGACGCGGATGTGGCGGTCCCGGCGGTCCGTGCCTTCACCGCCGCTGTGCGGGAACAGGCCGGGGGCGTCGAGGTCTCCGAGGCACTCAACCCGGCGCAGCAGATCGTCAAGATCGTGCACGCCGAACTCGTGGAGATACTGGGCGGTGAGTCGCGCGAACTGAGCCTGGCCAAGCACCCGCCCACGGTGATCATGCTCGCCGGTCTGCAAGGTGCGGGAAAGACCACGCTCGCCGGGAAACTCGGCCGGTGGCTGCGCGAACAGGGTCACACCCCACTCCTGGTGGCCTCGGACCTGCAGCGTCCGAACGCGGTGAACCAGTTGCAGATCGTGGGTGGCCAGGCCGGCGTGCCGGTCTGGGCCCCCGAGCCGGGCAACGGCGTCGGTGACCCGGTTGAGGTGGCGCGCTCCGGCGTCGCCCGGGCCCGGGACAAGCACCACGACGTGGTCATCGTCGACACCGCCGGACGCCTCGGTGTGGACACCGAGATGATGGGCCAGGCCGCCGATATCCGCGATGCGGTGCAGCCCGACGAGACCCTGTTCGTGGTCGATGCGATGATCGGGCAGGACGCGGTCACCACCGCCCAGGCGTTCGCCGAAGGGGTCGGCTTCACCGGTGTGGTGCTCGCCAAACTCGACGGCGACACCCGCGGTGGTGCTGCGCTGTCGATCCGCACCGTCACCGGCAAGCCGGTGCTGTTTGCCTCCACCGGCGAGAAACTCACCGACTTCGAGCGCTTCCACCCCGACCGGATGGCCTCCCGCATTCTGGACATGGGTGACGTCCTCACGCTGATCGAGCAGGCCGAGAAGGCCTTCGACGAGCGCCAGGCCGCCGAGATCGCTGAGAAGCTCTCCGGCGACGGTGACTTCACCCTCGACGACTTCCTCAGCCAGATGCAGCAGATGAAGCAGTTGGGCTCGATGAAGAAGATGCTCGGCATGCTGCCCGGGATGGGCCAGATGCGCGAGCAACTGGAGAATTTCGATGAGCGCGACGTGGTTCACGTCGAGGCGATCGTCCAGTCGATGACTCCGGCCGAGCGCGCCAACCCCAAGATCCTCAATGGTTCGCGCCGTTCCCGCATCGCTCGCGGTTCGGGCACCACCGTCACCGAGGTGAACCAGATGGTGGAGCGGTTCGACCAGGCCAAGACGATGATGCGTTCGATGGCCCGCAGCGGGGGACGTGGCGGCCCCGGAGGGCTACCCGGGATGGGTGGGATGCCCGGAATGGGCGGGATGCCCGGTGCGGGAAAGAAGTCCAAGGGCCGCATGCAGCCCCCCCCGAAGAACCGCAAGAAGGGCAAGTCGGGCAATCCGGCCAAGCGTGCCCGGCAGGAACGCGAGGCGGCCGAGCGCGCCGCAAAGGCCAAGTCCGGCTCCTCCTTCGGGGTGGGGGCCACGACCGATGAGGTCGATCCCGACTCGCTGAGTCTGCCGCCGGGGTTCGAGAAGTTCCTGGGCCGCTGATGGCTGTGCCGTACGCCGGAGCGGACCGGTCCTGCCCTTCGGCACCTGCACCGGCCGGGTTCGGTGCGGACCGGGTGCGGAGCGGCTAGATGGACGTGATCGTCCGGGGTGAGGTGATCCTGGACGGCGCGCGGTCGGTAGGGCAGGTCGGCATTGCCGACGGCGTGCTGCGGCTCGACGACGCCGGCTCCGCCGACCGGATCATCGAGGGTTGGGCGGTGCCCGGCCTGGTGGACGTGCACTGCCACGTCGGTCTCGGCCCGCTGGGCGAGGTGGAGGAGTCGACCGCCCTGGCGCAAGCGCGCGCGGATCTGGCCGCGGGCACGCTGCTCGTCCGCGATGCCGGATCGCCGGTGGACACCCGGTGGCTCGCGGACCGCGACGATGTTCCCGAGATCATCCGCGCCGGCCGACACCTGGCCCGTCCGAAGCGGTACCTGCGCTACTTCGCCATCGAACTGGAGTCCGTGGACGAGTTGCCCGGTGCGATGGCCGTGCAGGCCCGTGCCGGGGACGGCTGGGTCAAGGTCGTGGGGGACTGGATCGACCGGGCCAGGGGATCGGCCGCGGACCTGGAACCGTTGTGGCCCGATGAGCAGCTGGCGCGCGGCGTGGAGTCGGCGCACGCAGAAGGTGCCCGTGTCACCGTGCACACCTTCGCGACTGAGACGATCGACCCGATCCTGGCCGCCGGGGTCGACTGCATCGAGCACGGCACCGGGATGAGCGCGAGCCAGATCGCCAGTGCCGCGCAGCGGCGGATCCCGGTGGTGCCCACGCTGCTTCAGGTGGGGACCTTCGACAAGATCGCCGATCAGGGTGCGGCCAAGTTCCCCGCCTTCGCCCAGCGGATGCGGGCGATGCACGCCCGCAGGTACCAGCACGTACGCGACCTGTATGAGGCGGGGGTCCCGCTGCTGGTCGGCACCGATGCCGGTGGCACCCTGGCGCACGGGTTGATCGCGCAGGAGTGCGCGGAGATGGCCCGGGCCGGCGTGCCGGCCGTCGACGTGCTGGCCGCTGCGAGCTGGGCGGCACGTGCCTACCTTGGCCGCCCCGGCATCGCCGAGGGGGCACCGGCCGATCTGGTTGTCTATCCGGCGGATCCACGCGCAGACATCGGGGTGTTGGCCCATCCCACAGCGGTGATCCGGCGAGGGCGGGTGGTGGGCTGACCGGCCCGATTCCGCGCAGACATCCGAGGTCTTGTCCCTCCATTGGCCGGGGTGTCGCGCTTGTCGCGCTCCCCGTGACCTGCTTGAATCGGTGAACCAGCAGTTCAGCAACGCCGAAGGAGTCGTGTGGTGGTCGTGCACACCGAGACTCGGCCAGTCCGCAACAAGCCGAGATCGGACCTGCGACTGGCGCTGGTGTTCATCTTCCCCGCGACGGTCGGGTTGTTGACCTTCTACTTCTGGCCGCTGCTTCGCGGCCTGTGGTTGTCGATGACCTCCTGGGACCTGCTGTCCCCGGCGGAGTTCATCGGGCTGGACAACTTCACCCGGATGTTCGCCGACCCGGTGTTCTGGAACGCCGTGCGGGTCACCATCTACTATGTGATCCTCAACATCGGGTTCCAGACGGTGCTGGCCCTGCTGATCGCGGTCCTGATGCAGCGGCTCACCCAGTCCACCCTGCTGCGTTCGCTGGTGCTGACCCCGTTCCTGGTCTCCAACGTGGTGGCGGCGCTGGTGTTCCTGTGGATCCTGGACTTCCAACTCGGCATCGGTAACCGGATCCTGACCGCGATCGGGTTCGACCCGGTGGCATTCTTCAACTCCGAGACCTGGGTAATTCCGACCATCGCCGCAGTCAACATCTGGCGGCACATGGGCTACACCGCGCTGCTGATCTTCGCCGGCCTCCAGACCATCCCGCAGAACCTGTACGAGGCCGCCCGGGTGGACGGCGCGGGGGAGGTGCGGTCCTTCTTCTCCATCACGATGCCGTTGCTGCGGCCGATCCTGGGACTGGTGCTGATCATCACCGTGATCGGCTCGTTCCAGGTGTTCGACACCGTCTCGGTGACCACTGCCGGAGGCCCGGTCGATGCGAGCAGGGTGCTGCAGTACTACATCTACGACATGGCTTTCGGCCAGTTCGACTTCGGCTACGCCTCCGCGCTGAGCGTTGCGTTGCTGGTGATCCTGATGGTGGTCACCTTCCTGCAGTACCGCGTCACGCGGGCCGGCCAATCGGATCTGAACTAGAGAGAGCGGGGTGAGGACATGACTCAGGAGAAGGTGGCCGCGGTGGAACCGGACGCCCCGATGAGGCAGGCGCAAACGTCCCGTCCCCACCGCAGGTCCGGCCTCGGGCGCATCCTTGCCTGGGTGGTGATGGTGCTCCTGTTGATCATCACCCTGTTCCCGTTCTACTGGATCCTGCGCACCGCGCTCTCCTCCAACAGCGCGCTGTACGCCAATGCCGCCTCGCTGCTGCCGGTGGAGTTCACCTGGAGCGGGTTCGCTCGGGTGTTCGGGATGCAGTCGGTGGAGGAGGCGATCGCCGACGGCGGATCCGGGGCGCACATGGACTTCTGGCTGTACCTGCGCAACTCGGTGATCGTGGCCACCGCGGTCACGGTGTGCCAGGTGTTCTTCTCCGCGATGGCCGCCTACGCCTTCTCCCGGTTGCGCTGGCCGGGACGGGACTTCGTCTTCGGTCTGTTCCTGCTCTCCCTCATGGTGCCGCTGATCTTCACCCTGCTGCCCAACTTCCTCCTGATCCGTGATCTGGGTCTCATCGACACGCTGCTGGGCATCATGCTGCCCGGGCTGTTCATGACCCCGTTCGTGATCTTCTTCCTGCGCCAGTTCTTCATGAACGTGGCCATCGAGGTGGAGGAGGCGGCCTTCATCGATGGTGCCTCGAAGGTCCGGGTGTTCTTCACCCTGATCATCCCGATGACCGTGGCACCGATCGCCACAGTCTCGATCCTGACCTACATCACCGCCTGGAACGACTACTTCTGGCCGCTGATGGTCTCCTACACCGACGAGTCCCGGGTGCTGACCGTGGCCCTGGCCACGTTCAACGCACAGACCCCCCAGACCGGACCGGACTGGTCCGGCCTGATGGCGGCGACCCTGGTGGCGGCCCTGCCCATGCTGGTGCTGTTCATGCTCTTCGCCAAGCGCATCGTCAACTCCATCGGTTTCACCGGGATCAAGTGAGGAGCGCCATGATGAACCCCACCACCCGGACCGGCCGAGTGACGCACGGTGCCACCCGCAGTCGTTCCTACCGGGGTGAGACCGGGCCGACCACACGCTCCACCGCCGGGGGGCGGCGCCGTCGGCTGCGGGTCTCCTCGATTGCGGCGCTCGCCGGTGCCGGCCTGGTGCTGGCCGGGTGCGCGGCGCCCGAACTGGACGGTGAGGTGCACCTGGACTACTGGTTGTGGGACGCCAACCAGTTGCCGGCCTACCAGCAGTGCGTGCAGGCCTTCGAGGATGCCAACCCCGACATCAACGTGCGGGTGAGCCAGTACGGGTGGGACGACTACTGGCAGAAGGTCACCGCGGGATTCGTAGCCGGCGCGGGCCCGGACGTGCTCACCGGCCACCTGACCCGATACCCCGAGTACGTCACCCGTGAGGTGTTGCTGGATCTGAACGAGTTGGAGGCCACCTCCCAGATCGAGCCGGATGAGTTCCAGGAGGGGCTCTCGGAGTTGTGGGTGGGACCCGATGGCGGCTGGTACGGGATCCCCAAGGACTTCGACACCATCGCGTTGTTCTACAACCAGGCCCTGCTGGCCGATGCCGGGCTGGAACCGGAGGACCTGGAGGGCCTGGACTGGAACCCCGACGACGGCGGCACCTTCGAGGAGATCCTCGCGCGACTGTCGGTGGACGCCAACGGGGTGCGCGGCGACGAGGACGGTTTCGACCCGGGCAACGTGGTCACCTACGGCATCGCCTCCAACGGGTCCGGCGGCTTCGACGGGCAGACCCAGTGGTCCTGGCTGGCCGGCGCCACCGGGTGGGAGTACACCAACGCGCAGGTGTGGGGGGATGAGTACAACTACGACGATCCGCGGTTCCTCGACTCCATCGAATGGCTCTTCTCGCTCGTGGACAAGGGGTTCATGCCACCCTTCGAGATCGGCGGAACCGACCCCAACCCGGTGCAGCAGTTCGCCTCCGGGCAGGCGGCGATCTCGGCCAACGGGTCCTGGATGATCCGCAGTTTCGCGGCCCTGGACGGGGTGGAGATGGGCATCGCTCCCGTCCCCAGCGGACCGGTGGGCCACCCGGTCTCGATGTACAACGGCTTGGCCGACAACATCAACGCCCAGACCGAGCACCCCGAGGAGGCGGCCCGGTTGGTGGCCTACCTGGGATCCGATGAGTGCCAGATCACGGTAGGGGAGCAGGCGGTGATCTTCCCGGCCCGGCCTGCGGGCACCGAGGCAGCGGTGGAGGAGTTCGCAGCCGAGGGGATCGATGTGACCCCCTTCACCGACCTGGTGGACAACAACTACACGGTGCTGTTCCCGGTGACCGACCACGGCGCCGCGATCACCTCGCTGGTGACACCGGTGATGGACTCGATCTACCTGGGCACCCGGGACGTGCAGGCGATGGCGGAACTGAACGACCAGATCAACAACATGTTCGAGTAGTGAACTCCTCGGCCGAGCAGGGGCCGGCTCCCTGTGCGCTCATGTCGGCGACGCACTGAGCCTTCCAGCGGCCTGAGGGCCTGCGCCGGTGCGGCGTCGCCCGCCGATTGACCCCGGCACTGCCCTGTCGCTGCGCCCCTCGTGCCCCGTTGGGCGCAACTGCGCTCCCGATGCGCCCCTTCGGCCCGACATCGCCTCGCCGGTGCGCCGCCGCGCCCTGGTGTCAGCGGGACGAGGCCCATGGATGGATTGACAGGTCTTCGGTCCTATGGTTCATTAGTGCAGTAATGAACTAGGGAGGTGGCATGTTCGACGGTCCTGAGCCGATCTACGTGCAGATCGCCGATCAGATTCGCGCCGACATCATCGGCGGCCGGCTGGCCGCCGGCGACCAGGTCATGTCGACCACGCAGTACGCCACCACCTACCGGATCAACCCGGCCACCGCCGCAAAAGCCTTCACCGAACTGGTGGCCGAAGGGATTCTCTACAAGCAACGAGGAGTGGGCATGTTCGTCGCCGAGGGGGCTCCGCAGAGGTTGCGGGCCCAGCGCCGCGAAGCGTTCTTCACCGACTGGATGGACCCGGTTCTGCGGGAGGCGCGGATGCTGGGCATCGACACCGCCGACCTCCTCGCCTACATCCGGAAGGGAGGCCGGCAGTGAGCGGGCTGAGCATCAGCACCGAGCAACTTGGTGTCCGGTTCAAGGACACCCAGGCCCTACAGGACGTCAGTGTGCAGTTCGACGCGGGTGCGATCCACGGACTGCTCGGACGCAACGGCTCCGGCAAGACCACGCTGCTGTCGACGATCGCGGCACTGCGCCGGCCCACCACCGGTGCCGTGTTGGTGGGCGGCGAGGATCCGTTCGAGAACGAACGGATCATGGGCGACATCTGCATGATCCGCGAGAGCGGCGATGTGCTCACCGACGAGAAGGTGCGCACCAACCTGGACTACTTCGCCGACGTGCGCAGGTACTGGGACGCCGACTACGCCGGGGAGTTGCTGGAGGCCTTCGAACTCTCGCCCAAGAAGCGCCCGGACAAGCTCTCCCGGGGCCAGCGATCGGCCCTCGGGGTGGTGCTGGGTCTGGCCAGCCGGTCACCGGTGACCCTGTTCGACGAGGTGCACCTGGGTATGGACGCCCCGTCCCGGTACCGGTTCTACGACCTGCTCCTGGCCGACTACGTCGAGAACCCCCGCACGATCGTGCTCTCCAGCCACCTGATCAGCGAGATCGAGCAACTATTCGCCGGCGTCACGATCCTGCACTCCGGGCGCGTGCTACTCAATGCCGACGCCGAGGACCTGCGGGCTCGCGGAGCCAGCCTCACCGGCGCCGCCGAGGCCATCACCGACCTGACCGCCGGGCTACAGGTGCTGTCCACCCAGACGCTGGGCCCGACCCAGCAGACGACTGTGTTCGGCGAACTCGATCCCGACCTTCGCCGGCGGGCCAAGGACTCCGGTGTCGAGATCGGCCCGGTCCCGCTGCAGGACCTGTTCGTCCATCTCACCTCCGGGGAGAACCGATGACCACCACCACCCGTGTCCGACCGAATTGGATCGTGGCCACCAGGACCCTGATCGGGGCGCACCTGCGTGTGGCCGTGTGGCTCTGGGGGGCCCTGGTACTGCTGCTCATCGCCGCGCACATCCTGATGAGCGGGATCATCCCGACCCGGGTGCTGGTTGCGCCGTACGGCACCCACGCCTCCACCTGGTTCGCCTTCTCCCTCGCGCTCATCTTCGTGCTGGCCTACCTGCCGGTGCACGTGCTGTCCGGGATGACCAGGAGGGCCTTCATCCGGGCGAACGTGCTCACCGCGCTCATCATGGGGGTGCTCTACGGCGCAGCGTTGTACCTGCTCGCCGTCCTGGAGTCGCTGGTATTCCCCGACGCGGCGATGCTGCTCGATGACGGGCCGATGCTCGGTTCGGGCGCCACCTGGGGGATGTTCGTGGGTCAGTGGTTGCTGTCCACCACGGCGATCATCTGCGGCCTGCTGGTGGCGATGGCCTACTACCGCACCAGCGCGCTGCTGGGCACCGTGCTGCTCATCCCCACCGTCGGCCCCGTGCTCGTGGTGATCGCGCTGACCGCGAGCGATGCGCCGATCCAGGCGTGGCTCGGTCTGCCCACCGGGGCCGGATGGGCGGTGGCCTTCGCCCTCATCGTCATCGCTACCGGCGCTTTCGCTTTCCATCTCGTTACCCGCAACGTTCCCATCAACTCCGTGGAGTCATCATGACGATCACCACCCAACCGGTCATCGAGATCACTGGCCTGCGCAAGACCTACGGCGACACCGTCGCCGTCGACAACGTCAGCCTGCAGGTCCAGCCCGGAGAGATCTTCGGCGTGCTGGGCCCCAACGGCGCCGGCAAGACCACCACCGTGGAATGCCTCGCCGGGCTGCGTACCGCCGACGCCGGGACCGTGCGCATCCTCGGCCGCGACCCCCAACGCGACCCGGCCTCGGTTCGGGAGGTGCTGGGGATCCAACTGCAATCCTCCCGGCTGCCGGCCAAGATCACCGTCGCAGAGGCACTTCGGCTGTACGCCTCCTTCTACGCCGATCCCGCCGATGCCGACGAACTGCTGACACTGCTGGGTCTGCACGACAAGCGGCACACCAAGTTCGAGGCACTCTCAGGTGGGCAGCAGCAACGTCTGTCCATTGCCCTGGCCCTGATCGGCAACCCTCACGTGGCGATCCTGGACGAACTGACCACCGGCCTGGACCCCCAGGCCCGCCGGGACACCTGGAAACTGGTCGAGCAGGTCCGCTCCCGCGGCGTGACGATCGTGCTGGTCACCCATTTCATGGAGGAGGCCGAACGGCTCTGTGACCGGCTGGCGATCATCGACCGTGGCCGGATCGTCGCCGAGGGTGCCCCGGCCGCCCTCATCGCCGACCTGGAGGAGGAGCGGACCTTCCGGATGCGACTGTCCGAGGCACTCGATGAGCAGGTGCTGCACAACCTTGCCGACGTGGACCAGGTGCGCCACGTGGGTCACGAGATCGAGGTCAGCGGCTCCCGCACGGTGCTGCCCTCCACCCTGCTCGCCCTGGCCGAACTCGACATCGTCCCCGACGAGATCCGCACCCTGAACCGTTCCCTGGAGGACGTGTTCGTGGCAACCACCGGCCGCGAACTGTCCGTCGTCGATGCCGACTCGGAGGTCTCCGCATGACTGCCACCACCACCCGTCCACCTGTCCCGCGCGGTCTGGGCCAACTCACCCGCACCGAAGCCCGGCTGTTCAGCCGCGACTTCGGCTCGGTCTTCTTCGCCCTGATCTTCCCTACCGTCCTGCTTGTGGGCATGAGCCTGGTCATTCCAGGCATGCGCACCGAGGTGGAGGGGGTCGGGCCGCCCTGGGACGGGTTGCAGGTCATCCACGTCTTCACCCCAGCCCTGGTCAGCGTCGCGATCGCCACCGTCGGGCTCACCACGTTGCCGGCCTATCTGGCCGGCTACCGGGAACAGGGCATCTTCCGCCGGCTGGCCACCACCCCGATGCGCCCGGCAGGGGTGCTGTACGCGCACATGGTGATCAGCATCGTCACGCTGTTGATCGCCGCGGCGCTGGCGGTAGTTGTGGGCGTGCTCGCCTTCGACGTGCCCCTCCCGTCCCAGCCGCTGGTGCTGGCCGCAGCGTTCCTGCTGGGCGCCGGGACGATGCTCGCGATCGGGCTGGTGATCGGAGGGCTCGCCCCGAAGGCCAGCACAGCTTCCGGAATCGGGATGCTGACGTACTTCCCCATGCTGTTCTTCGCCGGGCTGTGGACCCCGGGGCCGATGATGCCCGACACGCTGCAGACCATCGCTACCTACACCCCGCTGGGTGCGGCGAGCCAGGCGCTGTCGGAGGCGTGGTTCGGCACCGGCACCCCGTGGCTGCAGCTGGGAGTCATGGGTGCCTATACGGTGGTGTTCTTCACCGTCGGTGCCCGCACCTTCCGCTGGTCCTGACGGCGGCCCCGCCCGGTCCCGACCGGACCGGGCGGCGTGGTGTGGCGTGTATCCCATCACAGCGGGCGTACGGCTGTGGCCCGGTGCTGCCGCGATCTGGCACAATGGCCCGCTGTACCCATCGTGGTGCCCGGCCCTCTCTCCGCGCACCGTGATGTGTCCCGGGTGACCTGCCCGCCCTTGTCCCTACAGGGTGTGCCGGGAGCCCTCCCAAACACTCGAGGAGTAACCACCAACGTGGCCGTCAAGATCCGTTTGAAGCGCCTGGGCAAGATCCGGGCGCCCTACTACCGCATCGTCGTCGCCGACTCCCGCACCAAGCGTGATGGCCGGGTGATCGAAGAGATCGGCAAGTACCACCCCACCGAGGAGCCGTCCGTCATCGACGTCGACTCCGAGCGGGCCAAGTACTGGCTGGGGGTGGGCGCACAGCCCACCGAGCAGGTGCTCGCACTGTTGAAGGTGACCGGCGACTGGCAGAGTTTCAAGGGTCTGCCCGGCGCCGAGGGCACTCTGCGGACCAAGGAGGGCGGTGCCGACGCCGCCGAGGCGATCAAGGCCGCCGAGGCCGACGCCGAACTGCGCAAGGCGCAGGCGGCCAAGGCGAAGGAAGACGCCGCTCAGGCTGCCGAGGAATCTGCTGAGAAGCCCGCCGAGGACGCGAGCGCTGCGCAGGAGCCGGCTGAGGCCGACGACGCAGCCGCCGACGGCAGCGGCGAGGAGCCGGAGGCGCAAGCCTGATGCTGGCCGATGCGCTCGAGCACCTGGTGCGCGGCATCGTGGACAACCCTGACGATGTCCGGGTCGACACCAAGACGCTGCGCCGCGGTGACCTGCTCGAGGTACGGGTGAACCCCGCCGATCTCGGGCGTGTGATCGGGCGCTCCGGTCGCACCGCCCGGGCCCTGCGAACCGTGATCGGCGCACTGGCCACCGATGGCCCGGTTCGCGTGGACGTCGTGGACGTGGACCGACGCTGAACCGGTCCGAGCTTCGCAGCCACCCAGCCCCTCGGGGCCGGGTGGCTGCGTCGTGTCGACGCCGAGCGGATACCGGCCGGGTGTGTACCGGAGGAGGCGGGTACGCCATGATCGGGGAGTGACCGGCGAGGATCAGGAACTGCTGCGGGTGGCGACCATCGGTCCCCCCCACGGCCTGCGTGGCGACGTCCGACTGCAGGTGCACACCGACGATCCGGAGGCTCGGCTCGCGACCGGTACCGAGATCGTGACCGACCCGCCCGAGGCCGGCCCGCTGGCCGTGGCGCACCTGTACCTGCACCGCGGCCGGTACCACGCCCGCTTCACCGGACACACCGACCGCGACGCCGCGCAGGCGCTGCGCGGAGTGAGCCTGCTCGCCCCTCCCGTGCACGAACCGGACGCGTGGTACCCCCACCAGTTGCGCGGGCTGGTCGCCCGCACCCCGGCTGGCCTGGACCTGGGCAGCATCGAGGACGTGCAGCACATGCCGGCCCATGACGTGCTGGTGCTGCGCACCACCGCCGGGGAGCAGGTGCTCGTGCCGTTCGTGTCCCAGATCGTGCCCGAGGTGGATGTGGACGCCGGCACGGTGACGATCGACCCGCCCGGTGGGCTCCTGTCCGATGAGGAGCAGCAGGCGTGACCGGGCGGATCGATGTGGTGAGCATCTTTCCCCAGTACCTCGACCCGCTCGACCTATCCCTGGTGGGTAAGGCACGCCGGGACGGGCTGCTGAACATCTCCGTGCATGATCTGCGTGACTGGACCACCGACGCTCACCGCACCGTCGATGACGCTCCCTTCGGTGGCGGCGCCGGAATGGTGATGCGCCCCGACGTCTGGGGTCGTGCGCTCGATGAGGTGTTCAGCCAGGGCCAGCATCATGTCCGCACCCTGGTGCTGCCCTCCCCGGCAGGGGAACCGCTGACCCAGACCACCGCTGAGGAACTGGCGCTGATGGTCGCCGCCGGGGCCCAGTTGGTCCTCGCGTGCGGGCGGTATGAGGGCATCGACGCCCGGGTGGCCCACCACTACCAGGCCGGCGAGCAGATCGAGGTTCGCGAGATCTCCGTCGGAGATTACGTGCTGAACGGAGGCGAGGCCGCGGCCCTGGTGATCATCGAGGCGCTGGCACGCCTGCTACCCGGGGTGGTCGGCAACCCCGAGTCCCTGGTGGAGGAGTCCCATGGCAGCGGTGGCCTGCTGGAGTATCCGGTCTACACCAGGCCCACCTACTGGCGTGACCAGGAGGTGCCCGAGGTGCTGCGCTCGGGTGATCACGATCGGATCCGCCGCTGGCGCCGTGCCCGCGCACTGCAACGCACCGCCCAGCGCCGCCCCGACCTGCTGGAGGCCGCTGGGACGGTGCAGGTCCGCCCCGCGAAGGCCGCTGACGTCGAGGAACTGGCCGAGGTAGCCGCGGTCACCTTCCCGCTGGCCTGCCCAGCCCACATCGCCCCCGACGACGTGCAGACCTTCGTCGACACCAACCTCAATCCCCAGCGACTGCGCGCCTATCTGCGCAGCCGGGAGCACACGATCCTGCTGGCGACCCTGGGCGGGGCCATCGTGGGCTACACGCTGTTGGGCTATCAGGAGCCGAGCTCGGAGGACGTCCGCGCTGTGGTCCGGGCCCGGCCGTGCGCGGAGTTGAGCAAGATCTACGTCCTGCCCGAGCACCACCGGCGAGGCGTCGGCGCGGCCCTGGTCCGTGCGGCGATCGCGGAGGCCGGGCGCCGCCCGGTCGACTCGGTCTGGCTCGGGGTGAGCCAACTCAACGAACGTGCGCAGCAGTTCTACCGCAGCCAGGGATTCACCCGGGTGGGGGAGCGCACGTTCAACGTCGGCTCCAGCATCGAGTCCGACTTCGTGATGGAACTCACCCTGGGTCCAACATCGGCCTGATTCTCTCCGATCGTCCTGGTGTGGCAGAATATGCCGAGGTCACCACCCTCCACGCCTCTGCCGCAGGGGAGCGCGTGCCCGTATGAGCGTTGGGTGACCACCGACCACTACTTCGACGGCGGCGCCCGCCGCCCGTATCAGCGCGAGTGACCTGTGGCACAGCGGAAAGGCTCAGCATGAACATCCTGGACGAAGTCGACGCAGCATCGCTGCGCACCGACGTGCCCGAGTTCCGCGCCGGTGACACCGTGCGTGTACACGTGAAGGTCATCGAGGGGAGCCGTTCGCGGATCCAGGTGTTCCAGGGTGCCGTGATCGCCCGGAGCGGTGGCGGCGTGCGCGAGACCTTCACCGTGCGCAAGGCCAGTTTCGGCGTGGGCGTGGAGCGGACCTTCCCGCTGCACTCACCGACCGTGGACCACATCGACGTCGTCAGCCGTGGTGCGGTTCGCCGGGCGAAGTTGTACTACCTGCGCGACCGTCAGGGCAAGGCCACCCGGATTCGCGAGCGTCGCGAGACCACTCCGGCCAACTGACCGGCATCGGCCGGTAGCAGGTGACCGATCAGCCCCGGAGCGGGGCCGGCAGCGCGAACGACGACGACACCCCGGCGCCCGCTTCCGAGGCGACCACATCCACCGTCGGAGCAGCCCGGGGCGACTCGCCCCGCCGGCGTCGCAAGCGGGGGCCGTTCGCCACGTTCCTGCGCGAGACCACCATCGTGGTGGTGACCGCACTGGTGCTGTCGTTCGTCATCAAGACCTTCTTCGCCCAGGCCTTCTTCATCCCGAGCGTGTCCATGCAGGACACCCTGGACGTGGGGGACCGGCTGGTGGTGAATAAGTTGGTCCCCGCCGTCAGTGACATCGAGCGGGGCGATGTGGTCGTGTTCGTCGACCCCGGTGGCTGGCTGCGCGATACCCCCGCGCCCGAGCCCACGGTCTGGCAGCAAGCCCTGATCTTCGTCGGGATCCTGCCCCAGCACGCCGATGAGCATGTGATCAAACGCGTGATCGGCCTGCCCGGCGATGAGGTCGTCTGCTGCGACGAGCAGGGCCGGGTGAGCGTCAACGGTGAGTCGATCGACGAGGCGCCCTACCTGGCCACCGGGGTCGCACCCAGCCAGGATGAGTTCGACGTCGTCGTCCCGGCCGAGCATCTGTGGCTGATGGGCGACAACCGCGCCCAGTCGGCCGACTCCCGTTACCACGGTGGGGCCGCGGGTGGCGGATTCGTCCCGGTTGATCAGGTCACCGGCCGTGCCTTCGTGATCGTGTGGCCGCTGGACCGGCTCACCTGGCTGTCCGGGGGCGAGGACGTTTTCGTCGGTGTGCCCGACCCCGCCTGAACGATGAGTGCCGCCCACCGCCCAAAACGCCGCAGCAGGACGCGCCCACCGGGCCGGCATGTCGAGCGCGACCTGATCGACTCCGGTCACGAGCTGGTCGCCGGCATGGACGAGGTGGGCCGTGGTGCACTGGCCGGGCCGGTCAGCGTGGGCGTGGTCGTGGTGCGCAGGGATACCGGCCGCATCCCGGCCGGTCTGCGCGACTCGAAATTGCTGCGCCCCCAGGTCCGGCAGTCCTTGTGCGCACCGATCCGCCGATGGGCGTACGCCAGTTCTGTCGGTCACGCCAGTCCCGCCGAGATCGACGTGTGGGGGATCATCGGGGCACTGCGGATCGCCGGGCAACGTGCCCTGACGGCGCTGACCGAGCAGGACGCAGCGCCGTCGGCGGTGATCCTGGACGGTCATCATGACTGGCTCACCCCGCCCCGGGGGATGGTCGTGGAGGCGCCGGCGCCGCAGGTGACCACCCGCATCAAGGCCGATCTGACGTGCGCATGCGTGGCCGCGGCGAGCGTCCTGGCCAAGTGTGAGCGCGATGACGCGATGACCGCCCTGCACCCGGACCACCCGGAGTTCGGGTGGGCCGAGAACAAGGGGTACGCCGCCCCGGAGCACCTGCGTGCGCTCCGGGAGCGCGGGCCGACCCCCTGGCACCGGCGCAGTTGGGCGTTGCCCGGCACAACAGTGGCGCTCGAGCAGGGCATGATGGACCTGTGAGTGCCGACGACTTGGAGAGTTATGAGACCGACGCCGAACTCGCGCTGTACCGCGAGTACCGCGACGTGGTCGGGTTGTTCTCCTATGTGGTGGAGACCGAGCGCCGCTTCTACCTGGCCAACCACGTGGACCTACAGGTCCGTTCGGCCGGCGGTGAGGTGTTCTTCGAGTTGACCCTCGGAGACGCCTGGGTCTGGGACGTGTACCGCTCGGCCAGGTTCGTCAAGTCCGTACGGGTGGTGACCTTCAAGGACGTCAACGTGGAGGAACTGGCCAAACCGGACCTGGAACTGCCCGGCTGAGCACCCACCACCCCGCCGCGAGCACGGGCAGCAGAACCTGCCCGGCGCCGTCGGGCACACCTGTCAACGCAGACTTCGAGAAAGGGACCGGACGTGGTCCAGGACAAGGATGGGCAGCGCCGGACGATAGCGCTGCTGGGCAGTAGCGGGGGGAACCTGCGCAGCCACGGCGGCCACGACGCGGCCGGGATGATCGCCGATGTCCGGCGTCAGGTACACGCCGCCGGCTTCGAACTGACGCACGTGCAGGTCGTCTCGGCGCAGACCTCGATGCACAGCGCCGCGGAGGAAACCCCGGCGGAACTGTTCGCCCTGGTCGACGGTCGGGTCACGGTCACCGCCCGCGGCACCCTGGCGGAGGTGAACCGGGCCGCAGCGGCACTCGACGCCGAGATCGCCGAGCAGGTGCGCGCGGGCGCAGTCGACGGGTTGATCCTGATGAGTGCGGACCCGACCGGCACGAACGCTGCCACGGTGGCCGCCGGCGTCGAGCAAGGCCTCCCGGCCGCCGGAACCGGGGGGACCTCGATCGCCACCGCACAGCAGATGGGGTTGAACGTCGTCGGCGCCTCGGGCACCACCGGCACCACCTCCACCACCCGTGCGGTGGCCTACGTCTCCGCCCTGGCCCGGTACTGGAAGGTTCGGTACCGCCCCGCGCTGGGCGGCGGTGGCAGCCAGTCGGGACACACACGTGAGGCCGCGTGGCGCCGGATCAGCATCCGCGGCATTATGGTCGGCTCCATCCCGGCCTTCATCGCCCTGGCGCTGGTGCTGGCGGTGAGCAAGATCCCGCCGCTGGCCGGGTTGTCCGATGTGTTCGACGTGCTGATGGCCGGTCTTCCGGTGGTCATCGCGGCGGTCGCGGCGCGCAAGATATCCGGGCTCGATGAGGTGGGCCTGGTGGCCGGTGCGATCGCCGGAATCCTGGCCGCCGAGGGCGGCATCCTGGGCGGGCTGGCCGGCGGGATCCTGTCCGGGCTGCTGGCGGCATGGCTGATCGGAAAGACCCTGGCCTGGCGCTTCCCGGCCACCACCGCCAACATCGCCACCGGTGCGGTCGCGGGAGTGGTACCGGGACTGATCGTGTACTACCTGTTGGCGCCGGTCACGAACTGGCTGGGCCTGGCCGTCAAGGACGGCATCGAGGCGGCCCTGGTGTTCAGTCCGATCCTGGCCGGGGCACTGGCCGGCGCGGTGATCTGGTTCGCGATCATCGGCGGGGTCTACCACGCGGTGATCCTGCCGCTGGTGCTGCTGGAGATGGGGCAGAAGGGCCACAGCTTCTTCGGTGCCATCGACATGGTCGCTCTGGTCATGGTCAGCCTGGGCATCACCCTGGCCAACGTGATCAAGCCCCGCACCAGCGGTGAGCGGGCGCTCGCCGGATCCGGTGCGCCGGTGAACTTCTTCTTCGGGACCTTCGTCGAGGCGGCTTATCCGTTCATGTTCGGCGATAGGCGCGTCTTCGCCGCCGCTGTCGGCGCGGCGACCGTCGGCGGTGCGGTGGTGGGTGCCTTCGGGGTCGAGGCCACCGCATACGTCCCGGCCTTCGTCGCTCCGTTCATCGCCACCAGCGCGGTCGGGATGGTGATCTCGATGCTCACCTCGATGTCCCTGGCCTTCGTGCTCACGTATCTGATCAACCTTCGCGCGATCCGCACGTCGCGGCGGAGCGAGGCCGTGCCGGTCTGAGCCGTCCACAGCCCGAGGCGCTGTCCACACGTGCGCCCGGGGCCTCCGTGCTCACCTCCCCCGGCGGGCACGCTGGGCAGTGGAGGTGGTGGCTGTGTCCGCTCACAACCAGCAGATCGGGGCACGTGGCGAGCACGTGGCCGCCGGGTGGTTGCGCAACCACGGCATGCGGGTGCTGGCCACGAACTGGCGTTGCCCGGCCGGCGAGATCGACATCGTCGCCCAGGACGGGTCCACCCTGGTGGTGGTGGAGGTCAAGACCCGCACCTCGACCCGGTTCGGAAGCCCGGCCGAGGCGGTAGCCGGGGTGAAACTGCGGCGTCTGCGGCGCCTCGCCGCCGCGTTCCTGGCCCAGTGCCCGTCCTATTTCCCGGCGGTGCGCATCGATGTGATCGCGGTGCTGCTGCCACCCGGGGGAGGGGCGCTGGTCAGGCACCTGCGCTCGGTCGGCTGACCAGGTCCGCGCAATGGACGTCCGGCCCTGCGCGCCTCGACGCGGAGCCGTGTCGGCGGTGCGCGCCAGCGCCGGCGCGCCGTCGAGCCGCAGAGCACCTATTCACAGTGCAACGGCGTCGTAGCGTCCGTCCACAACCCTTGTGCTCGGGCCCCCACCGCTCTGGCTCCGGCGGGCAGCCTGCAACGTGGAGGTGGTGGAGATGTGCAGCAGGATCCGGAGCACCGGTCCCGGGATGAGCAGGCAGGAGGCCGGGTGATGGGCCTGGGGCGCACCTGGGCGGTAGCCCTGGTGGGGATGCGCGGGGTGCTGGTGGAGGTGCAGTCCGACGCCGGGTCCGGCATCCCCGAGGCCACCATCGTGGGGTCGGTGAGCACCGCGATGAAGGAGGCCAAACACCGGGTGAAGGTCGCGCTGAAGCACTCCGGGATGCGGTGGCCGGACAAGAAGGTCGTGGTGAACCTGTCCCCGGCAGATGTGCCCAAGCGTGGCTCGGTCTTCGACCTGGCGCTGGCCACCTCGATCCTGTGCGCGGACCGGCAGATCGAAGCGCCGCTGGCCGAACGGACGGTGCACTTGGGTGAACTGGGTCTGGACGGCCGTGTGCAACCGGCCCGCGGAGTCCTGCCCGCCGTCCATGCGGCGGTACGGGCCGGCTACCCCCACGTGGTGGTCCCACAGGCCAACGCCGCCGAGGCAGCCCTGGTCCATGGCGCACAGGTCACCGGGGTCGGCCACCTGATCGACGTGGTCCGCCACTACGGCGTGCCGATCGACCCCGACCTGGAAGAACAGATCCGCAGCAGCGCTCCGGCGCAACCGCTCCAAACGCCCCATGCGGCCCACTCGGGCCCCGACGCCGATCTGGGTGACGTGCTCGCTCAGCACCAAGCCCGGCACGCCCTGGAAGTGGCGGCCGCCG
This sequence comes from Pseudactinotalea sp. Z1732, assembly GCF_049724975.1. NCBI lineage: Bacteria > Bacillati > Actinomycetota > Actinomycetes > Micrococcales > Cellulomonadaceae > Pseudactinotalea > Pseudactinotalea sp. Z1732. Next base: position 169,472 of record NZ_JBMPQC010000006.1, on the reverse strand, counting down.
GCGGTTACCACCTGCTCATGGAGGGCCCGCCCGGTACCGGTAAGACCATGCTGGCGGCACGGCTGCCCGGGCTGTTGCCGGACCTGGGGGATGCCGACGCCCTGGAGGTCACCTCGATCCACTCCCTGTGCGGGACGTTCAGCCCCGAGGCAGGCCTGATCCGGCGGCCACCGTTCGAGAGCCCGCACCACACCGCCAGCGCGCCGGCGATCGTCGGCGGGGGCAGCGGGACACCCCGGCCGGGGTCGATCTCCCGAGCCCACTGCGGCGTGCTGTTCCTGGATGAGGCCCCGGAGTTTCCTACGCGGGTGCTGGAGACGCTGCGCCAACCCCTGGAGGCCGGTTACGTGAGCCTGGACCGTTCCGGCGCACACACCTCCTACCCGGCCCGGTTCCAACTGGTCCTGGCGGCCAACCCGTGCCCGTGCGGGCATGCGGGCAGCCCGCACAGCAGGTGCACCTGCACCCCGCAGATGCTGCGCCGCTACCGGTCCAGGCTCTCCGGTCCGGTGCTGGACCGGGTCGACATCCAGATCGGGGTGGAACCGCTGTCCCAGGCCGAACTCGCCACCGCCGCCGCCGGGGAGAACACCGAGACGGTCCGTGCGCGGGTACTCCGGGCTCGTGAGCGCACCAGGTCCCGGCTGGAAGGAACCGGCTGGACCACCTACCGGCAGGCCCCGGGCCGGTGGGTTCGTGAGCGCACCGCCGCAGCCGGGCGCCGGTTGACCCGGGATCTGGACCGCGCCCGGGACCGCCGCCAGATCACCATGCGCGGCTATGACCGGGTGCTGCGCCTGGCCTGGACGCTGGCCGACCTGGCCGGGCGGGACCAGGTGTGTACCGAGGACATCGCCACCGCCTTCACCCTGCGGACCCGGGAGCGTCATGGCTGAACAGCGCCCACCCTTCGACATCACCGACGAGCGACTGGCGCTGGCCGCCTGGAGCCGCATCGCCGAGTCCGACGACGCCGCAGCCCGCCCGCTGCTGGCCGGCGCCGGCGCCGGAGCGGCACTGGACTGGCTCTACCGCGGGGCCCGGGGCGCTCCGCCCGGCTTGCGGCCCTCACGGGTCTGGGTCACCGCCGCACAGCGGTGGTCGCCCCGGTTGCACAACCTCGATCCGCGCCGGGAGTTGGAGGTGATCGCCCGCCGGGGCGGACGGCTGCTGGTGCCGGGTGAGGAGTCCTGGCCCGTAGCCGTCGATGACCTGCCCGACCCGCCGTGGTGCCTGTGGATGGTCGGCAGTGCTTGTCCGGCCCGGCTGGCCCGGAGTTCGGTGGCGATCGTGGGTGCGCGGGCGTGCACCGACTACGGGCAGCGAGTCGCCCAGGACCTGGCCTACGAGGTGGGCGGGCACGGCGTGACGATCACCTCCGGGGGAGCCTTCGGCATCGACGCCGCGGCCCACCAGGCGGCACTGGCCGCCGATGCGCCCGTACTGGCAGTGATGGCGGGCGGACTCGACAGGTTCTACCCGAGCGCGAACACCGATCTGTTGCGCCGGGTGGCCGCTTCGGGGGTCGTCCTCGCCGAGGTTCCACCGGGCACCGCCCCGATGCGCTCACGGTTCCTGCGGCGGAACCGACTGATCGCCGCCCTGGGGAAGGGCACCGTGGTGGTGGAGGCGGGGTGGCGCTCGGGTGCGCTGAGCACCGCGCGGGCCGCCAATGACCTGATGCGGCCGGTGGGCGCGGTCCCGGGCCCGGTGACCTCAGCCACCTCGGCCGGCTGCCACCGGTTGATCCGCGAGGCCGAGGCGGTGCTGATCACCGGGGCGCAGGAGGTGCTGGAACTGATCAGACCGGTGGGCACCGTGGACGAGCACGAGCCGGCGGTGCAGCCGGGCCTCCTTGATGATCTGAGCCCGGACCAGGCCAAGGTGCTCGATGCACTCCCGGCTCGAGCCGGCGCCGGATTCGATCCTCTGGTGCGTGCCAGCGGGCTCGCCCCGGCCCAGGTCAGTGCCGCGCTGGGGATGCTCGAACTGGGCGGACGGGTCCACCGGTCCGGGGCGACCTGGAGGCGTAACCGCTGAGCACCTGTTCCCGCTGCTGCAGCCGTGAGTGTGGCCGGTCTCACCGCACCTGAGGAGAACCTGAGGTGTCCTTGAGCCCGGACTGGGGGCGTGCTGAGGGGCCGCTCGTAGTGTCAGGGATGTCGCCACCGGAAGCCTCATCGGCCCGGTGGTGACACCCAGACATCAGTCGGCCGTTACGGCCCGCACACCGAAGGAACTGTCGTGAACAAGCCCCGCAAGAAGAATGCACTCGCCCTGCTCGCCGGTGTTGCCGTGGCTGCGGCCGTGGCCGCCTCCGCTGCCACCTTGGGAGGTGTGAACGCCCAGGAACTGGGTGCCGATTCCAGCGAAGTGGTCGCTCCGATCACCGAGGGCGTCAGTGTCACCTGGGAGACCTCATACGACGCCGGCCAGGGCCACTACGTCGTCGACGGTTTCACGCTGACCCCGACCGGTGCCGAGACCATCCCCGCTGACGCCGAGGTGCAGGTCACGGTGTCCGGCGCCAACGGCGAGGAGTTGGCCGAGTACACCGGCACCGGCGGTGGCTACATGGAGGTGGACGACAGCGACACCATCGTGGCCGCCCACGACGTGTACGGCGCTGCCGTGGTCATCACCAACAACTAGTAGCCCCTGCTACGACCGGATCTCCGGTCCGCCCGCCCAGCACCAGCACATCCAGGAGCACCCATGACGACGAGTCCCCGCCTCGAGCCGGACACCGCCGTCATGGGTGCTCTGCACGTGGCGGACCAGGCGGCAACGCTCGCGGCTCGGCAGCCTGCGCTCGCCGCCGTGGGGCCCGGGCCCGGAGGGACAGAGGAGCCACCAACTCGCGATCCCCGCTCGCGAGCACGCCACCGCGCCTCGGGGGCGGCCCGCCTGCGCACGGTTGTGAGCTGGGTGCTGTTGGCCCTGGCGGTCGTGGCCCTGTGGCCCGCCCAGTTCGGCGGCCTCACCGGGCTGACGATCGTGCACGGCGCGTCGATGGAGCCCACCTACGCCACCGGAGACGTCGTGGTGACCCTTCGGACCGGTTCCTACCAGGTGGGTGATGTCATCTCCTACACCGTGCCCGCCGGGCAGGCCGGTGCCGGTGGCCACGTGATCCACCGCGTCGGCTCGGTCGAGCCGGACGGCACCTACACCACGATCGGTGACAACAGCGAGAACCCGGACGAGTGGGTGATCGCCGACGCGGACGTGCGCGGCAAGGCTGTTGCGGTGCTGCCCCGGGCCGGGATCGTGTTCAGCCCCCAGGTGCTGCCGTACGTGGTCGCCCTTGCCGTGGGTGGGATCGTCACCCTGTTGCTGTGGCGCACTGACGACGACGAGACGGACTCCGGCGGTGAGTCCCCATGACGCCGGCCAGGGTCCCTCGGACTCCGGCCAGGCGGCGAGTGGCGGGATTGCTGGCGTTGCTGGCGGTGTTGATCCTCAGTGGCAGCGTGATCGGCTCGGCGGCGGGCCTTGGTGGAGCCCACCCCCAGCAGATGGGGGCCGGCGCCGTGCAGACCAGGGAACTGGCCGGGCTGGAGATCCAGTACGCCCCGCACTGGGGCGAGGGCGACTGGCGCCTCGGTCCGGTCACCCTCACCGGGGGAGCGGACCGGGGCTTTCCCGCCGGCGACGAGATCAGCATGAGCGTGCACGCCCCGGGGCGTACCTGTGAGGCCAGCACGGTGACCGAGGGCGCGGTGCAGTCGGTGACGCTGACCGAGGACATGAGCGCTCCCGGCTGCGCCATCACCCGGATGGCGCCTCGCGACGTGACCACCGTGGCGATCTCAGTGACCGGAACCGACGGCATCACCCGGACCAGCACCATCGGGAACCTGAGCGGGTCCCTTGCTGCCTTCTCCGGTGCTCTGCTGGACACCGGGCGGGTCATGCACGGCCGGGCCGACACCGAGATCGTCGGTCAGCAGAACCAGATCACCCAGGTCCACCTGAGGCTACCCGGAACCCCGGTGAGCGAGGTCGCCGGCGCATCGATCGCCGTCGTCCTGCCCGGCACCGGGCAGACCCGCGGCACCGTGTCCACTGCCGCCGATGCCCCCGTGCGCGTGCAGAGCGACCCCGGCGGGGGCTCGCTCATCACCCTCGTCACCGACCAGGCCTGGGCCATCGAGGGGGAGGTGGAGGTGCAAGCGCTGCTCGCCACCACCCAGCACCTCAGCGGACCGGACGCTCCTGGTGCGCTCAGCACCACCTCATGGACGGTCACGGCCGAACCGGTGGCGCCGCCGCCGGCGAAGGTGGACCACGCCCTCGAACCGGTCAGCCTGACCCCGGGGCTCGAGTACCACCACACCTGGACCGGTGGCTACAGCAATGTGCTGAACTACTGCCACGACTTCACCGTGACGAACGTCTCCGAGGTCACGGTGCCCGATTGGACCGTGCAGTTCGACTCCTCCCTGGCGCCGCTGTGGGGTGCGAACCCCCAGGTACCGGGAACCATCACCTACAACAACATCGAAACCCGGGCCTACGACGAGCACACCGGCCTGTGGACCCTCGGAGCGATCCATGACTGGCACCGGGTCCTGCAACCCGGGGCTACGCAGCGCTTCGGTTACTGTGCGGAGCGGGTCCCGACCCCGGAGCCGGACCCCTCGCTGTTCGAGGTCTCCCCGGTCCGCGTGGGCGGTGGTGACTGGCACGTCACGTTCACCATCGAGGTCACCTCGACCAGTGAGTTCTATGTGCCCTGGAGCGTGGAGGTCGACTTCGCCGATCTCGTCTGCCCCGCCAGCCTGGCGGACAAACCGTTGACTCTCTACGAGAACGTATCGGCCACCCCGGTGGAGGGCAGCACCACCCGGTATCTCATCGAGGGCGTCCCGGGGGATACCCAACTGGTCTCTCGATATGCGTCCCGGGTGTTCACCTTCGCCCACTACGGCCCGGCCCCCGGCTGGCAACTTCCCTGCCCGGAAGGTGAATGACGTGTCTTCTCCGCCACCCCGCCACGGCCCCGGGGAAGCGTTCAGCCGGAACTTCTGCGATATCGTCACAGGAGTCATCGACTGCCCGCCACGTCAGGGCAGTCAGGTTCCGGGGAGCGATGTGGTGCAGGACAGGCGTATTGCCGTCGTCATCGAAGACGATGCCGATATCCGTGAACTGGTGGCGACCGTGCTGGAGCAGGCCGGCTTCGATACCTACTCGGCCGGCACCGGCACCGAGGGTGTGGACCTGGTGCGCCGTCACGAGCCGTTGGTGACCACCCTGGACGTGAGCATGCCCGGGATCGACGGGTTCGAGGCCGCCAAGCGGATCCGCGCGGTGAGTGACACCTACATCGTGATGCTCACCGCCCGCACCGAGGAGATCGACACCGTAGCCGGCCTGCAGTCCGGGGCCGACGACTACCTCACCAAGCCGTTCCGCCCGCGGGAACTACGCGCCCGGATCGAGGCGATGTTGCGCCGGCCCCGCGAGATCCACTCGGGCGCAGCACCTACCGGGACCACCCCGGAACACTCCGGTGGCCTCGGAGCCAGTCCGCCGACGCCTGCCGTGGGGGGCGGGGCGAACGCCGGATCGGCGTGGCTGGACCACCACGGCCTGGCACTGCATCCGCAGATGCGCCTCGTGAACCTGCACGGGGCGGAACTGGACCTGACCCGGAGCGAGTTCGACATCCTGCACGCCCTGCTGGAGGGGGGCCGGCGGGTGATCAGCAAGGCGGATCTGGCGCTGATGCTGCGGGGTGAGACCTACCTGGGCAGCACCGCCTACATCACCGAGCAGGATGAGCGCGCCATCGAGGTGCACGTGGCCAACCTGCGCCGCAAACTTGGGGAGCGACCGGCCCAGCCCCGATGGATCGAAACCGTGCGCGGGGTCGGTTACCGGCTCACCGCTGCCTGAGCATCGACCTCATCCGCCCCGACCAGGACGATAGCGGTCTCGGCGCCTGCTGCGGAGCGGACCGCGCCGGTCTGGGCCCGGTCCAGGAGGTCCCGGGCGCTCAGGCCCGGGACGCTGACGCACACCCCCACCCCGACGATGACGGTCGCAGCCGTCGCAGCAGCATTGAACTCATCGAGCACCCGCTGGGAGATCTGCCCCGCGAGGCGCTTGGCCTGGTTTGCGCCCAGCACCGGGGCGCTGATCACCACGGTGGCCGGGTCGACTTGACCGAGCAGGGCAGACAACGGCACTGCGGTCTGGATGCCCTCACGCCAGCGCGTGGCGACCTCCTCGACGGCGCGGTTGCCGAACGCGGAACGAATCTGCTCCAGACCACTGGTCTGGAGGACGATCACGGCGAGCCGCTCCCGGCGCTGCTCGGCCCGGTGCAACTGACCCTGCAGCACACCTTCGAAGGAGCCCGGGCCCAGGAACCCGTCCCGCACCTGGGTCAGGGTGATGTCGGCACCTCGTGCGGGTCGGGCTCGATCCTGGGCGCGTAGCACCGAGAGAGAGACCACCACCGAGATGGTCAGCGCGATCGTGATCACGGAGGTCGGGGCGGTATCGAACCATTGCAGGAAGAGTTCCGACTCCGGCCCACGGGTGAGGAAGACCCAGGTGCGGGCGATGTAGTACAGACACTGAACGCCCAGCGCGGCGGTGATGCCCCAGGCTGTGGCCGTGGTGCCGAGCGCGCCCCGGCGGGCCTCGATCGACCCCAGTCCGGAGAGCACGAGCAGTGTCAGGAACATCACCTCGGCGCCCGCCCAGGAGCCTCCGGCGGGGCCCTGGACCAGCGTGCTGAGCAGCGTCGTCACCGCGAGTAGCCCCACCAGGGCGACGCCCGGGGCCATTGGGCGGCCGTTGTAGACCCGACCGCCCACCCACATGCACCCGGTGGTGACGACGAAGGCGGCGTTACCCACCGCGGCGGCCACCCACGCGCCGGCGAGGAACTCCCAGGCGAAGTAGGTCATCACGGCCAGGATCCCCGCCATGAACGACAGCGCCCACACTCGTGCCGCCCGGTTCCTGGCGTGCAACGCCGTGTCGGTCAGGAACGCGATGCCGGAGACCACCACCACCAAGGCCGTCACCAGGCTCATCGTGGCTGGATCCAACCAACTCATCATCGCTCCTCGTGCGTTGGGCTCGGGTGTGCGGAGCCGGTCGCCGCCGCAGATGGTGCTCCGGTAGCCGGCCCTGGTACTGCGGCGGGGAGCCGCACAACGAACGTGGCGCCCTCGTCGGGGGTGCTCTGCACGGTGATGTCGCCGCCATGGGCACGCGCGATATCCCTGCTGATCGGCAACCCCAGACCGCTACCGTGGGTGGAGGTGTTGCGCACCCGGTCGGAGCGGAAGAACCGGTCGAACAGCAGCGGGAGTTCCTGTTCGGAGACTCCGGGACCGTCATCGCGCACCACGATCCACGCATGCGTACCATCGCTGGTGACACCCACGGCGATCCGGCCACCGTCGCGGCCGTACTTGATGGCGTTGGAGATCAGGTTGTCCGCGACCTGCCGGATCCGGCCGACGTCGATGCGCGCCCAGGTCGGTTCCACCCCGGTGGCATCGATCCGCATCTGTCGGCTCCGGGCTTGGTCCGAAGCCGCTTCGATGGCGGCGCCGACCACCTCGGACAGGCTCTCCGGGACCGGGTTCACCGTCAACGCGATGCCTTCCCGGGAGTGGGCGGAGGTGGTGAGGATGTCGCCGATCAGGGTGAGCAGCCGTCCAGCATTGCGTTCGGCGATCTGCAGGCCACGGCGGGTGCCGGCCGGCAGGCCGTCCGTCTCGGCCGCCAGTTCCAGGAACCCCAGGATGGAAGTCAGCGGGGTGCGCAACTCGTGGGAGACCGAGGCCACGAGGTCGGCACGGGCGCGCACCGCCAATTCCTCAGCGGTGGCGTCACGGCTGACCATCACGATGCCCACGTCCTGTCCCCGCCAGTCCTGCAGTCGGCGCGTGGTCGTCTCCAGTGCTCGGCGGTCCCGGCCCGGCGCTCCGTACCAGTGCAGTTCCCGCTCCACCGTTTCCCCGCGACCGGCTCGCGCGCTCGGCTGGTCGTGCGGATCCATGGGTGTGTACCCGTCAGCCCGGTAGAGCTTCTCCCCAGCGTGCTCGCGCAGTGCCTGCAGCCCGTGATGGGCTTCGTTGGCGACCACCACCCTGCCGTCGGCACCGTAGACGACCACCTCGAAGTCCACCGCATCCAAGACGTCGGTCACCAGGTCTTCCTGTCGTCGCGCACGTTCCACCGCGTGTTGCAGTGACTGTGCCTGGCCCTGGAGCAGATCTTGCTGTGCGCGAACCCGTCGGCTCACCAACTGGGTGATGACGGCCAGCGTCGCGATGACCACCGGTCCCAGCGCAGCCGAGGTGGGCGTCGCACCGGTGTCCCGGAGGGCCACCAGGCCCCAGTAGGCCACGGCGATCGACACGAGCATTCCGAGGGTGGCCGCCAGTCCGAAGGACCACGCGGTCCAGATCGCCGGGAAGATCCACAGCAAGCCCAGGTCCGCCGCCGGGCTCGATTCGCGCAGCATCCCGATCGCGGCCGCGTTGAGAACCGGTAGCAGTATCCGCAACAACTTCGGGTACCGCGGCCAGTTGACCAGCAGCGCAGCCGCGCAGGTAACGAAGGTCACCGCCAGGGAGATCACCAACAACGTGGGGTAGCGCACCATCCCCGAGAGCACCACCAAGGTGGCGGCCAGGAGCATCAGCGCCGCCAGCAGCATCTGCACCAGGATGAGCGTGCGGGTCGACTCACGCGGACCACCTGGGGCGCGCTGACCCCCGTTGCTCCCGGTTCTCATCCCCCGACGTTAGCGTGGATCGGCTCGCGTCCTTTGCGGCTGGCGGTGTCGGGTGCACGGTGGTGCCCGGGCCCGTGGCACAGTGTGTGGATGGGCACCCAGGAGCGGACGAGGGAGGCAGAACGGCCCGGGGATGTACCGATGCTGTCGGCGTTCGCCGCCCACCTGCGGGCTCAGCGTGGGCTGTCGGAGCACACCGTGCGGGGCTACCGCGGGGACGTCGTCTCACTGCTGGCCACACTGGCCCCGACCGGTTCCGACCCCGAGGCGACCGACCTGGCCGGTCTGGACCTGCTCGCGCTGCGCAGTTGGCTGGCTGCGCTGTCGGCGCGCGGTCACGCCCGGGCCAGCATCGCCAGGCGGGCGGCGGCATCGCGCACCTTCACCGCCTGGGCCGTGCGTAACGGCTGGCTCGCCGTCGACCCCGGGCCGCGGTTGCTGGCACCCCGGGCCGATCAGGTGGTCCCGCACATCCTCACCGAGGAGGAGGCCGTCACCCTCCTGCGCACCGCCGGGGAACTGGCACAGGACGGTGAGCCGGTGGCGGTGCGCGACTGGGCGGCGCTGGAATTGCTGTACGCCTCCGGTCTACGGATCAGCGAGCTGGTGGGTCTGGACATCACGCACGTGGACTTCGGTGACCGCCTGGTGCGGGTGCTGGGCAAGGGCGCCAAGGAACGCATGGTGCCCTTCGGGGTGCCGGCATCGCGGGCGCTGACCCGATGGCTGCACGTGCGCGCAGAACTGGCGACGTCGGTGGCGGGTGACGCGCTGTTCGTGGGTGTGCGTGGCGGACGGGTCGATGCGCGACAGATCCGTACCGTGGTGCACCGGCTCACCGCGCTGGCCGGGGTGCGTGACCTGGCCCCGCACGGGTTGCGCCACTCGGCGGCGACCCATCTGCTCGACCACGGATCGGATCTGCGCTCGGTCCAGGAGGTGCTGGGGCACTCCTCGTTGCAGACCACCCAGCGCTACACCCATATCTCGGCCGAGAGATTGCGTAGCGCGTTCCATCAGGCCCACCCGCGGGCCTGAGGGTCACCCCGGCAGCGGGTACAGCCTGATGGTGACCGGTGCGGAGCCCACCAGGAGAAGCGGATCCAGGTAGGTGTCCGGGCCCGTGCGTGCGCCCCAGTGCAGGCAGGACTCAACGCAATGCGCTCCGGCCTCGCCCACTCCCACATGACCGATCACCTGCCCGGCGTGCACCTGCTGGCCGGCTCGCACCAGTGGATCCAGCGGCTCATAGGTGGTGCGGATGCCGTCTGGGTGGTCGATGGAGACCACGGTGCGGTCCGCCACCGGCCCGGCGAAAGCCACCACTCCGGCTGCGGCGGCGTGCACCGGTGCGCCGACCCCGGCACTCAGGTCCAGTCCGCGATGCCCCGGCGACCACACCTGAGCGGGTGGCTCGAAGTGGCGCAGGACCCGTGGTGGTGGCGGTACCGGCCAGCGGTACTCCAGCACTGGGTGCGCCTCGGAGGCCGGGCCGGCCCGCGTCGTCTGCGATTCGCCGCCGGCGGCCGGCCCGGGGACTGCTTCCGGTGCTGCCGGGGTGAGGCCGGACCAGGGCGTGGTGAGCGCCAGTGCCACCAGGGCCACGGCCCCGGCGCCCGCGGCGATCGTACGTACACCCATCCGGACCTCCTACCGCACCCAGCATCGCCGCAGGCCCTGCCACCCACCCCCGACCCCGCTTCGACTGTGGAGCACCGGTCCGCGGCGGCCGGCCTGTGGATGATGCTTGGCGCAGCGTGAGCAGCGTGAGCAGAGTGAGCAGCGTCTCAGTGCCCGCTGTCTCCGGGCGGGCCCCTGGGCCTGGTGTGGTGGCGCCGATCGGGTAACATGGGCCCCGCAGTCGGTGGGTCTGCAGGCTTGTCCTGCGACGAACCGGCTGACATCGCGCGCTCACGCTCCCGCTGTGCGGGGGTCTCGTGGCGAGGTCCGGGACGAAGGTCGCGGTGCCGCGAGGCCGTGAGCACCAGGAGTAGCCACCAGTACCGGTGGCCACGAACAACCGAACTGTGCGTCCTCGCGGCGCACCCGATCCGCGGCCTGTGCGCCGCGGGAGGAGGAACACAGCCATGGCTGTTGTCACCATGCGCCAGCTCCTTGAGAGCGGCGTCCACTTCGGGCACCAGACCCGCCGGTGGAACCCGAAGATGAAGCGTTTCATCTTCACCGAACGCAACGGGATCTACATCATCGACCTGCAGAAGTCCCTGCAGGACATCGACCGCGCCTACTCCTTCGTCAAGGAGACCGTGGCCCACGGTGGCACGATCCTGTTCGTCGGCACCAAGAAGCAGGCCCAGGAAGCGGTCGAGGAGCAGGCCACCCGGGTTGGCATGCCCTACGTGAACCAGCGTTGGCTGGGCGGCATGCTGACCAACTTCGGCACCGTCTCCAAGCGCCTGCAGCGGCTGAAGGAGTTGGAGGAGGTCGACTTCGACGACGTCGCCTCCTCGGCCTACACCAAGAAGGAACTGCTGATGCAGCGCCGGGAGAAGGACAAGCTCACCCGGACCCTGGGCGGCATCCGCGAGATGGCCAAGGTTCCCTCGGCGGTGTGGGTGGTGGACACCAAGAAGGAGCACCTGGCCGTCGCCGAGGCCCGCAAGCTCAACATCCCCGTGGTGGCCATCCTGGACACCAACTGCGACCCGGACGAGGTCGACTACCCGATCCCGGGCAACGACGACGCGATCCGCGCCGTCTCCCTGCTGACCCGGGTGGTGGCCGACGCCGTCGCGGAGGGCCTGATCGCCCGGCACGGTGGTGACAAGGCCGAGGGTGCCGCAGCCGAGGCCGAGCCGCTGGCGGAGTGGGAACGCGAGTTGCTCGCCACCCACGAGGCCGAGCAGTCCGGAGCCACCTCGGTGGCCGGCGCCGAGCAGCCCGACCCCGAGGTCGAGGCCGCCCAGCAGGTTGCCGGTGCCACCAACGAGGCCGAGGATGTGGCCGCCGTGGCCGAAGAGGCCGGGGTCACCCCGGCCCCGGCCCCGGAGCCCGCGCAGGCCGAGACCGCCGAGGCCCCCGCGGCCGGAGCGACCGAGACCGGCCCCGCCCAGGAGCAGGCGTCCACCGAGGACGCCACCCCTGCGGACGAGGCCTGAGACTCCACTACCACCGATCTGGGAAGGATCACAGATGGCGAATTACACCGCCGCTGACATCAAGGCGCTGCGTGAGCGCACCGGCGCCGGCATGCTCGACGTCAAGAAGGCCCTGGACGAGGCCGGGGGTGACAGCGACAAGGCGCTGGAACTCATCCGTATCAAGGGTCTGAAGGGCGTCAGCAAGCGCGAGGACCGGGCCGCATCGGACGGCCTGGTGGCCAGTTCCATCGTTGCGGGGGAGGGCGGCCAGCGCGGCGTGCTGGTCGAGGTCAACTCCGAGACCGACTTCGTGGCCAAGAACGACACCTTCGCCGAACTGGCCGACAAGGTTGTCACCGCAGCCGCGGGCTCCGAGGTCACCGACGCCGAGGCACTGCTGGCCGAGGACGTCGAGGGACGCACCCTTCGCGAACTGGTCGATGAGACCGCCGCGACGCTGGGGGAGAAACTGGTCGTGCGCCGGCTCGCCCGGGTGGACGGCGAGGTGGTCACCGAGTACCTGCACCGCACCTCCAAGGACCTGCCCCCGCAGGTGGGCGTGCTGGTGGCCTCCGACGGCGCCGGTGGCGCCGTGGCCCGGGACGTGGCGATGCACATCGCCGCCTACTCCCCGACCTACCTCTCCCGGGATGACGTACCGGCGGACCTCGTTTCCGACGAGCGCCGGATCGCCGAGGAGACCGCGGTCGCCGAGGGCAAGCCGGAGCGAGCGCTGCCCAAGATCATCGAGGGCCGCCTGAACGGCTTCTTCAAGGAGAACGTGCTGCTGGACCAGCCGTTCGCCAAGGACCCCAAGCAGACCGTGGGTCAGATCGTGGCCGACGCCGGTGGCACCATCACCGGCTACGCGCGGTTCCGCGTCGGGGCCTGAGCGGTTCCACGCACCCCGACGCCGGCCCCGGCCCTACGCAGGGTCGGGGCCGGCGTCGTCCGGGGCGCGAGCCGGACCGGTCGCCCGTCTCGGGCATCATGGAACCAGTCCCACCGGATCACCAGCACAGGGAGTAGCCGATGAGCACCAGCGAACCCACCCACCGCCGAGTCCTGCTGAAACTGTCCGGGGAGGTGTTCGGAGGTGGCAGCGTCGGCCTGGACCCGGACGTCGTCGCCGGGGTGGCACAGCAGGTGGCCGTCGCGGCGAACGACGGCGTGCAGGTGGCCATCGTGGTGGGTGGTGGCAACTTCTTCCGCGGCGCGGAACTGTCCCAGCGCGGTCTGGACCGAGCCCGTGCGGACTACATGGGCATGCTCGGTACCGTGATGAACTGTCTGGCGCTGCAGGACTTCCTGGAGAAGGCCGGGGTCAGCACCCGGGTGCAGACGGCGATCACGATGGGTCAGGTGGCCGAGCCCTACATTCCGCTCCGGGCGATCCGCCACCTGGAGAAGGGCCGTGTGGTGATCTTCGGAGCCGGCGCCGGGATGCCCTACTTCTCCACCGACACCGTCGCGATCCAGCGCGCCCTGGAGACCCACTGCGTGGAGGTGCTGGTCGGCAAGAACGGCGTGGACGGGGTCTACTCCGCCGACCCACGCACCGACCCCAGCGCCGAGAAGATCCAGCGACTGACCTTCGACGAGGCGATCCAGCGGGACCTGCGCGTCGTCGACTCCACCGCGCTGGCACTGTGCCGGGACAACGATCTACCGATGCACGTTTTCGGGATGGAGGAGCCCGGCAACGTCACGCGGGCCCTGCGTGGTGAGATGATCGGGACGCTGGTCACCTCACGGTGATCACGGGTCCGCAGCGACGAACAAGGAGACACCGATGATCGACGACATCCTCCTCGAGGCCGAGGAGAAGATGACCAAAGCAGTGGAGGTCGCCCGGGAAGACCTGGGCGGTATCCGCACCGGGCGGGCCAACGTCGGGATGTTCAACAAACTCGAGGTGGATTACTACGGTGCCCCCACCCCGCTGCAGCAACTGGCGTCGATGACCATTCCGGAAGCGCGCACCGTGCTGATCTCGCCCTACGACAAGTCCTCGATGCAGGCGATCGAGAAGACCCTGCGCGAATCCGACCTGGGCGTCAACCCCTCCAACGACGGTGTGATGATCCGGGTGGTGCTGCCGACACTGACCGAGGAACGGCGGCGCGACTACGTCAAACTGGCCAAGTCCAAGGGTGAGGACGCGCGTGTTTCGGTGCGCAGCATCCGTCGCCGGGCCCGTGAGGACCTGGAGAAGCTCTCCAAGGACGGCGACGTCGGTGAGGACGAGGTGAATCGGGCACAGACCGAACTGGAATCCCTGACCCGCCGACACACCGACGAAGTGGACGCACTGTTGGCGGGTAAGGAGAAGGAACTGCTCGAGGTGTGATCTCCCGCCCATGAATGAGCAGGATCCAGACCCTGGCGGGGTGCCGCTGACCCGCCGGCAGCTGCGGGCCGCCGAGCGCGCTCGCGCGCAGGAGCAGGCGCGTGCCGAGGAGCAGGCCCGGCTCGAAGCGGCCCCCACAACGCGGGTCGCGGAGGATGAGCCGCCCGAGGAGAACCCGCCAGGGACGACGACCTCACCCGCCGACCCGACGCCGGCGTCGGCGGAATCGCCGGCTGCGCCGGCACCCGCTGCTGCACTGCCGGCCCTCGACCCGCAACAGGCGCTGCGGGCGGCCGAGCCGCCCGCTTCGCGCGCCGGCCGGGACCTGCGCTGGGCAATCGGTGTGGGTCTGGTGCTGGGCGCGGTGCTGGTGGCGTCGCTGTTCATCCGCACCGAGGGATTCGTGGTGCTGGTGGCCCTCGCCTGTGGGGTAGCCCTGTGGGAACTGGCCCGCGCGGTGCGAACCCGGGACATCAGGATCCCGCTGCTTCCGCTGCTGGTGGGGGCCGCCGGGATCCTCATCTCCGCCTACACCTCGGGGATCGAGGCGATGTGGGTGGCATTCATTCTCACCGCAGGGGGAACGTTCGTCTGGCGGGTGCTCGATGGCAGCGGGCCGCCCGCGCTACGAGATGCCACCGCAGCGATCTTCGCCGCCGCCTACATCCCGTTCCTGGCCGGGTTCGTGATCCTGATGCTCACCGGGTCCGGACCGATCCTGGTGCTGACCTTCATCGCCTTGGTCGTGGCCAATGACGTCGGTGGGTACGCCGCAGGGGCCCTTTACGGCAAACATCCGATGGCCCCCACGGTGAGCCCGAAGAAGTCCTGGGAGGGCTTCGGCGGGTCGATCCTGCTGACCGTGATCACCGGCGTCGCCCTGACCGTGCTGGCTCTGGGCGGGGCCTGGTGGGTCGGTGTGGTCTTCGGGCTGCTCACGGTGGTGGCAGCCACGGTGGGGGACCTGTCCGAATCACTGCTCAAGCGTGATCTGGGGGTCAAGGACATGGGCACGGTGCTGCCCGGGCACGGCGGAGTGCTCGATCGGGTGGACTCGATCCTGGTGGCCGCGCCTGTGGTGTACGTCGCCCAGTTCCTGCTCCTGGGCACGTGATCTCGGCCGGTCGGGCGAGTGCGCGCCCCGCCGACGCCCGGGTTGTGGCACGGTACTGGCAGTAATCGCACATCGGTGCCGGTACGTAATACTTCTCGGCAGAACCGGATTCGCAGGACAGGAAGGAGCGCGGCATGGAGGACCTGTTCCCCACGGTCGGTCGCTGGGCCAGTGGCTACGACCGGGAGGAGGTCGAAGAGTTCTTCGAGCGCGCCAAGTCGGCCTACGAGAGCGGTGACACCGGGATGAGTAGCGCCGATGTGCGTTCGGCCGCCTTCGACCTGGTCCGGCACGGCTACGACCCGGCAGCGGTCGACGCCGCCCTGGACCGACTCGAGGCCGCATTCATCCAACGTGACCGCAGCGAGTTCGTCACCAGTGCCAGCCAGGACGCCTGGATGGAGCAGGTGGCCGAGCGCGCCACCTCCCTGTATCCGCGCCTGGTACGTCCGCCCGGGGAGCGGTTCGCCCCACCCGAGCGCGGCCGCGGATACGACAGCGAGGCCGTCGACGCCGCCCTGGACCGGTTGGTGGCCTACTTCGATGAAGGTGCCCACCTGAGCGCCTCCGAGCTGCGGTCGGTCACCTTTCCCTCCGCCCCGCGGTCGCGCGCCTACGCCGAGGGTCCCGTCGATGCCTACCTGGATCGAGCGATCGACATCCTCCTGGCGGTGGAGTGACCCGCACGCTGACCATCCTGGGCAGCACCGGTTCGATCGGCACCCAGGCCCTGGAGGTCGTCGCCGCGCACCCGGATTCCTTCGCTGTCGTGGCGCTGGCAGCCGGCGGGTCGGACCCGGACCTGCTGGCCGAACAGGTTCTGCAGCACGCCCCCGCCCAGGTCGCCCTGGCCACCGGCAGCGCCGCGGACTTCGCGACCGCGCTGGCCGCCCGGGCCAGCAGTCTGGGCCGGTCCGTGCCCGATGTGGACGTGCGGACCGGAGCGGAGGCGGCCGCGGAGGTGGCCGGCAACGGTGCCGACGTCGTGCTCAACGGCATCACCGGTTCGGTGGGCCTGGGCCCCACCCTGGCGGCACTCGCCGCCGGTTCCACCCTGGCGCTGGCGAACAAGGAGTCCCTGATCGCCGGTGGGGCACTGGTGCGCGCCGCCCAGCAGCGCCCGGATCAGATCGTGCCGGTGGACTCCGAGCACTCGGCCATCGCTCAGGCCCTGCGTGGTGGCCGGCGCGAGGAGGTCCGACGTCTGGTGCTCACCGCATCCGGCGGCCCGTTCCGTGGGCGCACCCGGGCGGAGCTGGCGGATGTCACCCCCGCCCAGGCGCTGGCCCATCCCAACTTCGATATGGGCCTGGTGGTCACCACCAACTCGGCCACGATGGTGAACAAGGGCCTGGAGGTGATCGAGGCGCACCTGCTCTTCGATGTGCCCCTGGCCGCCATCGAGGTCGTCGTGCACCCACAGCAGCAGATCCACTCCATGGTGGAGTTCCGGGACGGCTCCACCATCGCCCAGATCGGCCCGCCCCGGATGCTCGTTCCCATCGCCCTGGGCCTGTCCTGGCCGGACCGGCTGGACGGCGTCGATGTACCCACCGACTGGTCCATCACCCAGTCCTGGCAGTTCCACCCGCTGGACGATGAAGCCTTTCCCGCGGTGGCACTGGCCCGCTCGGCCGCCGAGGCCGGGGGCACCCATCCGGCGGTCTACAACGCCGCGAACGAGGAGTGCGTGGCAGCGTTCCACTCCGGCAGGATCGGCTTCCCGGCCATCGTCGATACGGTAGCCAGAGTGGTCGCCGAACACCTCGGACCGGCACAGTTGGACCTGACCGCGGTAACCCGGGCCGAGTCATGGGCCCGTGGCCGCGTCCACGAACTGATCCACTGAACCCCCAGGAGCCCCCTCATGCCCGTCGCCATCGTCACCGGAGCCTCCCGCGGTATCGGCGCCCATCTGGTTCGAGCGCTGGTGAGCGCAAACTGGCAGGTAGTAGCCCTGGCCCGGGACACCGGCCGGCTGCAGGACCTGGCTGCCGACGTCGGTGCCGCCACCGGCGCGCCGACCCCGGCGGTGCTGCCGATCGGGTGCGACGTGACCGACGCCGACCAGGTGAGCGCCGCCGTCGGGCAGGCTCTGCAGACCTTCGGGCAGGTGGACCTGTTGGTCAACAACGCGGGGTTGAACCACCGGGAAGCCCCGCTCTGGGAGGTCGATGCCCAGGAGTGGTGGCAGGTGCTGACCACCAACGTCAAGGGCCCCTACCTGCTCACCCGCGAGGTGGTACCGCACATGATCGCCTCCGGCGGAGGCCGGATCGTCAACATCAACTCCGGTTCCGGGGTGCGCGACAATGCTGAGTCCAGCGGCTACAACGCCTCCAAGAGCGCGCTGTTCCGGATCACCGGGGCCACCGCCCTGGCCGGCACGGAGCACGGCATCTTCGCCTTCGACCTGGCCCCCGGCGTGGTGCGCACCGACATGACCGCCGTGATGGCCGCTCACGCCGACCGCACCGAGTGGACCAGCCCGGAGGAGGTGGCCCGGCTCTGCCTGGCCCTGGCCGGTGGGGAGTTGGACGCCTACTCGGGCCGGATGGTGCGCGCCGGTGCCGACACCGTGGCCGAACTGCGGGCCCGGGCCGGGCACCTGCCCACCGAGGCGCGCCGGTTGCGGCTGGTCCCGTGGGGTGAGGACGATCCCCTCGCCTGAGCCGGCACCCCGGACCGCCCCCGTCCAGCCGTACGGGCCCAGGCTGGCCTGGACCGACCTGCCACGCCCGGTGCAACGCCTCGTTGAGGCTGCGCTGGGGCCCCGGTGCAGCGCGCGCATACCCAGCGCGGCGGATTCTCACCCGGCGTGGCGGCCAGAGTGGTCACCTCCGCCGGTAGACGTGCCTTCGTCAAGGCCTGCGGTGCCGACACGAACACGCACTCGGTGGACCTGGTGGCCCAGGAGGCGGACGTACTGGCGGTGCTTCCGGCCGCGGCCGGGGCACCGACCCTGCTCGGCCATCACCGCGAACCGATCGAGGGAGTGGACTGGGCGCTGCTGATCACCGAGGACATCGACGGACCGAGTTGTCCGAGGGGGTGGGCCCGGCGCTGGCCGGGGACTCGATCGTGCACCTGGACGCCCGGTCGGACAACCTGCTGGTGACCCCGGAGGGGGTACGAAACGTGGACTGGCCCTGGGCCTGCCGCGGGGCGCCCTGGTTCGACGCCCTGGGCCTGGCCCTGAACGCGCGACTCCATGACCCCGTGGCCGACCTCACCGCCCATCTGCGCGCGGTGGCCGACCTGGGCGGTACGCCGGAGCAGGTGGATGCGGTGCTGGCCGTGCTGCTGGGCCTGTTCCTGCACGGGTCCGCTCAGCCCCCGCCACCCGGTCTGCCGACGCTGCGAGCCTTCCAGCACGCACAAGGGGCGGTGCTCACCGCATGGCTGCGCACCCGCTTGGCGGGCTGAGGGCGCCGGTAGCCGGCGCCGGAGGACGTACGCTAAGCCTGGTGCACGAAGGGGAAGAAGGAGCCCATGGAGTTCTGGTTCGGCGTCGGGGTGATCGTGGTGGGCATCATCGTGTCCATCGCCCTGCACGAGATCGGGCACCTGGTCCCGGCCAAACTGTTCGGCGTCCGGGTGACCGACTACTTCGTCGGGTTCGGCAAGACGCTGTGGTCCACCAAGCGCGGCGAGACCGAGTACGGCGTCAAGATGCTACCCCTGGGCGGTTTCGTGCGGATGGTGGGGATGTTCCCGCCGGCGCGGGCCGAGAGTACCCACGCGACCGACCGCACCGGCGTGCGTGGCTGGATGGACCGGGCCGCCCAGGACGCCCGCACCTTCTCCGCCCAGGAGGTGGTCCCCGGCCAGGAGCATCGCTCGTTCTACGCCCTGACCGTGCCGCGCAAACTCGGCGTGATGTTCGGCGGCCCGGTGATGAACCTGATCATCGCCACCGTGCTGTTCGCGATCATCCTGACCACCATCGGCCAACTCATGCCCACCAACCGGCTGGGCTCGGTCTCGGAGTGTGTGCTCCCGGCCGGAGAGAGCAGGGAGTGCACGGACACCGACCGGGCGGCCCCGGCACGCCAGGGCGGACTGGAGCCCGACGACGTGATCGTGTCCTGGGGCGGCACCGCGGTGAGCGGCTGGGAGGACGTCTCCGAGGCGATCGTCCAGGGCGGCACCGGTCCCGCCGAGGTGGTCGTGGAACGCGCGGGTGAGGACGTGACCTTCACCGTCACCCCGGCGCTGGCGGAGCGTCCGATGGTCGACGACGACGGCCGGCCCGTGCTGGGCCCGGACGGGCAGGTCCGCACCACCCAGGTGCCGTTCGTGGGGATCAGCCCGGCCGGAGAACTGGTGCGCCAGCCGATCACGGCGGTCCCGGAGGTGGTCTGGAACGTTTTCAGCGGCACCGTGCGGGTGGTGGTGACCCTGCCCCAACGGCTGGTCGGCATTACGCAATCACTGCTGGGCAACGCCGAACGTGACCCCGGTGTGATGGGCCTGATCGGCGTGGGCCGCTTCGCCGGGGAGATCACCTCGGTGGAGTTGAGTGACTACGGTCCGGCCGAGCGCACCGCGGACATGCTCTCCCTGATTGCCTCGCTGAACATGGCGCTGTTCGTGTTCAACATGATCCCGCTGCTACCCCTGGACGGCGGACACATCGCCGGGGCGTTGTTCGAGGGGGCCAGGCGCCGTGTGTCGGGCCTCTTCGGGCGGGCCGACCCGGGGCCGGTGGACACCGCCCGGCTGATGCCACTGACCTACGTGGTGGTGATCGTGATGATCGGGATGAGTCTGCTGCTGGCCGTGGCCGACATCATCGACCCGATCACACTGACCTGACCGGGTACCGACCACTTACACTGAGGGCGTGAGCGTACCTGTCGATCTCGGGATCCCCACCGTCAAAGCGGCGCCTCCGGTGCTGCGGCCCCGGCGCAAGACCCGCATGATCAATGTCGGTCCGCTGAAGGTGGGTTCGGAGGCGCCGATCACGGTGCAGTCGATGACGACCACCGCCACCACCGACATCAACGCCACCTTGCAGCAGATCGCCGAACTGACTGCCGCCGGATGCGACATCGTGCGGGTGGCGGTGCCCACCACCGAGGACGCTGCCGCGCTACCGATCATCGCCAAGAAGTCCCAGATCCCCGTGATCGCCGATATCCACTTCCAGCCCAAGTACGTCTACGCCGCGATCGACGCCGGTTGCGCAGCCGTACGGGTCAACCCCGGCAATATCCGAAAGTTCGATGATCAGGTCAAGGAGATCGCCCGGGCCGCCTCCGAGGCCGGAGTCTCCATCCGGATCGGGGTGAACGCCGGTTCCCTGGACAAACGCCTGCTCGCCAAGTACGGAAAGCCCACCCCGGAGGCACTGGTGGAGTCGGCGGTGTGGGAGGCCTCCCTGTTCGAGGAGCACGGCTTCACCGACTTCAAGATCTCGGTGAAGCACCACGACCCGGTAGTGATGGTGCGCGCCTACGAACTGCTCGCCGAGGCGGGCGACTGGCCGCTGCACCTGGGGGTCACCGAGGCCGGTCCGGCCTTCCAGGGCACGATCAAGTCCGCCACCGCGTTCGGGGCGCTGTTGTCCCAGGGCATCGGGGACACCATCCGGGTGTCGCTGTCCGCCCCGCCGGTGGAGGAGGTCAAGGTGGGCTTGCAGATCCTGCAGTCCCTGAACCTGGCCGAGCGCAAACTGGAGATCGTCTCCTGCCCCTCCTGCGGCCGGGCACAGGTGGACGTGTACACCCTGGCCGATCAGGTCACCGCGGGCCTGGAACACCTGACCGTGCCGCTGCGGGTCGCGGTGATGGGCTGCGTCGTCAACGGTCCCGGTGAGGCTCGCGAGGCCGACCTGGGCGTGGCCTCCGGCAACGGCAAGGGCCAGATTTTCGTCAAGGGAGAGGTCATCAAGACCGTGCCGGAGGAGTTGATCGTCGAGACGCTCCTGGCCGAGGCCAACCGGATCGCCGCCGAGATGGAGGTCGACGACGATGCCGGGGCCCCGCAGGTCAGCGTCTCCTGAGCGACATGCGTGAGTGGCCGCGGCGACGGTCCCGCCCCCGACGGGAACGGTCGGGCCATCTGCAACTGGCGGGCGAGCCGGTATCCATCGTCGAGGCCGGCGTGGTCGGCGTGGAGCGGGTGCGGGCCCGGGCGGCGGTCGACCCGGTGGCCGCGGCGTTGCTGGCCGAGTACGTGGAGGCGTTGTCGCACAACGTCTACAGCCGTGCCCAGGTACTGTGCGCGATGCGCTCGGAGGAGTTGCTCGGATTGTGCCTGGCCGCGGGCAACCTGGTGCCGCTCGACCTGCCACCGGAGGGATTGGAGGCGCTGGCCGAGCATGTGCGCCGGCGTGGCCAGCGATTCTCCTCCCTGGTGGGCCCGGCAGAACAGGTGCTGGCCCTGTGGCCGCTGCTGCGCCGTCACCTCGGCCCGCCCAGGGAGGTGCGCTCGGACCAGCCGTCGTTGATGATCGACCACGATCCCGCGATCGGGGCCGACCCGCGTGTGCGGCAGTCCACCCCGGAGGACCTGGACATCCTCATCCCGGCGTGCGTCGCGATGTTCACCGAGGAGGTCGGATACTCACCGCTGACCGCCGGTGGCGGCTATGAGCGCCGGATCAAGGCGCTGGTGAATCAGGGCCGATCCCTGGTGCGCATCGATGAGGGACCGAGGGGGCGCGAGGTGGTGTTCAAGGCGGAGCTCGGCACCGTCG
Organism: Pseudactinotalea sp. Z1732; assembly: GCF_049724975.1. Classification (NCBI taxonomy): domain Bacteria; kingdom Bacillati; phylum Actinomycetota; class Actinomycetes; order Micrococcales; family Cellulomonadaceae; genus Pseudactinotalea; species Pseudactinotalea sp. Z1732. The sequence goes on along the minus strand of NZ_JBMPQC010000006.1, from coordinate 147,428 downwards.
GCCTGGGTGTGGCCCAGGTCCAGGGCGTCTGGGTGCACCCCCGCCATCGCGGCCGGGGGCTGGCTGCACCCGGGATGGCCGCGGTCATCCACCATGCCCGGGCCCACTTCGCCCCGATCGTGTCGCTCTATGTGAACTCCTACAACACCTCCGCCCTGGCCACCTACCACCGTGCGGGCTTTCGCCAGGTCGGCACCTTCGCCACCATCCTCCTCTAGTCCCTGGCAGCACCCCTGGGCCGGGACGGTCAGCGCAGGAGTCTGGACATGCGGCGGTCGGCCAGGAGCTTACCGCCGGTCTGGCATGTGGGGCAGTACTGCAGGGAGGAGTCGGCGAAGGAGACCTGGGCGATGACGTCGCCGCACACTGCGCACGCCTGACCGGTGCGTCCGTGCACCGCCATCCCCGAGCGCTTCACATCCTTCAGGTCGGCCGGCCCCTTACCCGATGCTGCCTCGATCGCACGTGTCAGTACGCTCTCGATCGCGGCGAACAGCCGCTCCCGGGCGCCGGAGTCCAGGGACCGGGTCAGCGCGAACGGGCTGAGCCGGGCGGCGTGCAGAATCTCATCGGAGTAGGCATTGCCGATCCCGGCGATCAGGCTCTGGTCCCGCAGCACGCCCTTGACCTGGGCGTTCCGGACATCGAGCAACTCCTCGAAGCGGGCCCGGGTGAACTCCGCCGAGAGCGGGTCCACCCCCAGCGTGGCGATCCGCTCCACGTCGACGGCCCTGCGCACCACGTGCACGGCGAGCTTCTTCGTGGTGCCGGCTTCGGTCAGGTCGAAAGCCCCCCGGTCGAGCAGCACCCGCACCGCCAGGCCGGACTTGCCCGGTCGAGGCGAGCGGGTCGGTGCCTCCTCGTGCCAGCGCACCCATCCACCGCGGGCGAGGTGGAAGACCAGGTGCACCTCGTCCTCGCCGGTGCGGGCAGCGATGTCGATCCATTTCCCATGCCGTTGCACGCCGGCGACGTGCGCTCCGTGCAGGGCGGTGACCGGTGGGTCGTAGGTCTTCAGCGCGGGGAAGGAGACCACGTGCACCGCGCGCATCTCCCGGCCGGTCAACTGCGCGTGCAGCGCCTGGACCAGCCCCTGGACCTCGGGCATCTCTGGCACCTGCTCATTCTGGCAGAGCCGCTCGGGCGATGCCTCACGCGCCGGCGCCCGATGTGCACGCGGACCGGGACGGGCCGCAGCGCGGTGGTGGATAGACTCGGCCGCGTGATACTGCGAATGTCGACGCTGTTCGTCCGAACCCTGCGTGAGGACCCGGTGGACGCCGAGGTCGCCAGCCACAAACTGCTCGTGCGGGCCGGCTACATCCGCCGCGCCGCGCCGGGGATCTACTCCTGGCTGCCGCTGGGACTGCGGGTGCTGGGCAAGATCGAGGCGATCGTGCGTGCGGAGATGAATGCCTCCGGCGCCCAGGAGGTGCACTTCCCCGCGCTGCTGCCCAAGGAGCCCTACGAGGCCTCCAACCGGTGGGAGGAGTACGGTCCGAACATCTTCCGGCTCCAGGACCGCAAGGAGGCCGACTACCTGCTGGCCCCCACGCACGAGGAGATGTTCACCCTGCTGGTCAAGGATCTGTACTCCTCGTACAAGGACCTGCCCCTGATGCTGTACCAGATCCAGACCAAGTACCGCGACGAGGCCCGTCCCCGCGCCGGGCTGTTGCGCGGGCGCGAGTTCATCATGAAGGACGCCTACTCCTTCGACATCGACGAGGAGGCTCTGAGAGTCTCCTACGCCTCCCAGCGCGATGCCTACGAGCGTATCTTCGACCGACTGGGGCTGGACTATGTGATCGTCTCGGCGATGAGTGGGGCGATGGGCGGATCCTTCTCCGAGGAGTTCCTGCACCCCTCCGATGTGGGGGAGGACACGTATGTGCGCTCCCCGGGCGGGTACGCGGCCAACATCGAGGCCGTCACCACGCCCGTGCCGCCGGACGCCGACGCCACGGGCGTGCGCGCCGCGCACGTGGAGGACACCCCGGACACTCCCACCATCGAGACCCTGGTGGACTTCGCCAATGACCACTTCCCCCGCAGCGATCGCCCCTGGCAGGCAGCGGACACGCTGAAGAACGTGGCCATCACCGCCACCCACCCCGACGGGCGCCGGGAGGTGCTCGTAGTCGGTGTTCCCGGAGACCGGCAGGTGGATATGGATCGCCTGCAGGCCGCGATGGAGCCGGCGCTTGTGGAGGCCGCCACCGACGAGGACCTGGCCAACCGGCCCGAACTCGTGCCCGGGTACATGGGGCCCGCGGTCCTGGGTCCCAATGGGGCTCCGCGCGACCAGGACGACTCCGACGGTTCGGCCGGTACCGGAGCGGCGCGCTACCTGCTCGACCCACGTATCGTGCCGGGCACGGTGTGGATGACCGGCGCCAACGAGCCCGGCAAGCACGTCTTCGACCTGGTCGCCGGGCGGGACTTCACCGCTGACGGCACCATCGAGGCCGCCGAGGTGCGCGCCGGCGACCCGGCTCCGGACGGGTCCGGACCGCTGGAGCTGGCCCGCGGCATCGAGGTCGGACACGTCTTCGCGCTGGGCACCACCTACGCTGCGGCCCTGGGCCTGAACGTGCTCGACGAGAACGGCAAGACCCGGGTGGTCACCATGGGCTCCTACGGCCTGGGCGTCACCCGGGTGTTGGCCGCGATCGCCGAAGCCACCCACGACGAGAACGGGCTGTGCTGGCCGGTGCAGGTCGCCCCGGCACATCTGCACATCGTCGCAACGGGTAAGGATCCACACGTGCTGACCACCGCGGAGCAGATCGCCGCCGACCTGGATGCCGAGGGCGTGGAGGTGCTGCTCGATGACCGCCCGAAGGTCTCCGCCGGGGTGAAGTTCGCCGACGCCGAACTGCTCGGGGTGCCGTACACGCTGGTGGTCGGACGCGGGCTGGCCGATGGCGTGGTGGAGTTTCGCGAACGGGCCAGCGGCGCCCGGCACGACATCCAGGCGGGCGTGGCGGCCACCGAGGTACGGCACCGGCTGGCCGAAGCCGGCCTCTAGCGACCTCGGGGCACCGGGTTCAGCCGGCCCGCCCCGGGAACGTCGGCACCGGCTCGCCCCGGCCGTGCACCGCCAGCGCAGCCGTGATGACCTGAATGGCGATCAACTCCCGGTCAGCGCCCTCCTCGGCCGACTCGAGCAGGTTCAGCCACGCCGGCACGCGGGTCAGGGCGAGGGCCTGGGCCTGGGCGGGCAGGTCCTCGAACGCCAGGGCGTAGGCGATCTCCCGTGGGTCCTCCTCGGTACCGGAGAACCCGCCACGGGTGGCGACCAGTTCGGCCTGGGCCCGCAGTTCCTGGGCCCGCTCGGCCAACCGGGCCGCCTCCTCCCCACTGGCCCGGCCGGCCCGCACCTCCGCCAGGTACCCGGCGGCATCCAGCGCCCGGCACAGCGGCGCGGCCTCGGGGCCGAAGGCGGCTGGATAGGCATCGGCCGGGTCGGCCGGTTCAGCCGGGGGCGGCGCCGGGTCCGCGCCGAGCGCGCCGGCCAGGTCCCGGGCGTGCACGTGCTGGTTGGCCGATACCGAGACCAGCAGTACGGCCAGGTCGGGCTCGACGCTCGCGGCGCCGCCACGCAGTTGCGGTGCCGCTGCCTCCAGTGCCGCCAGCACATCCGATGCACCGGCGGCGGTGATGGGCTCGGGCTGGGCCGGCGGGGCGTCCTCCGGGTCCTCCGGTTCGGGCCGGGGCGGTGGTTCCCACACTCCGCCGAGCGCCTCCAGATGAGCCTGCGCGTCAGCAGCCACCGCCTGAAGGACCCCGCCCACCTGCTCCGGTGCGTCCGGGATCGCCAGTTCGGCGCTCTGCAGGATCACCGAAACAGCCTGAGCAGCCTCCTGGCGGACCTCGTCCTGGCCCTCGGGAACGGGCGTGGGCGCCGGCGGCACATCCAGGCGTACCCCGCACCCGGTGAGGATCAGGAGAACGGCCAGGACCACGCTCAGCCGGTACCATCGGGTTCGCCCCCGGGGGGCGGACGTGGAAATCTGCACGCGTTGATCGTGCCACGTTCGGGCCTTAGGCTGTGGCATCAGCACCGCCCGCCGACAACTTCACACGAGGTGAGAACCATGAGCCCGTCAGACGTCTCTGCCGTACTGCTCCAGGCACTCTCGCCCGTGGTGTCCGAGCAGGGCCTGTACCTGGAGGAGGTCGCCGTCGGCGGCTCCGGCCGCAACCGGACCCTCACCGTGGTGATCGACCTGCCGGAAGGCCCCGGGGGTGTCTCCTCGGACCAGCTGGCCGAGGTCTCCCGGGCGGTCTCCAACCGCCTGGACGACGTCGACCACGTGCTCCGCGGCCCCTACCATCTCGAGGTGACCACCCCCGGCATCTCGCGCCCACTGACGCAGCCGCGCCACTTCGGGCGCGCCGTGGGCCGGCTGGCCACGGTGACGACGACCGAAGGCATCGTGCGGGGGCGTATCGTGGCCGCCGACGACGACGGTCTGCAGGTGCAGCAGCCTCCGAACCGGCGCGGCGCACCGGCACCGGAGCCGCTGGTCCTGACCTGGGACGAGGTCCGCCAGGGCACGATCGAGGTGGAGTTCGGCTCCCCGGCCGACGCCTGAAGGTCCCCCTGTCTGTTCGAGGTTTTCTGGAAGGAGTGTCGGCATGGACGTGGACATGAGTGTCCTGCGGATGATCGAGCGGGAGCGTGAGATCAGCCTGGACGTACTGGTGGGGGCGATCGAGCAGGCACTGGAGTCCGCCTACCACCGCACCCCGGGGGCCCTGGCGGACGCCCGCGTGGAGCTGGACCGCAGCAGCGGCCACGTGACCGTCTATGCCCGGGAGCGGATCGAGCGCGAGGTCCCGGCGGATTCCGCGGAGCAGAACCAGGAGGACGGCGCGCCCGCCGAGGCCTACCCGTCCGGCCCCGGGTACGACCTGGGCCCGGAGTTCGACCACACCCCGGACAACTTCGGCCGAATCGCCACCGCCACCGCCCGCCAGGTGATCATGCAGCGCCTGCGGGACGCTGAGGACGACCAGGTGCTCGGGGTATTCCGCGGCAAGGAGGACGAGGTGATCGCCGGCATCATCCAGCAGGGTCGGGACCCGCGGATGGTGTTCATCGACGTCGGCGGGGTTGAGGCGGTACTGCCCCCGCACGAGCAGGTGCCAGGAGAGGACTACACCCACGGCACCCGGATCCGGGCCTATGTGCTCGATGTCACTCGCGGGCCGAAGGGGCCTTCGATCACGGTCTCGCGCACCCACCCGAACCTGGTGCGGCGACTGTTCGCCCTGGAGGTCCCGGAGATCACCGACGGATCGGTGGAGATCTCCGCCCTGGCCCGGGAAGCGGGGCACCGTACCAAGATGGCGGTGCGCTCCACCGTGCCCGGCCTGGGCGCCAAGGGAGCCTGCATAGGGCCCATGGGACAACGTGTCCGGGCGGTGATGGCGGAGTTGCAGGGCGAGAAGATCGACATCGTCGACTACTCCGAGGACCCGGCCGAGTTCGTGGCCAGTGCGTTGTCACCGGCGCGGGTCTCCAGTGTGGAGATCGTCGATGAGCAGGCCCGTTCCGCCCGCGTGGTGGTGCCCGATTACCAGCTCTCGCTGGCGATCGGCAAGGAGGGGCAGAACGCCCGCCTGGCGGCCCGGCTGACCGGCTGGAAGATCGACATTCGACCGGACGAGCCGGGGGAGTAGTACACTTGTCGACGGGCTTGGGACCGGTTCGCACGTGTGTGGGGTGCCGGGAACGGGCCCCGCGGTCCGACTTGGTGCGCTTGGTGCGGGATCGATCGATAGCGGCACAGGCCGTGATCGTGGATCCGGCGGCACGCGCGCCGGGCCGAGGTTGCTGGGTGCATCCGCATTCTGGTTGCCTGGACCGTGCCGTGCGAAAGCGAGCGATCTCCCGGGCCCTGCGTCTGAGTGAACCAGTAGTTATGGACGCTGTTCTGGAGTGGTTCGCCGCACATGAACCGTTGATCAGTCGAACAGAGAGCGGGTCGACACACTATGGGAACCCGATGAGTCCCCAGCGATGAGTACGAACCACTAACAGCGGTCCACCCTGTCCTGGGCGGGCCGAGGACAGGAGAGATGTGGCCAAGGTCCGCGTCCACGAGCTCGCTAAGGAGCTCGGCGTCGACAGTAAGTCCGTCATGGCGAAGTTGAGTGAACTCGGCGAATTCGTCAAGTCGGCATCGTCCACGATCGAACCGCCCGTGCAGCGCAGGCTGCGCGAGGCGTTCCCCCCGCCGCCCGAGGGGGAGAAGGCGGAGCCCAAGCCCGCCAAGACCAAGGCGGCACCCAAGGCTGCGCCGAAGCCGGCGCCCAAGCCCAAGCCGGCACCCGAGCCCGAGCCTGAGCCCGAGCCTGAGCCCGAGCGGCAGCCCGAGCCGGAGCAGGCCGAGCCCGCCCAGCCGGAAGCGACCGAGCCGGAGGAGAGCCCGCAGGCACCGGCGGCCAGTAAGCCCGCGCCGCCTCGACCCACCCCCGGCCCCAAGCCCGGGGCCCGTCCGGGTAACAACCCGTTCGCGCCCTCCCAGGGCATGCCCCGTCCCGGTGGCAGGGGTGATGCGCGCCCCGGTGGTCCGCGCGGTGGTGGCCAGCGGCCCGGGGGCGGCGCACCGCGTCCGGGTAACAACCCGTTCGCGCCCTCCCAGGGCATGCCCCGTCCCGGTGGCAGGGGTGACGGGCGCCCCGGTGGTCCGCGCAGTGGCGCCGGTGCGGGTTCCGACACCCGCGGCCCGCGCCCCTCGCCCCAGATGATGCCCGGCAAGAGCGCCGTCGGACGCCCGGGTGCACCCGCCCGTGGCGGTGGCGGTCGTGGCCGTGGTGGCGGTCCCGGCGGTGGCCCTGGTGGTCCCGGCGGTGGTCCGCGTAGTGGTTTCGGTGGCCGTCCCGGTGGCCGCGGTGGCCGTGGTGGCACTCAGGGCGCGTTCGGTCGTGCCGGTGGCCGTCCGGCTCGGAGCCGGAAGTCCAAGCGCGCCAAGCGCCAGGAGTTCGAGCAGCAGTCCGCTCCGTCGCCGGGCGGCGTCCAGGTACCCCGTGGTGACGGCAGCACCGTCATCCGGATCCGTGCGGGTGCCTCGCTGAGCGACTTCGCCGACCGGATCGACGCCAACCCGGCGTCCCTGGTCACGGTGCTGTTCCACCTTGGTGAAATGGCCACGGCCACGCAGTCCCTGGATGAGGACACCTTCGCCACCCTGGGCGCCGAACTCGGCTACGTCATCGAGATCGTCTCCCCGGAGGAGGAGGACCGTGAGCTGCTCGGTTCCTTCGACATCGACCTGCAGGCCGAGGAGGAGGGCGAGAGCGAGGAGGACCTGGAGCCCCGCTCGCCGGTGGTGACCGTGATGGGTCACGTCGACCACGGTAAGACCCGGTTGCTGGACGCGATCCGGCAGATCGAGGTCAGCGCCACCGAGGCCGGTGGCATCACCCAGCACATCGGTGCCTACCAGGTGCACACCGAGCACGAGGGTGAGAACCGTGGCCTGACCTTCATCGACACCCCTGGTCACGAGGCGTTCACCGCCATGCGTGCCCGTGGTGCCAAGGTCACCGATATCGCGATCCTGGTGGTCGCGGCGGACGATGGCGTGATGCCCCAGACGGTTGAGGCGATCAACCACGCCCAGTCCGCAAACGTGCCGATCGTGGTCGCGGTGAACAAGGTGGACCTGCCCGACGCGAACCCGGACAAGGTCCGCTCCCAGCTCACCGAGTACAACCTGGTGGCCGAGGAATACGGCGGCGACACCATGTTCGTGGAGGTCTCGGCACGTGAGGCCACCGGTATCGATGACCTGCTCGAGGCGGTCCTGCTGACTGCCGATGCGGCGCTGGAACTGACGGCTAATCCGGACAAGGACGCCCGCGGAGTGGCGATCGAGGCCAAACTGGACCGCGGTCGCGGTGCGGTGGCCACGGTCCTGGTCCAGTCGGGAACCCTTGCCGTGGGCGATGCGATCGTGGCGGGCACCTCCTACGGGAGGGTGCGTGCCATGTTCGACGACCACGGGGAGAACCTGGACGTGGCGCTGCCCTCGATGCCGGTCCAGGTACTGGGGCTGACCTCGGTGCCCAGCGCGGGAGACACCTTCCTGGTGGCCCCCGATGACCGGACCGCCCGGCAGATCGCCGACAAGCGCGAGGCCGCCGAGCGGGCCGCTACCCTGGCCAAGCGTCGCAAGCGGATCTCCCTGGAGGAGTTCACCCAGGCTCTGGAGCAGGGCAAGGTGGAGACCCTCAACCTGGTCATCAAGGGCGACGTCTCCGGTGCCGTGGAGGCGTTGGAGGACGCCTTGCTCAAGATCGACGTGGGCGACGAGGTCGCACTGCGGATCATCCACCGCGGTGTGGGTGCGATCACCCAGAACGACGTGAACCTGGCTACCGTGGACAACGCGGTGATCCTGGGCTTCAACGTGCGTCCGGACGACCGGGTCAACACCCTGGCCGACCGGGAGGGCGTGGAGATCAAGTACTACTCGGTCATCTACTCCGCCATCGAGGACATCGAGGCGGCCCTGAAGGGCATGCTCAAGCCCGAGTACGTGGAGGTCCAGCTCGGCAGCGCCGAGGTGCGGGAGATCTTCCGCTCCTCCCGGGCCGGCAACATCGCCGGGTCGATCGTGCGCTCGGGAATCATCCGGCGCAACGCCAACGCGCGGCTGCTGCGCGATGGGGTGGTCGTCTCCGACAACCTCACCATCAACTCCTTGCGCCGGGAGAAGGATGACGTCACCGAGGTCCGCGAGGGCTTCGAGTGCGGTATCGGACTGGGCGCCAAGGACATCCAGATCGGTGATGTGATCGAGACGTTCGAGACGCAGGAGAAGCCCCGCGCCTGAGGTACCACACCATGGGCCGGGCGGCACCGGAATCGGTCGCCGTCCGGCCCGTGCCCGCAGGACGACCGTAGTGAAGGAGTTCCATGAGCGACAACGCCCGCGCCCGTAAGGTCGCTGATCGGATCCACGAGGTGGTCGCCACCCTGCTGGACACCCGGATCAAGGATCCGCGCCTGGGCTTCGTCACCGTGACCGACGTGCGTGTGACCGGTGACCTGCAGCAGGCGACCGTGTTCTACACGGTGCTGGGCGAGGATGCCGACCGGGAGGCCAGTGCCGCCGCACTGGCCTCGGCGCGCGGGCTGATCCGCTCGGAGGTGGGTCGCCAACTCGGCATCCGACTCACCCCCAGCATCGAGTTCGTCCCCGACGCACTGCCGGAGACCGCCGCGCACCTGGAGCAGGCCCTGCGCGAAGCCGCAGCCAAGGACGCCGAGCTGGCGCGTCGTCGGGAGGGCGCCACCTTCGCCGGCGAGGCCGACCCCTACCGGGCCCCGGCCGACCAGGTCGAGCAGGCCGAACGGCAGAGCGTGCCGACCGCGGATGAGCCCACGCAGGACTGATGGTGGACGACGGGCTGGTCCTGATCGACAAACCTCCCGGGTGGACCAGCCATGATGTGGTGGCGCGGGTGCGCCGCCTGGCCGGCACCCGCAAGGTCGGCCACGCGGGCACCCTGGACCCGATGGCCACCGGCCTGCTGGTGCTCGGCATCAACCGGGCCACCCGGTTGCTGACCTACCTGGTGGGTGCGGACAAGGAGTACACCGCCACCATCAGGCTCGGTCAGGACACCAGCACCGACGACGCCGAAGGGGAGATCACCGCCGGTGCCGGCCGCTCCGACGGCACCGCGAAGGCCCTCCCCGCGGCGATGGCAGCATTGACCGGCGCGATCGAGCAGGTGCCCAGCAGCGTCTCGGCGATCAAGGTCGACGGGAAGCGTTCCTACGCCCGCGTCCGTGCGGGAGAGCAGGTGGTGCTCGAGTCGCGCCCGGTGCACATCGCGGTCTTCGAACAGACCGGTCCGGCGACACCTGACCGGGCGCAGGACGGCACCGCCGTGCTCGACGTGCCGGTGCGGGTGGTGTGCTCCTCGGGCACCTACATCCGGGCCCTGGCCCGGGATCTGGGCGCGGCCCTGGATACCGGGGGGCACCTGGTCGCGTTGCGGCGCACCAGGGTGGGTGGCTTCAGCCTCGCCCAAGCCCAGGAACTGCCGAGCCCGGACGACGAGGGCGGGCACCACCTACAGGTGCAGGACCTGACCGCGGCGTGCTCCGCCGTCTTCGATGTGCTGGTGCTGCCGGAGCCGGAGGCCCGGGCGCTTCGCTACGGGCAGGCGATCGACCGACCCACTCCGGGAGCCCCGGAGGTCGCACAGGCACTCCCGCTCGCGGCGATGCACCCGGACGGGCACGTGGTGGCTCTCGTGCAGCCGCACGGTGAGCGCCTGAAGCCGGTGCTGGTCCTGGACCCCGCCTGAAGGAGGCCCTCATGCACACACTGGTGTTGATCCGGCACGCCAAGTCCGACTGGTCGGTGCCGGTCAGCGACGTACAGCGACCGCTGACGGCGCGTGGGCGTCGCCAGGCGCCGGCCGTGGGCCGGTGGCTGTGTCAGCACGAGGTGCGGCTGGATCTGGCGGTCGTTTCCCCGGCCACCCGGGCCAGCCACACGTGGGACCTGATCGACACCGCGATCGCCGAGGCCGGCGGGCCCGGCGCGGGGGAGGTGGTCTATGACGAGGATGCCTACACGTTCTCACCCCGCGCCCTGGCAGGGGTGATCGCAGGCCTTCCGGAGTCGGCGCGGACCGTTGCACTGGTGGGTCACAATCCCGCGCTGGAGGACCTCGTGGGTGAGTTCAGCGGCGACCGGATGCGCGTGCCGACGGCCTCGCTGGCAGTGCTGTCACTGCCGCGTTGGGACTCCTCCTCCGGCCGGCTCCTCGCCGCGGGCCGCCCGGCCGACGGGCCGCTGCCCTTGCCCCGGTAGGCCACGGTCAGGGCTCACCCGCCCGGGCGGGCCACCGGATCCGGAGTGAGGAGAAGCACGACGACGCCCCTGGAGTTCCCGCGCGGGCGGAAGTGATGGCAGGCTAGCCTCGCACCGGTCCGGCAGTGGGCCGCAGAAGGGAGCCAGGGTGCAGCGTTGGGACGGGATCGAGGCGATACCGGCGGGCCTGGATGCCAGTGTGGTGACGATCGGCAACTTCGACGGCGTCCACCGCGGGCACGGGGCCGTGCTGGAGGCGGCGGTCAACGTTGCCCGGGAGGCCGGGGCGATGGCGGTCGCGCTGACCTTCCATCCACACCCCGCCCAGGTGCACCGTCCCGAAGCGGCACCGGAACTGCTCACCGGACTGTCCGACAAGCTCGACCTGCTCGCCGAACACGGCCTGGATGCCACGTTGGTGATCGACTACACCCTGGACTTCGCCGCCCAGGACGCCTCGACGTTCGTCCAGCGCTACCTGGTGGACGCACTCAAGGCCAGGGCCGTGGTCGTCGGCGCTGATGTGCGCTTCGGGCGCGGCAACTCCGGGGACCGCACCACGATGACCGGATTGGGTCACCGGCACGGGTTCGACGTGCACGTGGTCCATGACGTCGCCGACCCGGGGGAGCGGCGCTGGTCCTCCACCTGGGTGCGCGAGTTGCTCGCGGCCGGCAACGTCGAGGCCGCCACTGAGGTGCTGGGCCGGCCGCACCGGATGCGCGGGGTGGTGGTGCGCGGTCATGCACGCGGGCGCGACCTCGGCTTCCCCACCGCCAACCTGGACGCCGACGCCAGCGGAGCGGTACCCGCCGACGGGGTATATGCGGGTTGGCTGCTCCGTCGTCCCGGGACCGAGACCGGCGAACGGATGCCGGCAGCGATCTCGGTGGGGACCAATCCCACGTTCGACGGCCTGGTGCGTCAGGTCGAGGCCCATGTCCTGGGCCGCTGGGACCTGGAACTGTACGGCGAGGAAGTGGTGGTGGAGTTCAGCCACCTGCTGCGTCCCACGGTGCGGTTCGAGGGGATCGACGCCCTGGTACGCCAGATGCAGCAGGATGTGCGCGATGCCGCCGAGCGGCTGGACGTGCCCGAACCGGACTACCCCACCCCGGAGCAGGTGCGGACCTGGACATCCTGAGCCACCCGTGGTGTGGATCACCATGATCCGGCGGCGCCACCTCGGTCACCACCGGCGGTGGGTGCTAGGCTGAGCGTTGCCGTCAGATCGGCCGCGGTTGTCCCATGCCCGGGTGAACCTGCCCCGGAGCTCCGCGCAACAACCCTGACAGAAGGAGATCCCTGTGGCCCTCGAGCCGGAAGTGAAGAAGCAAATCATTGCCGACTACGCCACGCACGAAGGCGACACCGGATCCCCGGAGGTCCAGGTCGCCCTGCTCAGCAAGCGTATCTCGGACCTGACCGAGCACTCCAAGGAGCACAAGCACGACCACCACTCCCGTCGTGGTCTGCTGCTGCTGGTCGGTCAGCGCCGCCGGCTCCTGGGCTACCTGCGCGAGAACGACATCGAGCGTTATCGCGCCCTGATCGAGCGGCTCGGTCTGCGTCGATAGCAACACCGCCGGTCCGGACCACACCAGGTCCGGACCGGTTGCCGTGTCACGGGCGCCGTAGAGGCGCAACAACTCAATACATCAGTCAAACCCCACCGGGCCCCAGATGGTCCTCGGTAGTGGCCTCCGGAGCGGCGCTCCGTGGGCCTCGATCGATGGCCGCCGGGAGCCCGGCGAACACCGAAGGAGGGCACCCCATGGAGGGACCCGAAATCCAATTCGAGCAAGCCGTCATCGATAACGGCTCGTTCGGCACCCGCACCATCCGGTTCGAGACCGGACGTCTGGCCAAGCAGGCCGGTGGCGCCATCACCGCCTACCTGGATGAGGACACCATGGTGCTGTCCACCACCACGGCCGGGCGCCACCCCAAGGACCACTTCGACTTCTTCCCCCTGACGGTGGACGTCGAGGAGCGCCAGTACGCCGCCGGGAAGATCCCCGGTTCTTTCTTCCGCCGGGAGGGCCGCCCCTCCACCGAGGCGATTCTTGCCTGCCGACTGATCGACCGGCCGCTGCGCCCGCTGTTCGTCAAGGGCCTGCGCAACGAGGTCCAGGTGGTCGAGACGGTCCTGGCCATCCACCCCGACGACACCTACGACGTGCTGGCGATCAACGCCGCCTCGCTGTCCACCCAGATCTCCGGTCTGCCGTTCTCCGGTCCGGTCGGCGCCGTGCGGATCGCGCTGATCGACGGTCAGTGGGTGGCCTTCCCGCGCTACTCCGAACTGGAGCGCGCGGTGTTCTCCATGGTTGTGGCCGGGCGGATCGTCACCGGAGCCGATGGCAACACGGACGTGGCCATCGCCATGATCGAGGCCGAGGCCACCGACAACGCCTGGACCCTGATCTCCGAGTCCGGTGCCACCGCTCCGACCGAGCAGGTCGTGACCGAGGGGCTGGAGGCGGCCAAGCCGTTCATCCGCCGGCTCGCCCAGGCCCAGCTCGACCTGGCCGGCCGGACGGCGAAGGAGACCCAGGAGTACCCGCTCTTCCCCGACTACGCCGACGACGCGTTCCAGGCCGTGCAGGCCCGGGCCGCCGGCCAGCTCGAGGAGGCACTGTCCATCGCGGGCAAGGCCGAGCGTGAGGACCGCATGGATGCCGTGCGGGATGAGACCGCGGCGGCCCTGCAGGGTGACTTCGAGGGCCGCGAGAAGGAACTGTCCGCGGCCTTCCGGGAGTTGACCAAACTGACGATCCGCCGCCGGATCCTGACCGACTCCTTCCGTATCGACGGACGTGGGCTGCAGGACATCCGCACCCTGTCCGCCGAGGTCGAGGTCCTGCCCCGGGTGCACGGCTCGGCGCTGTTCGAGCGCGGCGAGACCCAGATCCTGGGCGTGACCACGTTGAACATGCTCAAGATGGAGCAGCAACTGGACACCCTGTCTCCGCAGACCCGCAAGCGGTACATGCACAACTACAACTTCCCGCCCTACTCCACCGGTGAGACCGGCCGGGTGGGCAGCCCCAAGCGCCGGGAGGTCGGCCACGGTGCGCTCGCCGAGCGGGCCATCCTGCCGGTGCTGCCGGCACGGGAGGAGTTCCCCTACGCCATCCGGCAGGTCTCGGAGGCGCTGAGCTCCAACGGGTCGACCTCGATGGGGTCGGTGTGCGCCTCCACGCTGTCGCTGCTGAACGCCGGCGTGCCGCTGCGCGCCCCGGTGGCCGGTATCGCCATGGGGCTCGTCTCCGACACCGTGGACGGTGAGACCAAGTACGCCGCGCTGACCGACATCCTCGGCGCCGAGGACGCCTTCGGCGACATGGACTTCAAGGTCGCCGGCACCAAGGAGTTCATCACCGCCATCCAGATGGACACCAAGCTCGACGGCATTCCCGCCTCGGTGCTCTCCGGCGCCCTGAGCCAGGCCCGTGAGGCCCGGTTGCACATCCTGGACGTCATGGCCGAGGCCATCGACACACCGGACGAGATGGCAGCGACCGCTCCGCGGATCATCACCGTGACCGTGCCGGTGGACAAGATCGGTGAGGTCATCGGCCCCAAGGGCAAGATGATCAACCAGATCCAGGACGACACCGGCGCCGACATCTCCATCGAGGACGACGGCACCGTGTTCATCGGTGCGGTGGACGGCCCCTCCGCCGAAGCCGCACGGCAGGCGATCAACGCCATCGCGAACCCGCAGATGCCCGAGGTGGGCGAGCGGTTCATCGGCACGGTCGTCAAGATCACGTCCTTCGGTGCGTTCGTGTCCCTGACCCCCGGCAAGGACGGACTGCTGCACATCTCCCAGGTGCGACGCCTGGTGGGTGGCAAGCGGATCGACTCCGTGGAGGACGTCCTCGGCGTGGGCCAGAAGATCCAGGTCGAACTGGCCGAGATCGACCCGCGCGGGAAGCTCTCCCTGCACGCGGTGGTCGAGGACGAGGATGGCCAGGCCGACGAGGCGACGTCGGAGCAGGACTGAACCGAGCGTGGCTGATCTGGTCCTCGGCCCGGGCGGAACGCCCGGGACCGAGATCTCCCTGCAGGCCGAGTCCGGCGCCCTGGTGCGCCGCTCGGTCCTGCCGGGCGGAATCCGGGTCCTGACCGAGGCGGTCCCGGGGCAGCGTTCGGCGGCCCTGGGCGCCTGGGTCGCGGTGGGGTCGCGGGATGAGGAGACCGGACACCACGGGTCCACCCACTTCCTCGAGCACCTGTTGTTCAAGGGCACCCCGCGGCGCAGTGCGCTGGACATCGCGGCCGCCTTCGATGCCGTGGGCGGGGAGGCCAATGCCGCCACCGGCAAGGAGCACACCTGCTACTTCGCCCGGGTGCTGGATGCGGATCTGCCGATGGCCACCGACGTCATCCTGGACATGGTCACCTGCGCCGGGTTGTCGGAGACCGAGTTCGAGAACGAGCGGGGTGTGATCCTCGAAGAACTGGCGATGAACGAGGACGACCCACTCGATGTGGCGCACGAGACGTTCGCCGCCGCCGTCTTCGGTGCCCATCCGCTGGGACGGCCGATCGGGGGCACCCCGGAGACGATCCGGCAGCTCCCGCACCAGGCGGTGCTGGACCACTACGAGCGCACCTACATCCCGTCCGAACTGGTGATCACCGCGGCAGGTTCGGTGGATCACGAGCAGATCTGCGCCCAGGTGCTGAGTGCGGTGCAGGCCGGCGGCTGGCCCATCGACGCCGGGGCGGCACCGGCATCGCGCCGTTTCGCCGGGCAGACCGGTGAGGTCCCCACCGCCGGAACGGCCACCACGGTGCGGCGCAGCACCGAGCAGGCCAACGTCATCCTGGGCGGGGTGGGATTGCGAGCCGGTGATAACCGCCGGTTCACGCTCTCGGTGCTGAACGCGGTGCTGGGTGGCTCGATGAGTTCGCGGCTGTTCCAGGAGATCCGGGAGAAGCGCGGCTTGGCCTACTCCACGTACTCCTTCGCCACCGGTTACACCGAGACCGGTGCGTTCGGCCTGTACGCCGGATGCACCCCGGCCAAGGTCGCCGAGGTCAGCGCGCTGCTCGAGTCGGAGTGGGCCGTGCTCGCCACCGACGGAATCTCCCAGGAGGAACTGGACCGTGGGATCGGGCAGATCTGCGGTTCGATGGTGCTCGGCCTGGAGGACTCCGGGTCCCGGATGGCCCGCCTGGGCCGGGCGGAGATCAGCCTGGGGGAGTTGCACCTGATCGAGGACACCCTGGCGAAGGTCCGCGCGGTCACCGCAGAGCAGGTGCGCGAGCTGGCCACCGAGTTGTACGCACGACCGCGCCACCTGGTGGTCGTGGGTCCCTTCGCCGAGGACGTCGCCGGCCCCGCACTGGCCCGGGCCGCCGCCTCCCGACCGGCACGATGACCGGGGTCGCTCCCGAGGAGTTGGTCCTGCGACCTCCCGGGCCCCGGGACGAGGCGCAGGTGCGCCGCGCCGCGAGCGAGGTGGACTCCGAGCGCTTCACGTTCCTCTCCGGGGCGGACCGCCCGTGGGATGAGATCCTGCGAGCCCTCGACTCCGAGCGCAGGGGCGTGAACCTGGCACCGGGACGGGTGCGGGCGGACTATCTGCTCGCCGTCGTCGGCCCCGACGTCGTCGGGCGCACCTCGATCCGGTACGAACTGAACGACTTCCTGCTGCAGGTCGGCGGCCACGTCGGCTACGCCGTGCGCCCGGCGTTTCGCCGCCGCGGCTACGCCACCAGGATCCTGGAACTGTCCCTGGCGGAGCTGCGACGGGCGGGCGTGCAGCGGGCACTGGTCACCTGTGACGACGACAACGCGGCATCGGCCGCGATCATCACCCGGCGCGGGGGCGTCCTGGAGGACATGCGCCGGGAGAGCCCCGGCGTGGTGCCGAAGCGGCGGTACTGGATCGACCTGGGCTGAGTGTCGATCCCACGACCTGGCACGGCGGACGACGGCGGTGCGCGCCGCACTACGATGGTCACCATGGGCGAGGCAATCAGGGTGGCAGTGATCGGCGCGGCCGGGCGGATGGGCGCGACCGTGTGCGAGGCGGTCGAGGGCGCCGAGGGGTTGGACCTGGTACACCGCCTGGACGCCGGCGATGATCTCGGCCAGGTGGCACCGGAGTCCACCGATGTGGCCGTGGACTTCACCGTCCCGGACGTCACCGAGCAGAACGTGCACACCCTGATCGATCAGGGCGTGCACGTGGTGGTGGGCACCACCGGCTGGACCGAGGAGTCACTGGGCCGGGTGCGCGAGCACCTCAGTGAGCGACCTGGAGCCGGGGTGCTGATCGCCCCGAACTTCGCACTGTCAGCGGTCCTGGCGATGCGCTTCGCCGCCCGGGCCGCCCGGTACTTCGAATCGGCCGAGGTGATCGAGCTGCACCACCCCGACAAGGCTGATGCCCCCTCCGGCACCGCGGTGCATACCGCACGTGGCATCGCTGCTGCCCGCGCCGAGGCCGGCCGGGACCGGGCACCCGATGCCACCAGCTCAAGCCTGGACGGCGCACGTGGCGCCGTCGTGGACGGCGTGCACGTGCACGCCGTCCGGTTGCGGGGACTGGTGGCCCACGAGGAGATCCTGTTCGGCAATCCCGGCGAGCAGTTGAGCATCCGGACCGATTCTTATCACCGGTCCTCCTTCATGCCCGGGGTGCTGCTGGCGGTGCGCCAGGTGGCCGACCATCCGGGCCTGACCGTGGGACTGGACGCCTACCTCGACCTTTAGGGCAGGTAGCCCGCCGCCGGGGACTCACGAACGCTCACCCCGCGAGGCGAGCAGCCGGGCATGGCGCAGGATGGGTTCGTCGACCATGGCGCCCTCGAACCGGAAGACGCCGGTGCCGGCTTCCTCGGCGGCGGTCAGGAGGCGGTGCGCCCAGTCGAGTTCCTCGGCGGTGGGGGCGTAGGCAGAGCGGATGGCGCCCACCTGATCCGGGTGGATGCAGGCGGTGGCCGTGAAGCCGCTGGCAGCGGCATCGAGAGCGTCGGCGTACTGCGCGTCAGCATCGGCAATGTCGGTGTGAATCGCGTCGATCGCGCCGCGTCCGTGCGCCCGGGCCGCCAACAGCACGGTGGACCGGGCGTGCCGGGCCACGTCCCGGTAAGTGCCGGCCCGATGGCGTGAGGAGGTCCCACCGAGGGAGGCGATGAGGTCCTCCGCACCCCACATCAGCGCCACCACGCCGGTCTGAGCGGCCAGTTCCGGCGCCGCCAGGACCCCGCGGGCGGTCTCGCACAGGGCCACCACCGAGACAGCCGGAAGCGCAGCGACCACGGCCGCGACGTCGTCGGGGCTCTCGGCCTTGGGCAGCATCACGTAGCGCACCTCGGTCCCGGCCAGGGCACCCACGTCCGCCGCGAAGTCCTCGGTGCCGCAGGCGTTGATGCGCACCACGGTTCGCCTGACGTCGAAGTCGGCGGCCGCGACGGCGGCACGGGCCGCCGGTTTGGCCTCGGGGGCCACCGCGTCCTCCAGGTCGAGGATCACCGCATCGGCCCGCTGCGCGGCCTTGGCGAAGCGCTCGGGGCGGTCGCCGGGGCAGAACAGCAGGGCCGGTCCCAGCGCGAAGGGCTCGACGGCGCCGGGTGCCGCGGTGCTCACGGCTCCTCCTGGTACATCAACGCGTTGCGCACCGCCCGGGCCACGACATCGCCGTGTTGGTTGCGCCCGGTGTGGATGAAGGTCACGATCGCCTGACCCGGGCGGGATCTCGAGGCTCGGATCGCGCTCACCTCGGTCTCCGAGTACAGGGTGTCGCCGTGGAACAACGGGTGCGGGAAGGTCACCTCGGTGAAGCCGAGGTTGGCCACCAAGGTGCCCTGGGTGAGGTGGGAGACCGAGGCGCCGACGATCGTGGCCAGGGTGAACATCGAGTTCATCAGCCGCTGGCCGAATTCGGTACCCTCGCTGAATGCGGCGTCCAGGTGCAACGCCTGGGGGTTCATCGTCATCGTGGAGAACAACGTGTTGTCCGCCTCGGTCACGGTCCGCCCCGGGCGATGGGCGTAGACCGCCCCGATCTGCATCTCATCGGCGTACAAGCCGCGCTGGACGAACCGCCGTCCGCCCTGATCGTTCGAGCCGTCGCCCTCGGGCGGGTCGCCGTCAGTCATCGTCGCCTTCTTCCTGCGCCTGAACCTGTGCCAGTTGCTGCCCGCGGGTCACCGTCTGCCCGCGTCGCACATGAAGGTGCACCACGCCGTCCGTGGGGGCCCGCAGCACGTGCTCCATCTTCATCGCTTCCACCGCCAGCACCGGGGTACCGGCCTGCACCGGCGCGCCGTCCTGCACCAGGACCGCCACCACGGTGCCGGGCATCGGGGACTCCAGCGTGGGTACCGCCTCGGTGCTCCCGCTGCGGCGGGTGGGGGTGTGCATCTCGAACGCGCGGTCCCCGCCCGGTGTACTGATCCACACCACCCGGTCCCGGACGTGCCAGAGCAGCGGCCGCTGCCGGCCGTCCACCCGCACGGCTGCCTCGCGCAGACCGAGATCGAGTTCCGCCCCGTTCACCCGGGCGCGCGCATCGCGGGGCGTTCCGGTCAGGGCAACCCGCACGGGCTCGCTGGTGGAACCCGCAGAGGCGGCGAAGCGCACCACGAACGGCGCCTGCCCACCCAGTCGCCACCCCGACGGTGTGTGCCACAGATCCGGCTCACCCCGGGCGGTCGCTTCCTGGTGCAGGTGCTGCCACCGCACCAGCGCCGCCACCGCGTAATCGCTCGGGGTCGCCTCGGTCCGAGTGAGGTCGCCCAGGTGCCGTTCGATGAGCCCGGTGTCCATGTCACCGGCCACCACGTCCTCGTGCTCCAGCAGCGACCGCAGGAACGCGGTGTTGGTGACCACCCCGAGCACATGGGTGGCGCTGAGCGCCCGATCCAGGCGGGCCAGTGCATCCGGCCGGCTCGGGCCATGGGCGATCACCTTGGCCAGCATCGGGTCGTAGTCGCTGCCCACGTGCATACCGGCGGTCAGGGCGTGGTCCACCCGCACCCCGTTGCCCCGGGGCAGGGAAACCTGCAGTACGTGCCCCCCGGTCGGTAGGAACCCGGAGTCGGGATCCTCGGCGTAGATGCGGGCCTCGATGGCGTGCCCGTGGAGCACCAGGTCCTCCTGGGTGATGCCCACCGGCGCCCCGGCGGCGATGCGCACCTGTTCGGCGACCAGGTCGATTCCGGTGATGGCCTCGGTCACCGGGTGCTCCACCTGCAGCCGGGTGTTCATCTCCATGAAGAACGCCTCGTCGGGATCGGCCCCGGACACGATGAACTCCACCGTACCGGCGCCGACGTAGTCCACCGCGCGTGCGGTCTCGATCGCGGCCTGCCCCAGGTGCTCGCGCTGCGCCGGGGTGAGCAGCGGACTGGGCGCCTCCTCGACCACCTTCTGGTGGCGCCGCTGCAGCGAGCACTCCCGTTCACCCAGGTGCACCACGTTCCCGTGGGCATCGGCGAGCACCTGCACCTCGATGTGGCGCGGGGTGGTGATGAACCGTTCCAGGAACAGGGAGTCGTCACCGAAGGCCCCACCGGCCTCCCGGCGGGCGGTGGCCAGTGCGCCCGGGAGGTCCGCAGGATCGTCCACCCGGTGCATGCCCTTGCCGCCACCACCGGCAGCCGGCTTGATCAGCAGCGGGAACCCCACCTGCTGGGCGCCGGCGACCAGTGCCGCATCATCCAGGCCCGGCTCGGCCAGACCCGGCACGGTGGCCACCCCGCGGGCCGCCACGGCGGCGCGGGCGGCGATCTTGTTGCCCATCGTCTCGATCGCCGCCGCACCCGGCCCGATGAACACCAGCCCGGCCCGGGCGCAGGCGCGGGCGAAGCCGGCGTTCTCGGCCAGGAACCCGTACCCGGGGTGTATCGCCTGCGCACCGGCCCCACTGGCGGCCGCAACGAGCGCATCGGCGTCGAGGTAACTGGGCACCGGCACCGCCCGGGTGGCCGCCCGCACGTGCGGGGCGTCGTCGTCGGCCTCGGTGTAGACCGCCACCGACGTGATTCCCGTCTGGGTGAGGGTGCGCATGATCCGTACCGCGATCTCGCCGCGGTTGGCCACCAGCACCGCATCGAACAGCCTTGTCATCGTCCCGGTCACATCCGGAAGATGCCGAACCGGGGCGGCGGCAGCGGAGTCCGGCTGATCACGTCCAGGGCCAGGCCCAGCACGGTGCGGGTCTGGTCCGGTTCGATCACCCCGTCGTCCCAGAGTCGGGCGGTGGCGTAGTACGGATTGCCCTGCGCCTCGTACTGCTGCGTGATCGGAGCGGTGAACCGGGACTCCTCCGCAGCACTCCAGGTGCCGCCCGCACCCTCGATCTGGTCGCGTTTGACCGTGGCCAGGACCGCTGCGGCCTGCGCCCCGCCCATCACCGAGACGCGGGCGTTCGGCCACAACCAGAGGAACCGCGGATCATAGGCCCGCCCGCACATCGAGTACGTCCCGGCCCCGAACGATCCGCCGATCACCACGGTCAACTTCGGCACCCTCGTCGTGGCGACCGCGGTGACCATCTTGGCCCCGTCCTTGGCGATCCCGCCGCGTTCATACTCCGCGCCCACCATGAACCCGGCGATGTTCTGCAGGAACAGCAGCGGCATGCCGCGCTGGTCGCACAACTGGATGAAGTGGGCACCTTTGAGAGCGGACTCGCTGAACAGGATGCCGTTGTTGGCCACGATGCCCACCTGGTGGCCGTGGATCCGGGCGAACCCGGTCACCAACGTCGCGCCGTAGGTGGGCTTGAACTCGGCGAACGCACTGCCGTCCACCAGCCGGGCGATCACCTCGCGCACGTCATAGGCAGTGGTCAGGTCCGTCGGCACCACCGAACTGACCGAATCGGCCGGCACCACCGGATCCCGCACCGGTTCGACCGGCCGGACGGCCTCGGCAACCGGGAGCGTGGCCACGATGTCACGGACGATGTCCAGGGCGTGCTCGTCGTCGTCGGCCAGGTGGTCGGCCACCCCGGAGACCGAGGTGTGCATCTGCCCGCCGCCGAGCTCCTCGGCGCTGACCTCCTCCCCGGTGGCGGCCTTCACCAGCGGCGGACCCCCGAGGAAGATGGTGCCCTGCTCGCGGACGATCACGGTCTGGTCGCTCATCGCGGGCACGTAGGCCCCGCCGGCGGTGGAGGAGCCCAGCACCGCCGAGATCTGGGCGATCCCGGCCGCGCTCATCCGCGCCTGGTTGTAGAAGATGCGCCCGAAGTGCTCACGGTCGGGGAAGACCTCGTCCTGCATCGGCAGGAAGGCACCACCGGAGTCCACCAGGTACACGCACGGCAACTGGTTCTGCTCCGCGACGGCCTGGGCCCGCAGGTGCTTCTTGACCGTCATCGGGAAGTACGTGCCGCCCTTGACGGTGGCGTCGTTGGCCACGATCATCACGTGCCGCCCGGCCACCACGGCGATCCCGGTGACGATCCCGGCCGCCGGAGCCTCGTCGTCGTACATCCCGTGCGCGGCCAGCGGACTCAGTTCCAGGAACGGGGTGCCGGGATCGATGAGGTGGTCGATCCGCTCCCTCGGGAGCAGTTTCCCCCGATCGACGTGCCGTTGCCGGGCGCGCTCCGACCCACCCATAGCGGTGCGGGCGGTCACCTCGCGCAATTCGGTGACCAGTTGCTCCATCGCCCGCGCCCGGTCCGCGGCGACCTCGGGCGCCACCGCCGTGCTCAGTACCTCCACGCTCACCCCATCAGTGCGATCGCCGGATCCGACAATACCGCCGTGATGTCGGACAGGAAGGCCGAAGCCTCCGCGCCGTCGAGCACGCGGTGGTCGAAGGATACGGTGATCGTGACCACCTGGCGCAGTGCCACCTGTCCCTGGTGCTCCCAAGGGCGGGTGCGGATCGCGCCGACCGCCACGATCGCACTCTCCCCGGGGTTGAGGATCGGTACCCCGGAGTCGACGTCGAACACGCCCACATTGGTCACGGTCAGGGTCGAGGACGTGAGTTCGGCCAGCTCGGCCGACCCATCCCGCGCCCGGCTCGCCTGGGTGGCGATCTGCTCGGTCAGGGCCCGGGCGTCCAGGTCCTGGGCACCCTCCACGCCGGTCACCACCAGACCGCGGTCCGTGGACACCGCGATCCCGAGGTTGACGTGGCCGAACACCTCGATCCGGCCCGCGTCGGCATCGAAGTGGGAGTTCGCACTCGGTGTGGCGCGCACCGCCCGCAGGACCGCCCGGCACACCAGGGACAGGAACGACGGCGCCCGCTCGCCCCGGGCCTGTTCGCGCACCCGGCGGAGCAGGTCCAGGGTGGCGGTGACGTCGATCGTGGACTGCACGCTGGCGTGCGGTGCGGTGAAGGCCGAGTCCGTCATCGCCTGCGCGGTGTGCTTGCGCAGCCCGCTGACCGGGATGAACGTGGAGCCGGATGTCGCCGGGCCGGTGGGGGCGTCAGCCCGCCCGCCCGGTTCCGGGCCCTGGCCGGCGGCGCGCTGCACATCGGCGCGCAGCACGAGCCCGTCGGGTCCGGACCCGGTGACGGCGCGCAGGTCCACCCCGAGCCGGCGGGCCAGGGCGCGGACCGGGGGCATCGCCGGCGGGGTCGGCCCGGCCGGCTCCTCGCCGTCGTCGTCTCCGCCCCGGTACGGCGTGGTCTCGAACGTGCGACGGCGGCGCGTCGGGCGCGCATCACCGGCCACCTTGGGCCCGTACCCCACCAGGACCGACTGGCGCTCGATTGCGGGAGTCTGCTCAGCCGGCCCGCTGTCCGCCGCCCCGGCCGGTACTGCCCCGGCATCTTCTGCGTCGGCCTCGCCGTCCTCGGCCACCGGCGCGTCCGCGCCCGGGGGTGCCTCGTCGTCGGCACCGTTCACGTCGAACTCGACCAGCGGGGCCCCCACCGCCACGGTCTGCCCCGGTTCGGCGTGCAGGGTGGCGATCCGGCCGGCATAAGGGCTCGGTAACTCCACCACCGCCTTGGCGGTCTCCACCTCGGCGAGGATCTGGTTCAGTTCCACCTCGTCACCCTCGGCGACCAGCCAGGTGACGATCTCGGACTCGGTCAGACCTTCGCCCAGATCGGGCAGCCGGAAGGTGGACCTCATGCCGGCACCTCCTGACCGCTGCGGGAGTGTCTGCGCCCGAGGGTGCGGTCCACCGCGTCCAGGATGCGGTCGATCCCGGGCAGGAAGACCTCCTCCAGGGCCGCCGGCGGATACGGGGTGTCGTACCCGGTGACCCGCTCGGGGCGCGCCTCCAGGTGCTCGAAGCAGTCCTCCACGGCACAGGTGATCACCTCCGAGGCGACCGAGAAACTGCCCGCGGCCTCATGGGCCACCACCAGGCGGCCGGTGCGCCGCACGCTCGCCGCCACCGTGGTGCGGTCGATCGGGGAGATGGCGCGCAGGTCGATCACCTCCAGGCTGATGCCCTCGTCGCTCGCGGCGATCGCGGCGTCCAGGGCGGTGGCCACCATCGGACCGTAGGCCACCACGGTGGCGTCCCGCCCGGGCAGCACCACCTGGGCGGTCTCCAGGTCCGCCTCGGCTCCGGGGTCCACCTCCGCCTTGGTCCAGTACCGGGCCTTGGGCTCGAGGAACAGCACCGGATCGTCCGAGGCTATTGCCGCACGCAGGGTCTGGTAGGCCTCCTGCGGGCTGGCGGCGGTCACCACGCGCAGGCCCGCCGTATGCGCGAAGTAGGCCTCGGGGGACTCGGAGTGATGTTCCACGGCGCCGATGCCGCCGCCGTAGGGGATCCTGATCGTCAGGGGCATCCGGACCGTGCCGCGGGTGCGGTAGTGCAACTTGGCCACCTGCGCCACGATCTGGTCGAAGGCGGGGTAGACGAACCCGTCGAACTGGATCTCACACACCGGCCGCAGCCCTGCGTAGGCCATCCCCACCGCGGTCCCGATGATGCCGGACTCGGCCAGCGGGGAGTCGATCACCCGTTGCCGGCCGAAGTCGCGCTGCAGGCCGTCGGTTACCCGGAACACCCCGCCGAGGGCGCCGATGTCCTCACCGATCAGCACCACCGAGTCATCGGCCTCGAGCCGCTCACGCAGGGCCGCGTTCAGGGCGCCCGCCATCGTCATCGTGGTCATGAGCCCTCCGGTGCCAGCGAGGCCTCGAGGAGTTCGGCCTCGCGGCGCTGGCGGCGCAACGGGGCGTGCTCGCTGGCATAGACCTGCTCGAACAGGGTGTGCGCGGGCGGCGGGGTCATCGTGGTGATGGCCGCGCGCAGATCCTTGGCCACCGCGTCGGAGCGGATCCGGGCTTCGGCGCGGATGGACTCGATCGGGGCGCCGGTGCCCTCCAGGTGCGACTCCAGCCGGGCGATCGGGCAGCGCGCGGCCCAGTGCTCCAACTCCGCCTTGTCGCGGTAGCGGGTCGGGTCGTCGCTGGTGGTGTGCGGGCCCATCCGGTAGGTGACCGCCTCGATGAAGGTGGGACCGCCCCCGCTGCGGGCCCGGTCGGCGGCGATCCGGGTTGCGGCCCGCACCGCCAGCACGTCGTTGCCGTCCACCCGCAAGGAGGGGATGCCGAACCCGGTGGGCCGCAGAGCCAGAGGAACCCGGCTCTGCACCGCGACCGGCTCGGAGATGGCGTACTGGTTGTTCTGGCAGAAGAACACCACGGGGGCGTTGAACGCCGAGGCGAAGACCAGACCCTCGTTCAGGTCTCCCTGACTGGTGGCGCCGTCACCGAAGCAGGCGATGGCGATCTCGCTGCCGCCGGCGCCGGTGATCGCCATCGCGTATCCGGCGGCGTGCAGGGCCTGGGCGCCGATGATGATCTGCGGGGTGGTCATGTGGCGTTGCTGGGGGTCCCACCCGGAGAAGGTGGTGCCGCGCCAGACGCTGAGCATCTCCGCCGGCTCCACGCCGCGGCACCAGGCCAGCGCCTGCTCGCGGTAGGAGGAGAAGATGAAGTCGTCGTCGTTGATGGCCCGGGCCAGCCCGATCTGGGCGCCCTCCTGGCCCAGCAGCGGGGGCCACAGACCCAGTTCACCCTGACGCTGCAGCGCCACCGCCTCGGTGTCGATCCGGCGCACGATGGACATGTCGATGAACAGGTCGGTCAGGACCGTCTCATCGATATCGCCCAGGTGGGGGTCGAGCAGTTCATTCGCCGTGCGGGTGCCATCGGGTGCGAGCACCTGCAACGGTTCCTTCAAACCCTCCACGAGGGAGGAATCCGGTGGAGACATCGTTGTCGACATGGTGAGAACCTCCATGATCCCGGGCGCCTTGTGGGCACCCCAATGCGGCCAGGTCCAGCCTTGGTTCGACGGTACTCCTGCAGGGCAATAGGTGCAATCTGTAGCGGATCAATTGAGCATAATGTTAAATATGTAGCGCAGCCACGCGCTATGATTGGTCATTATGATCAGTGTTGATGACACCGACCGACGGATCCTGCTCGCGATGACCGCCAACCCCCGCGCCACCATCGTGGCGATCGCGGCGGAACTGGGCCTGAGCCGCAACACCGTGCAGGCGCGGGTGCAGGCCCTGGAGGCCAGCGCCGCGCTGCAGGGCTTCGACCGCCGGCTGCACGCGGCGTCCCTGGGTTATCCGCTCACGGTGTTCATGGCCACCGAAGTGGATCAGCCCCGGCTGGAGTACGTGGTGGAGCAGTTGCGAGATATTCCGGAGGTGGTCCAGGCGCACGGCCTGTCCGGGCGGGGAGACATCCTGGTGCGGTGCGTGTGCACCGACGCCGAGGACCTGTACCGGGTGAACAAACTGGTGCTGGCCTGCGACGGGGTGATCCGCACCGAGACGTGGCTGGCGATGGGTGAGTTGATCCCGTTCCGGCTCGCCCCCGTGCTGGAGCGCGACCTGCAGGACTGAGTGCGGGCAGGCGGCCCGTGTGCCCCGGTGGTCTCAGCCGTGCAGGTCGGCCGCCCAGGCATGCTCGCTCACCTGAGCCTGGCCCACCTGCAGCACCCGGCGCACCCCGATGGGGCCGAAGCCGGCGTCGGTGAGGAACGCCTCACGCACCTCATCGCCCTCGACCAGCCAGATCCGGGTCTTGGCGGCGCCGGTGCCCTTGAGGACGTCGGTGCAGGCCGCCAGCAGGCGGGAGCCGTGCCCCTGCCGCAGGTGATCGGTGTCCACGGCCAGTTCCACCACCTCACCGGTCGGGTCGCCGTCGATCCCTGGGGCCAGGGCCGCGAACCCCACCACGAGCGGTCCGGCGGTGGCCGTCAGCACCCGGTGCTTGGGCGAGGGCGGGTCGGTGATGGCGCTGCGCCATGCGGCGGCGAAGTCGGTGGCATCGAGCCCGGCCAGGACCTGTTCGGACAGATGGTCACGGTGCCGGGCCCGCCAGGAGTCGAGTTGGATGCGGCCGAGATGGTCGGCGTCCTCGGCGATTGCCGGCCGTACCGAGACGTCGGCGGTCGGACCGTGGGAGTGGGCAGTCATCACCGGACAGGCTACCTCCTCGCCGACCGGCTCAGTGGGTACGCGCCAACGCCGGTCAATTCACCTGAGCGCGACCCCGGCGCGGTACCGTCTAGGCATGGCTGAGAACATCCGCAGGGTGCCACCGCGCACGTTCGGTTCGGTGTCGGTGGCGATGGTCACCCCGATGCATCCCGATGGCAGCATCGACGTGCCGAGCGCCCGCGTCCTGGCGCGCCATCTGGTGACCTCCGGGTGCGACGCCCTGGTGGTCAACGGCACCACCGGAGAGTCGCCCACCACCCACCAGCCGGAGAAGGATGACCTGGTGGCCGCCGTCGTCGACGAGGTCGGGTCGGAGGTCATGGTCATCGCCGGCGCCGGATCCAACGACACCGCGCACGCCACCCGGATCGCCAAGGCGGCAGAGCGCAACGGCGCCCACGGCCTGCTGGTGGTCTCGCCCTACTACAACCGCCCCTCCCAGGAGGGTGTCTACCGGCACATCTGCACGATCGTGGACTCGGTCAACCTGCCCGCGATGCTGTACGACATCCCCGGCCGCACCGGAGTGGCGATCGGGGACGAGATCCTGGACCGGTTCGCCGAGCACCCCCGCATCCGCGCCGTGAAGGACGCCACCGGTGATGTCCCGGCGGGCTTCGACCGGATGCGCCGCACCGGTTTAGAGTACTACTCCGGCGACGACGCGCTGAACCTGGCCTGGCTGACCCATGGGGCCTCCGGCGTGGTCTCGGTGGTCGGTCACGTCGTCGCCGGTCAGTACGCCCGGATGGTGAAAGCGATCGACGACGGTGACCTGTTCACCGCCCGGGACCTCTCGGCGGACCTGGCCCCGGTGTGTGATGCGATCATGGGCACCGGGCAGGGCGCGGTGATGTCCAAGGCCGCACTGTACCTGCAGGGGCGCCTACCCAGCCTCGCGGTGCGCTCGCCCCTGGTCGCCGCCAACGAGGCAGAACTTGCTGATCTACGTACCGCCCTGCGCCTGCACGGGCTGGAAGAAGAGGACCGCTCATGAGTCATCCCCATCCCGATCTGGACCTGCCCGGGCCGCTGCCGAAGGGGGGCCTGCGGATCGTTCCGCTCGGCGGGCTGGGCGAGGTCGGCCGGAACATGGCAGTGCTGGAGTACGACGGCCGGCTGCTGATCATCGACTGCGGTGTGCTCTTCCCCGAGGACCACCAGCCCGGGGTGGACCTGATCCTGCCCGACTTCGACTACATCGCCGATCGGCTGGATGATGTCGAGGCGATCGTACTGACGCACGGCCACGAGGATCACATCGGGGCGGTGCCCTACTTGTTGCGGATGCGTCAGGACATCCCGCTGGTCGGGTCGAAACTGACGTTGGCGTTCCTGGAGGCCAAACTCACCGAGCACCGGATCAAGCCGGTCACCCGTGAAGTCGCCGAGGACCAGCACTTCCAGGCCGGAGTGTTCGACTGTGAGTTCGTCGCGGTGAACCACTCGATCCCCGACGCCCTGGCCGTAGCCGTGCACACCCCGGCCGGCACCGTCCTGCACACCGGTGACTTCAAGATGGACCAGTTGCCGCTGGACGGCCGCATCACCGACCTGCGTGCCTTCGCCCGGCTGGGGGAGCGGGGCGTGGACCTGTTCATGACCGACTCCACCAACGCCGAGGTGCCCGGGTTCACCGTCTCCGAGCGGGAGATCGGCCCGGTGCTCGACGGCGTCTTCGCGACCGCGGAGGGCCGGCTGGTGGTGGCGTCCTTCGCCTCGCACGTGCACCGCGTGCAGCAGGTGCTCGACGCCGCCCACGCCCACGGCCGCAGGGTCGCCCTGGTGGGCCGGTCGATGGTGCGGAACATGAAGATCGCTGAGAACCTGGGCTACCTCGAGGTACCATCCGGGGTGCTCATCGATCAGAAGAAGGTCGATAGCCTGCCCGATGACCAGGTGGTGCTGATGAGCACCGGCTCGCAGGGGGAGCCGATGGCGGTGCTGTCCCGGATCGCCAACCAGGACCACCGCGTCTCGGTGGGCCCGGGGGACACCGTGGTGCTGGCCTCCTCGATGATCCCGGGCAACGAGACCGCGGTGTTCCGGGTGATCAACGGCCTGATCCGGCTCGGCGCGAAGGTGGTGCACCAGGCCAATGCCCGGGTGCACGTCTCCGGTCACGCCTCGGCCGGGGAGTTGCTGTACTGCTACAACATCGTCCGGCCCAAGAACGTGATGCCGGTGCACGGCGAGATCCGCCACCTGGTGGCCAACGGGGCGCTCGCGGTGGCCACCGGGGTGGACCCCCAGCGGGTGGTCCTGGCCGAGGACGGGGTGGTGGTGGACCTGGTCGACGGCAAGGCCAGCATCGCCGGGGCGGTGCCGTGCGGGTACGTCTACGTGGACGGCTCCTCGGTGGGAGAGATCACCGACGCCGAGCTCAAGGACCGGCGCATCCTCGCCGAGGAGGGGTTCATCAGCATCTTCGCCGCGATCGACTCCTCCACCGGCAAGGTGGTGGCCGGGCCGCACCTGCAGGCCCGCGGCCTCGCCGAAGGGGATGAGCGGCTATCGGAGATCGTCCCGGAGATCACCGACGCCCTCACCGAGGCCGCTGCCAGCGGCAAGGTGGACACCCATCAACTCCAGCAGATCATCCGGCGGGTGGTGGGCCGGTGGGCCTCGCGCCGGTTGCGCCGTCGTCCGATGCTGATCCCGGTGGTCGTGGAAGCCTGATCGTGCCGCACTACCCGCGCAGCAGCGCCGGACCCACGGCGCGCAGGGTGGCGATGTAGCGGTCGGCCCGCTGCGCCGTCGTGCCCGGGAGCAGGCCGCCCAGTTCCAGGTCCACCAGGCCGTGCACGACCGACCACAACCGGTAGGTGTGCTCGGTGACGTCGGGCTCCGGACCGCCGACGAGCCGGCGGACCGCCTGACGCAGGGCATCGAAGGTGGCGTGCTCCTCGGGCTCGCTGGGCTTGGCCGTGCTCGTCGATCCGAACAGCACCCGGTAGAAGTGCGGGTCGTCCAGGGCGCTGTCGCGGTAGGCCACGCCGAGGGCGAGCAGGTCCGCACCTGGATCATGGGTGCGTTCCACCGCATCCAGGTGCGCGGCGAACCGGGCCAGTCCCTCGGCCGTGACCGCCTCGATGAGGTGATCGCGGCTACCGAACAACGCGTACACCGCCGCGGTGGTGGTCCCGGCCCCGGCGGCGACGGCGCGCAGGCTCAGCCCCTGGGTACCGCGATGGCTGATCGCTTCGGAACTGACGTCGAGGAGCCGACGGCGAAGGTCGTCGTCGTAACGGCGCGGGCGGGGCATGAGGGGAGTCTAAAGAGCTTGACGACCAGTTCCTAACAGCGTTAGATAACAGTGTTAGAGAATGGATGTCCAGCCCCTGAGAGGTGCCCCATGCTCGAATTGACCGAAGCCGCCACCCGCACCGCCGGGATCGCGGTGCTGGCGGCCACCACCGTCACCACCGGCGGCTACCTCCTGCTGCGCATCAATGCCGGCAAGGCCCCGGTCACCGACTTCCAGCGCCGGTCCTTCCGGGCCGGGCACGGCCACGCCGGGGTCTTCATCACCCTGGGACTGGTGTGCCTGGTTCTCACCGATGCCTCCGGCCTGAGCGGGGGCTGGGCCTGGCTGGCCCGTGCCGGGGTGCTGGTCGCGGCGATCCTGATGCCGGCGGGCTTCTTCTTCTCCGCGATGGGTCCGGACCGGCGCACGCCGAACCGGTGGAGTGTGCTGATCTACGCCGGTGCCTCCTTCCTGATCGCGGGTCTGCTGACGCTCGGCGTCGGTCTGATCGCCGTCTGAGCGCCGTCCCGCCGCGCCGGTCCCGGGGGATGGGCCCCTGGAGTGCGTGTCACACCGCAGGATTCTGCCGTTCCTCTGGTTCAGTGGACAGCGACGGGCGCGTATAAGCGATGCCCGAGGGCAGGAGGACAGCAGGCACCATGGCGACCCGGACGACTTCCCCCGGACGGTCAGCCCCACCAGGACGTAGGAAGAAGACAGCGACGGCCTCGCGTACCACCGCGACGAGGGACACCGCGTCCAAGGGTGAGGGTTCGGAACCCACGCGTTCCCTGCCGGTGCGGATGCTGCGTGGGATCTGGATGGGCACCGCCCACGTCGTCGGCGGTGCCGCCCGCTCGATCGGATCCAGCGCCAAGGGGCTGGATCCGGCTCATCGGCGTGACGGCCTGGCGTTCCTGCTGCTGGGCCTGGCGGTCATCATCGCGGTGCGGGTGTGGTTCGGCCTCTCCGGCGCGGCCGGGGACGTCATCCACGCCGCGGTCGCCGGCTCGGTGGGGGTGCTGGCCGCCGTCATCCCGCTGATCCTGCTGTTCATGGCGGTCCGGCTGATGCGCCATCCCGAACGCGGGGAGGTGAACGGCCGGATCACCGTGGGCCTGGGTGCCCTGACCATGGCGGTCAGCGGTCTGATCCACGTGGCGCGCGGACTACCGAGCCCCCCGGATTGGCCACAGATGTTCAGCGCCGGCGGACTGCTCGGCTACGTGGCGGCCTACCCGCTGTCGCTCGCCCTGAGCACCTACGTGAGCATTCCGCTGCTGGTACTGCTGGCGGTCTTCGGCCTGCTCGTGGTGACCGCCACCCCGGTGGCGGCCGTTCCGCGCCGGTTCGTGCAAGCCTGGCAGTGGCTCACCGGTGCGGATGTCACCGAGGATGAGGGCTCCCCGCACGGCGCGGACGGCGCCGGACCGGATGCACCCGCAGGCGGCGCCGACCGCCGTCGTGGCCGCAGGAAGGGCGGTGGATCGGCGCCCGACCCCGGCGCCTTCGCGGGCGATGAGGCATTCAGCCATCCCCATGACACCGATGAGGCCCGTGCTGGTGCCGCGTCCGTCTCCGGGGCCGGTGCTCCGGCCGGGAAGAAGAAGCCGGCCAAGGCCGCCGCGGCGAAGACGACCGCGTCGGCGGCCACCGAGGCCGGGGGCACCGAGGTCATCGAACCGCCTCCCACCCGGCCGCTACCACCGCGCGCTGAGCAGTTGATGCTCACGCCGGACCTGACCTACACCCTGCCCACCGACGACATGCTCGCCCGGGGCGCCCCGCACAAGACCCGCTCGGAGGCCAACGACCGGGTGGTGCAGGCGTTGACCGCGGTGCTCACCGACTTCGACGTGGACGCCGAGGTCACCGGGTTCACCCGCGGGCCCACGGTGACCCGGTACGAGGTGGAGCTGGGTTCGGGTGTGAAGGTGGAACGCGTCACCGCGCTGAGCAAGAACATCGCCTACGCGGTGGCCAGCGCCGATGTGCGCATCCTGTCCCCGATCCCGGGCAAGAAGGCCATCGGGATCGAGATCCCGAACACCGACCGCGAGACGGTCTCCCTCGGGGACGTGCTGCGCTCCGGACCGGCCCGCCGCAACGAGCACCCGATGGTGATGGGGGTGGGCAAGGACGTCGAGGGCGGCTACGTGGTGGCCAACCTGGCCAAGATGCCGCACATCCTGGTCGCCGGTGCCACCGGTGCGGGTAAGTCCTCCTTCGTGAACTCGATGATCACCTCGATCCTGATGCGCGCCACGCCCGAGGAGGTGCGCATGGTGCTGGTGGACCCCAAGCGGGTGGAGTTGACCATCTACGAGGGCATCCCGCACCTGATCACCCCGATCATCACCAACCCGAAGAAGGCTGCCGAGGCGCTGGACTGGGTGGTGCGGGAGATGGACACCCGCTACGACGACCTGGCCACCTTCGGCTACAAGCACATCGATGACTTCAACGCCGGAGTGCGCTCGGGCAAGGTCACCCCCCTGCCGGGCAGTGAGCGAAAACTCGCCCCGTACCCGTATCTGCTGGTGATCGTCGATGAGTTGGCCGACCTGATGATGGTGGCCCCGCGCGATGTTGAGGCCTCCATCCAGCGCATCACCCAACTGGCCCGGGCAGCCGGGATCCACCTGGTGCTGGCCACCCAGCGACCCAGTGTCGATGTGGTCACCGGACTCATCAAGGCCAACGTGCCCTCCCGGCTGGCGTTCGCCACCTCCTCGGTGACCGACTCCCGGGTGGTGCTGGACCAGCCTGGCGCGGAGAAACTGATCGGCCAGGGTGACGCCCTGTTCCTGCCGATGGGCGCTTCCAAGCCGATGCGGGTGCAGGGGGCCTGGGTCAGTGAGTCCGAGGTCCACGGCGTGGTCGATCACGTCAAGGGCCAGCTCAAGCCGACCTACCGCGAGGACGTGACGGTCGCGGCGGCCAAGAAGCAGATCGATGAGGACATCGGCGATGATCTCGACCTGCTGCTGCAGGCCGCCGAACTGGTGGTCTCCACCCAGTTCGGCTCCACCTCGATGCTGCAGCGCAAGCTCCGGGTGGGCTTCGCCAAGGCCGGCCGGTTGATGGACCTGTTGGAGTCCCGCGAGATCGTGGGGCCGTCGGAGGGTTCCAAGGCACGCGATGTGCTCGTGGATCCCGATGACCTGCCCTCCACCCTGGCGATGCTGCGCGGAGACGGGCCCGGCCCCGGGTCCGACGGTGATGTCCCATTCGACGCCGAGCCGCACCAGACGTCCCATGAGGACACGGGCGTGCCGGCCGCAGAGTACGCGCAGACCACCGACTACGACGACGAGGCCTCCGACGCCGACTCCACCGATGCCTGGGAACTCACCGGCCGCTGAGCCTGTGAATCTCCCTTACCCTGGGCGGGTGACGAGTGAACCGGTCAATCCTCATGCCGGCCAGGTCTGGAACCTGCCGAACATGCTCACGATGCTCCGCATCGTCATGGTCCCCTTCTTCATGGTGCTGCTGTGGCAGGACACCACCTGGTCGCGGGTCGGTGCGCTGGCGGTGTTCCTGCTCGCCGCGCTGACGGACAAGCTGGACGGCTCGATCGCGCGGGCGCGCAACTTGGTGACCAACTTCGGGAAGATCGCCGACCCGTTCGCGGACAAGATGCTCGTCGGTGGTGCGATCATCATGCTCTCGATGCTCGGTGACCTGCCCTGGTGGGCCACGATCACGATCATCGTCCGGGAGGCAGCGATCACCATCCTGCGATTCATCATGGTGCGCCGGTGGGTGATGGCAGCCTCCAAGGGCGGCAAGCTCAAGACGGTCATGCAGGTGATCTTCATCGCCCTGATGATCCTGCCCGCGGTCGGCCTCCTCGGCGCCACCCTCGGCGGTTGGATCGAGACCGCTGCGTTCGTCGTGATGCTGGCCGCGGTGCTGGTGACCGTGGTCACCGGGCTGGACTACGTCATCCGAGCCATCAAGGTGGCCCGGAGCGGTGCCACCGCGCAGTAGCGGGCCCATGACCGGTCTGACGGCGGAGAACCCGGCCGCGACGCTCCTGGCTCGGCTGGGCGCGGCCTGTTGGAGCCTGGGCGCGGCTGAGTCCCTCACCGGTGGGCTGCTCGCCGACCGGATCGTGCAGGTTCCGGGCGCCTCGGCGACTTTCCGGGGTTCGGTTGTCAGTTACGCCACCGACGTCAAGCGGGATCTGCTCGGGGTGGACGCTGGTCTGCTCGCGGCGCACGGACCGGTGCATCCGCTGGTGGCCGCGCAGATGGCTGCCGGGGCAGCGCAACTGCTTGGCACCGACCTCACCCTGGCTACCACCGGCGTGGCCGGCCCGGCCGGTCAGGACGGGCAGGGAGTCGGCACGATCTATCTGGCCTGTGCTCATCCGGGTGGCGTCTGGGTACGGCACTACCGACT
The DNA here is from genome assembly GCF_049724975.1 of Pseudactinotalea sp. Z1732. Classification (NCBI taxonomy): domain Bacteria; kingdom Bacillati; phylum Actinomycetota; class Actinomycetes; order Micrococcales; family Cellulomonadaceae; genus Pseudactinotalea; species Pseudactinotalea sp. Z1732. The sequence goes on along the minus strand of NZ_JBMPQC010000006.1, from coordinate 112,492 downwards.
CGCCGGGGGGCGGGAGCAGTTGCGCGCGTCCTCGGTGGACCTGGCGCTGGCGCTCGGCGCGGCGGCGATCCGGCCCACCGGGAACAAACAAGATGCGCCCGGGCGTTGAAGCAAGTAATGATCACACGTATGCACCCTCCGCGCTCCAGGCGCCCGGCCGGCCGTCCGTCCACTCCCCGGACGGTGCCACGGGCGATCTCGGGGTACGGTAATACTGCAACACCGGCACACACATCCAAGAGTTCGATGCAGGCGAGAGAGGAGGGACGCACCATGGTGGTTCTTCGCAGAGAAATCGGTGATGTCCTTCGCGACATCCGCCAGCGCCAGGGCCGCACCCTTCGCGAGGTCTCCTCGGCCGCCCAGGTGTCCCTCGGTTACCTCTCCGAGGTCGAGCGCGGACAGAAGGAAGCCTCCTCGGAGCTGCTCAACTCCATCGCCTCGGCATTGAGCGTGCCGTTGTCGGTGGTGCTGCGGGAAGTCTCCGACCGCATCGCGCTGGTCGAGGGGATCGCCGTTCCGGACACGGTCCCGGTCAGTTTCGCCGAGCAGATGGCCATGGCCGAGCAGTTCGGCCAGGAAGATCTCGCCGGCGTCTGAGCCCGGGCTCAGCCCTCGTCCCGGACCGGTTCCCCGCCCATCGCATGGGTGGGAAACCGCCGGGGCGCGAGGAGCAGAGCCACCACGGCCAGCACGCCTACCACCAGTAGCGCCACGAACACCGCATGGGTCGCCGCATGCATCGCGACGTCGGCGGCTGCTCCCTCCCGGCGCCGCAGCACCGTGTTCGCGACCGCACCGAACCCGGCCGCCCCGATGCTCTGTCCCAGGAAACGGGCGTACAGCAACCCCCCGGTGACGGTTCCGCGCTGGTCCCAGCCGACCGTGTTCTGCAGGCCCACCATCAACGGGGTGGACAACAGACCCATCCCGACGCCCATCAGGGCGCTGCACGCCACCGGCTGCCACACTCCGGCGTCCGGTCCGAGCAGGCTCAACCCCACCCCGGCCAGCACCGTGACCAGGGCGGTGTCCCGGAACCCGATTCGCAGGTAGGCCTTCGCGGACAGGCTTGAGGTGATCGGCCAGGTGATACTCATCGTGGCCAGCACGAACCCCGCGGCGATCGGTGACAGCCCGAGCACACTCTGCCCCCAGTTCGGCAGGTAGACCGATAGGCCGATCACCGCCATCCCCGCGGCCCCCGAGGCGATGTAGGCCGAGAGGGTGATGCGCTGCGCCCACAGGTGTGGTGGCAGGATCGGCTCGGCTGCACGACGTTCCACCAGCACCAGTGCGGCTGCGGCCATGACGGCCACGCTCACCATCACCACACTGGTGAGCGACCACCACGGGAAGGTGGCTCCGCCCTGAAGCAGCCAGAAGATGAGCAGCCCGGCCGAGATCAGGATCAGCGTTGCGCCGGGGTAATCGATCCTGTGGCGCCGCCGCGCGATGTCCTCGTGCAGGCCCCGCAGGATCAGCACCAGGGCGAAGATCCCGATCGGGATGTTCACCAGGAAGATCCATCGCCAGGACAGGTACTGGGCGAACAAGCCGCCCAGGGTAGGGGCGAGCACCGCCGAGATGCCCCACACGCTGGCCAGGTACCCCTGTACCCGGCCGCGTTCGCGCACGCTGTACAGATCCCCGGCTACGGTCTGCACGGTCCCCGCGATCGCCCCCGCGCCCAGTCCCTGCAGCGCGCGGAAGGCGATCAGCGCGACCATGTCCCAGGCTGCCGCGGACAGGGCCGAGGCCGCCAGGAATACCGACACCCCGAACACGAGCACCGGTCTGCGGCCGTGGACGTCGGTGAGTTTGCCGTAGATCGGGATCGTCACGGTCTGGGTGAGGAGGTACACCGAGAACACCCAGCCGACCTGATCGAACCCCCCGAGGTCACCGACCACCTGCGGTACGGCGGTGGCGATGATCGTGGTGTCCATCGCCACCATGGCCATCGTCAGGACCAGCGCGGACAGCACCGGTGTCCGTGGATCTCCCCGCAACCTCAATACCCGGCCCCCGCTCGCCTGCCTTCCTGACAACCCGGACAGTAGAACGCCGGCCGTGCCAACGGTGGCGCAGCAACCTCGGCAACGGCAATCATCTCACCACAGCGCCGGCAGGGCTTCCCGGCCCGGTCGTGCACGTGGGTGCGCAGCCCCGCTCCCAGGTGCCCGGTGGCGGTCAGTTCGGGTGCGTCGGCGCTGCGGCGCATGAGGAACGACGCCGTGGCGTACAGCGCGCGGGGATCTGGCACCCGGTCGGCGGGTAACCACGGGCTGAGCCGGTGTTCCCACAGTGTCTCGGCCATGTAGATGGTGCCCATCCCGGCCGCCACCCGTTGGTCCAGCAACGACTCACCGACCCCACGGGAGCCTTGGGCATGCAGATTCCGCGCGGCCCCATCCAGGTCCGGGTGCTTCGCCATCAGGTCCGGTCCCAGGTGCGCGATGAGCCGGCGCTCGTCACGAGCACGCACCAAGTCCATCATGCCCAGGTGTGAACCCACACAGGTCCATCGCGCAGTGGCGAGCACCGCACGGATCCAACGACCTCGGAGCGCTTCGGGCGGGGCGGCGGTGCGCCGCACCCGCCAGGTGCCATCCATGCGCAGGTGGGTGTGCAGGCTCCAGCCGTTCCCGGTGCGGATGAACAGGTGCTTGCCGTAGCCGAGGCACTCGCTCACCTGCTGACCCGTCAGGTCGGCATCGCCCAGGCCCGGCCAGCGCAGTTCGGCACGCACCAACGGTCCCGTCGTCAGTGCTCGGGTGAGGTGGCGCGCCACTCGGGCCACGACGTCACCCTCGGGCACCCGAGCTCCCCGACAGTCCCGAGCCCGCGCGCAGCCGGAGCCCACGTGGGGTGGCGATGAACCCCGCCTCGGTCAGGGCCGCGACCAGCGGGCTCCGTTCGGTGAGGGCGTCGGCGCCGTCTGCGCGCTGCACCGTGAACCTGCCCAGCGCTCCGTCGCCGGCCCATCGGGCCAGTTCAGTCGCCGCGGCCCGCAGCGCCGCCGGAGCGGAGGTGAAGGAGAGCAGGCTCCTGGCTCCGCGTTCCAGGTACAGCACCAACCGGCCGTCCACCAGCACCACGCTGGCCCCCACCTTCCGGCCCGGCCGGTGTCCGGTAGCCGTGGTGGTGACCGTCTCCGGCCACGCCAGCGCACCGCCGTAGGGCTGCGCAGGATCGGTGGCAGCCAGCAGCACTGCCTGCCCACGATCACGCTCCACCTCGGCCGCATCGGCACGCAGCCGCTCCACGCACTCAGCCAGGGCGAACTGGGCAGCCCCCAGGCCCTCCACGAAGTACCCCCGACGCACCTGACCGCCCTGCTCCGCCTCGGCTAGCACCCGGTAGGCCGCGGAGAACCCGCCCGGCACCCGGGTCCCGACCGAGCCACGGGTCAGTACGCCGTCCCGATCCACCAGCGACAGCACCGCGGCGACGGCCCGCTCGGGCGCTGGAGCCCGTTCCGGTACCGCCGACCACCGTCCGATCGCGGAAGGAGGCGTGGGCACCGCGCTGCCGGTGCGCCGGCCGCCTGCCCCGAAGCCTGCTGCACGCAACGCCCCGGCCCGCAGCGACCGCGGCCGGGCGGGCCGCCGGCCGGCCACATGGGTGCCGGGCCGGGCGCCGCCCGCCGACATCCACACGCGCAGCGGCGCCAGGGAGTCATTCGTCAGATGGCCGGCCCAGGCCAGGTCCCATAGGGCCCGTACCACCTCCTCGGTGCTGACCTGCGCGAGCTCCTGGTCGTCACCGTCCTCCTCCGGTGCGGGCGAGGCCGAACGCACACCGGCGACCAGATCCCGGAAGAACACTCCGCCCCCACCTGCCAGCGCCTCCAGGACGGCCCGATGCACCCGGCCGTGGGCGGCGTCGTCATCGGGCGGGGGCGCCAGTTCCGCAACAGCCTCGGCCGGCAGCAGGGCGAGCAGGCCATCGCTGCCCGGACCGGCGCCGGCCCCCACCCAGACCACCTCCCCGGAGGCGGTGAGTTCATCGAGCATCGCCGGGCGGTAGTCGCTCACCCGGGCCGGCAGCACCAGGGACTCCCATGCCGAGGCGGCGATCGGGCTGCCGGCCAGTTGCTCCACCGTGCTGAGCACCCCCTCCACCCCGCGCAACCGTCCGATCTGGTGCCAGCGCGGGGAGAAGATTCCCAGCGCCGCGGCGGGCACCGGCTCTACCTCGGCGCGCAGCGCCGCCAGCGACCGGCGCCGGATCCTGCGCAGCACCTGGGCGTCGCAATAGTCCGGCCCGGCCATCGCCGCACTGGCCGCGGTGTGGGCCTGCACCGGACGCAGCGTTCCGGCAGCGAGCACCCCCTGGTCGGTCAGTGCGGTCAACGCGGGGGTGAGCGTGGCCACGCCCAGGCCGAACCGCTGCGCCACCTCGCCGGCCCGGAACGGACCGTGGGTGCGAGCGTGCCGGCGCACCAGATCCAGGAGAGCATCGGGCGCCGGGGCGGTGAAGTCCTCGGGCAGCCCAGGGGGAAGCGCCACCCCCAACGCGTCGCGGACACGGCCGGCGTCCTCGGCGATCACCCACTGGTCCTGCCCGGCTACGCGCACCGGCAGCACCCGCCGGGCGGCGGCCAGGTCCGCCAGCCAGCCGGGTACGTCCTGCGGCGTGGCACTGCGCGCGGTGAGTTCGTGCTGCGGCACCGGCCCCAGTCGCCTGATCAGGTCCACCAGGGCCTCGAGGTCGCGGGCCCGGGTCGTCTCGGTGCGTAGACCCACCTCGGCCTCCACCGAACTCAGCGCGTCGACGTCGAGCAGTTCGGCCACCTCGGCACCCTCGCCGAGCAGTTCCGTCAGCAGCCGGGCATCGAGGGTCAGCGCGGCGGCACGGCGCTCAGCCAGTGGCGCGTCACCCTCGTACAGGAACTGCGCGATATACCCGAACACCAGGGACTGGGCGAAGGGGGAGGGCTGGGGGGTCTGCACCTCCACCAGGCGCACCTCCCGCCGGTCCAGGGCGCGCATCAGGTCCGTCAGGGCGGTGATATCGAAGTCGTCCTGCAAGCACTCCCGCACCGCTTCCAGGACCACCGGGAAATCGGTGAACCGGCCCGCCACCGAGAGCAACTGGGCACTGCGCTGACGCTGCTGCCACAACGGCTGGCGCCGGTCCGGGCGGCGGCGGGGCAGGAGCAGTGAGCGAGCCGCCGCCTCCCGGAACCGAGCGGCGAAGTGCGCCGAGGAGGTCAGGGCGCTGAGCACATCGGCGTGCACATCCTCCGGCGCCAACACCAGCTCGCCTACGTCCAGCGGACCGCGTGCCTCATCCTCGGCCCAGGTGGTCTCGGGCAATCGCAGCACGATCCCGTCATCGGCGTGCATCACCTGGGCGTCCAGGCCGAACCGCTCCCGCAGCCGGGCGCTGAGCACCAGCGCCCAGGGCGCGTGCACCGCCGCGCCGTAGGGGGAGTGGATCGCGATTCTCCAGTCACCCAACTCGTCGCGGAAGTGCTCGGCCACGATCGTGCGGTCGGTCGGTAACGCCCCGGTGGACTGCTCCTGCTCACCGATGTAGGTCAGCAGGTTCTGCCGCGCCCAGTCGTCCAGGCCGGCCAGCCCCGCCCGGGCGTGGGCGCCGTCGGGGTCGGTGGCGAGGTGGCGGATCATCTCGCCGTGGGCTCGGCCCAGCTCGGCCGGGCGGGGCGGGGCGTCACCCTTCCAGAAGGGCAGTCGGCCCGGCAGGCCCGGGGCGGGGGAGACCAGGACCCGGTCGGGCGTGATGTCCTCGATGCGCCAGGTGCTCGAGCCGAGGGTGAAGGTGTCCCCGACGCGGGACTCGAACACCATCTCCTCGTCCAGCTCTCCCACCCGCTTGCCGCCGCGGCGCGGGTCCTGTTCCCCCACGAGGTAGACCCCGTACAGCCCACGATCGGGAATGGTGCCCCCGGAGGTCGCCGCCAGGCGGAGCGCGCCCGGGCGGGCGCTCAGGGTCCGACCGCGACGGTCCCACACCAGGCGGGGCCGCAGTTCGGCGAAGTCCTCACTCGGATAGCGCCCGGAGAGCATGTCCAACACCGCACGCCATACCCCGTCGGTGAGACCGGTGAAGGGAGTCGCGCGGCGTACCAACGCCACAAGTTCGGCCTCGTCCCAGTCCTGCACCGCGGTGGCGGCCACCACCTGCTGGGCGAGCACGTCCAGTGGGTTGGCCGGGACGTGCACCTGCTCGATCTGTCCGGACCCGGCCCGCGCGGCCGTGGTCACCGCAGCCAGTAGGTCACCGCGGTGGGTCGGCATGACCACCCCGCGGGAGACCTCCCCGACCTGGTGTCCGGCCCGACCGATGCGCTGCAACGCCGAGGCCACCGACGGCGGGGCCCCGACCTGGACCACCAAGTCGACCGCGCCCATGTCGATCCCCAGTTCCAGTGAACTCGTAGCAACCACCGCCGGAAGCGTCCCGGATTTCAGGGCGGACTCGATCCGGACGCGCTCCTCCCGACTCATCGAGCCGTGGTGAGCCGCGGCGATCACCGCCTCGGGCGGTACGTCGGTGCGGGAGCCGGACTGGCCGGGTGCCTGCGCCGGCTGATCGGCACCGGGGTCGGGATCGTCCAGGCCGAGCCGCCGGGCCTGGCACTCGTTGATCCGGGCTGCCAACCGCTCCGCGCCCCGGCGGGAGTTGGTGAACACGATCGTGGCCCGGTGGGCGTTGATCAGGTCTGTGATCCGCTCGGTCACGTGCGGCCAGATCGAGTTGGCCTGCCCTGCGCCCGGGCGGGTCAGTTCCGGGAGCCGCCCGGCCGCGGACCCGGACAGGTCCAGTTCCTCGTCCCCGCCGGTGGCCGGTGGGTCGGCGCTGCTGGCTGCCCCGCCGATGTCGGACAGGTCCGGCACCGGGACGGTCACGTCGATGTCCAGGACCTTCGCGATGCGCGGAGCCACCACCCGCACCTCGCGCCCACCCTCGGCGATCGGGCGTGCCCCGGCCAGGTACCGCGCGACCACCTCGGGCGGACGGACCGTGGCCGACAGTCCGATCCGCTGCACCGGGCGCTCGGTGAGCACATCGAGCCGCTCCAACGACAACGCGAGGTGCGCACCGCGCTTGTTGCCGGCCAGGGCGTGCACCTCATCGAGGATCACCTGCTGCACACCCCGCAGCCCCTCCCGCGCCGCGGAGGTGAGGATGAGGAACAACGACTCCGGAGTGGTGATCAGGATGTCGGTGGGCCTGGTGGCGAAGGCCCGACGCTGCGCCGCCGGAGTGTCCCCGGTGCGCACGCCAACCTGGACTTCGCGTACCGAGCGGCCGTGGGCCTGGGCGGCCTGGGTGATTCCCACCAGCGGTGAGCGCAGGTTTCGCTCCACGTCGGCGGCCAGTGCCTTGAGCGGGGACACATAGAGCACTTTGCACCGCAGGCCCGGGTCGGCCGGGTCCGGGCCGGTGAGCAACCCGTCCAGCGCGGCCAGGAACGCCGCAAGCGTCTTCCCCGACCCGGTCGGGGCGACGACGAGGGCGTGATCGCCGGAGGCGATCGCCTCCCACGCCTGGGACTGGGCGGCGGTCGGCGCGGCGAATGCGGAGGAGAACCACGCCGTCGTCGGCTCGCTGAACCCGGTCAGGGGCGCCGTGGTCTCCCGCGGGAGGGTGCCCGGGTCCGGTCCGCGCTCAGTGGATCCACTCACCGCCCTATTGTGACGGTAGGTACCGACACCCCGCCCGGAGACCCCGGCCGAGGCTCAGGCGCTCGGCACCGCGAGGTCGGTGATCACCTGGGCCCCGGGCAACTGTTGCGCGAGCGGGCCGGGCATGCGCACTTTGGATCGGCGCACCCCCGAGCCGATCACGATCTGGTCCTGGGCCACCACCCGCTCATCGATCAGTAGCGGCCAGTCCTGCGGGAGTCCGATCGGAGTGATGCCGCCGTACTCCATCCCGGTGGCCTCCACCGCGGCGTCCATCGACATGAAGGAGCACTTGCGCGCCCCGAGCGTCTTGCGGATCGCGGTGTTGATGTCCGCCTTCGTGGTAGCCAGGACCAGGACGGCGGCCAGGGTCTCGGTGCCGGACCGCCGGGCCCGCACCACCAAGCAGTTGGCGCTGGATTCCAGAGTGATGTCGGTCGCGGCGACCAGGGCGGAGGTGTCGGCGATCGCAGGGTCGATCTCGGCCACCTGGACGGCCTCGGCGCCGGGCCAGCCGGCCAATGCAGCGCGGGTGGGTTCGGCGAGTAGGTCGGAGTGCTCGGTGGCGCGCAACCAGGTCAGTTCAGTTGTCATGACACATTCGATACCAGGGCCGGCGGGGCTTGCTCAACCCCGCCGGCAGTGCGCCTCGACGACGGATCAGGCCTCATTTGAAGCCAGCACTCTTGATGGACTCCACGATCTGGCGCTGGAAGAAGAAGAACACCAGCAAAGTCGGGGCCGCCGCCACCGTGGCGGCGGCCAGGATGTAGTTCCAGTCCGCGGTGTACTGCTGTTGGAAGGTTGCGATTCCGAGTTGGACCACCCGCAGGTTGGGATCCGAGGTGATCGTCAGCGGCCAGACGAAGGAGTTCCAGTTCGCCAGGAAGAAGAAGACAGCCAACGCCGCCAGTATCGGGCGTGACAGCGGCAGGATCACGTTCGCGTATATCCGCCAGTAACTGGCTCCGTCCACCAGGGCGGCCTCCTCGAGTTCCTTGGGAAGGGAGATGTAGAACTGGCGCAGCAGGAAGATGCCGAAGGCGTTGAAGATGGCCGGGATGATCAGCCCGGCGTAACTGTCCACCAGACCCAGCGTGCGCACCACCACGAATGTGGGAATCAGTACCACCGGCAGACTCACCAGCAGGGTGGAGAAGATGATCAGGAAGATCGTGTCCCGGCCCTTGAAGTTCAGACGGGCGAGGGCGTAGGCGGCCATCGAGTGGAACCACAGCGCCAGCACCGTGACCGTGCCCGCCACGAACAGGCTGTTGGCCATGTATCGCAGAAATGGCACCTCGGTGAAGACGTACGTGAAGTTCTCCAGGGTGGGACTGGCCGGGATCAGGTCCAGGCTGTAGACGTCGGCTGCGGTCTTGAAGGAGCCAGATACCATCCACACCAGCGGGAAGATGGTCAACGCCCCCAGTACCAGGCCGAGCGCCAGCATCATCGTGCGCCGCTTGGTCCACAAGCTGTCGACCCGCACCCGTCGTCGCGGGGTCGCGGTGTGGTCTTGGTGGTCTGGGTGGGCGACTGTGTCAGTCATTGTCGAACCGTCCTCCGCGGGTGAGGGCGAACATTAGGCCGGACCAGATCATCAGCACCAACACCAGTACCGAGCCGATCGCCGCCGCGTAGCCCAGTTCGCCGAACAGGAACGCCTGCTCGTAGACATAGAAGATCAACAGCGTGGTCGCTCCGGCTGGTCCGCCGCCGGTGAGCACGAAGATCAGGTCCAAGCCGCCGGTGAAGACCGCGACTGTTGCGGTAATGACGACGAAGAAACTGGTGGGGCGCAACAGCGGGGAAGTGATCAGCAGGAACCGCTGCCACGCATTCGCTCCGTCGATGCGGGCAGCCTCGTAGTACTCGCCCGGTATGTCCTGTAGCCCGGCGAGAAAGATCACCATGTAGTAGCCCATCTGGAACCAGACGGTCACCACGATCACCGCGGTCAGGGCCAGGCTGGGTTCACCGAGCAGGGAGACATCGGTGATGCCCAGTCCACTCAGGGCCCGGGAGATGATCCCGGTGCGCTCGGCGAGCATGAACTCCCAGACCATGGCGACGACGACGAGGCTGACCACGTAGGGCACGAACAGCGCACTCCGAACCAGGCCCACGAACGGGAACCGTTGCTGGACCAGCAGCGCCAGAGCCAGCCCGATCACGTAGATCGCCGGTACCACGGCTACGAGGTAGATCAGCGTGATGCGTACGCTGTTCCAGAACTGTGGGTCTCCGGCCATGCGTACGTAGTTGTCCACGCCCACGAACTCGAAGGTGCCGAAGCCGTCCATGTGGAAGAACCCCAGTACCACGGCCAGCACCATCGGGAGCGCCACGAAGACCAGCAGTCCCAGGGAGTCCGGAAGCAGGAACCAGAACGCTGCGCGGCGTTCCCAGCGGGCTTGTGCGGACTTCCCACCGGTCGCCGACGGGGTGGCCGGCGACTCACGGCCGGCCGTGCGCGAGAGCGTCAGTGAACTCATATCAGTGAGCCCCCTTCGTATGTTTCCAGGTAACTTTCGATCGCCGATTGAGTGATCTGCGCCTGCTCGTTCGCCTCGGCGCCGGCGAGCATGGTGTTCTGGATGGCGTTGGAGACGGCCTTGTAGATAACCGGTGGGTAGCGAGGCTCACCCCGGCCGGTGGGGACGATCTCGTCGCGGAACTGCTGCAGAATCGGGTTTTCGAACGATCCGGTGTCGCCGATCGCCCGGGTCACTGAGCGGCGTGCCGGGATATTGCCCTTGGCCAGCCCGTTCCATTCCACCGCTGCGCCGATGGACCTCTCACTCATCGTTCCCATCAACTCGACCGTGAAGCGGGCTGCGGCGTCGGGATCCACCCCACGGCTGTTCACTACGAATGCCCACCCGCCTAGCGCGGTGACCGACTGCCCACCGGGCGGGGACGGGAGTTGGAAGATGCCGTAAGGGTGGTCGGGGGCGTTCTGCCGCATCGCCTCGACCTGCCAGATGCCTGTCTGCCACATAGCCGCGTACCCGTTGGTGAAGGCGCTGACCAGGTCGCCCCCGGCCGGCAATGTGCGCGGTGAGGCACCGGATTGCACGGCCTCCTGGAACAGGCTCAGGGCCTGCACGGCGGCGTCGGAGTCGAAGTGCGGTGTGCCGCTTGCGGGATCGATCACGTCCCCGCCGCCCTGCCATATCCACGGGTAGAAGGTGAAGTTCTGGTAGTAACTCGGGGTGGTATCGAGGACCAGACCGGCACGCTGGCCACCGGTGAGTTCCCGGCCGAGGCCGAGCATGTCATCCCAGGTGCTCGGCAGGTCGCCCTCGGCCAACCCGGCCTCCTCGAACGCGGCGATGTCGTAGAAGATTGCGAGGGGTTCCTGCTCCATCGGTAGGCCGTACACGCGCCCGTCGACCATCCGGGTTGCCAGCGCGTCGGGGTAGAAGTCGTCGATAGCCTCTTGCGTCAGGTATGGCGTCAGGTCCGTGAGCACGCCGCCGTTGTAGTAGCGCAGGAAGTCGCCGGGGGAGATCAGGAAGATGTCCGGGCCCTCGTCGGCGGCAAAGGCGGTGGTGATCCGGGTGTTGGTGGGATCGGTGTACCCGGGGATGTGCACCATGTCCACCGGGCGCTCGCCCGCCTCCGCCCAGCGTCTGGTGGCGTTCAGGAACCAGTCGCTCTGGGCGATCACGTTCGGATCGCCCGCACGCTGGGGGGAATAGTTGTTCCAGAACTGCATCGGCCGTGAGGCCGAGGCGTCAGAGCAACTGCTCAGCGCCCAGGCTGCGCCGAGGCTGCCGAGTGCGCCGGCTCCCAGGCGGAGCGCGTTTCGTCGGCTCATTGTCGTCGTCATCGATCGACTCCAGAAGGAGGTTGCCAGTCGGTCAGTGACATCGCGGTGAAACCGATGCCGTCACACAGCGGCAGGTATCCAGACTGTGCGAGTAATCGATTACACGCTAGAAGCGAGACGTCCGACTGTCAACGCCTTGACCCGGCCTCATAAGGTTGCGCGGGTGAAGCATTCGGAATTCTGGTCCGCCATGACCGACACCTTCGGCAGTTATGCCGCATCGCTGGCCAAGGACATGGTGCTGGGGCCACTGGGTGGGCGGACGGCGCAGGAGGCCCTGGACCAGGGCACGTCCCCGCGCGAGGTCTGGGCGGCGATCTGCGTGGTCAACGACCTGCCCGAGCACGTGCGTTGGCACCACCGCCAACCTCAGGCGCGCAAGCGGTAATCTCACGCGGCGAATCCGCACATCCGGCTTCCGGCGCTGTCCTAGGGTGAACCGGTGTCCACCGTGCTCCCGCCGAATCTTCCCGACGACATCGACCTGGCTCCCGGCACCGAACTGGGTGGCTCTGCTCGCTCCCGGGTGAGCCGGCACCGGGTGAACCAGGCACCGGCGCAGTGGGGGAGCAGCGTGGTCGTCAAGACCTTCCTGGCCCCGGAGGGTGGCTCCCCGGACGAAGCCGATGCCGGCGCGGGCGCCCACACCGAGGGCTTCCTGCGCGAACGCGCCGGGCTGCGCTACCTGCCGGGTACCCCGGCCCTGCTCGCCGAGGACGCCCCGAACACCACCTTGGTGATGGAGGACATCGGCGCGGCCCCCACCCTGGCGGACCTGCTCGTGCGTGACGACCCGGGTGCGGCCTGGGCCGCCTGCCTGCGCTGGGCCCGGGCGCTGGGCGGCCACGTGGTGGCCGATCCCGACGTGCTGGCGCAGTTCCGCGCCGACCTGGGCCCGGCCGAGGAGACCAACCGCCGCCTGATTGCCGCGCTGCCGGGCGCTGGGCTCGATGCGATGGCGGACTGGGGCGTGCGCCACGCCGAGGCGGCGCGGGCCGAGATCTCCGAGGCGCTCACAGCGCTGCTCGGCGACTCCACCCGCGAGGTGATCTCAGCCGGAGACACCTGCCCGGACAACGCGGTGCTGACCGAACCTGCGGTGCGCTTCCTGGATACCGAGGGCACCGCGGTACATCCGGTAGCCATCGACGCCGCCTACGCACTGCAGCCGTTCAGCAGTTGCTGGTGCGTGTTCACTCCGCCGTCGGGGTTGCGCGAGGCGATGCTGGCCGAGTTCACCGCGGGCGCGTCGGGGCAGCTTCCCCAGCTCGCGACCGACCCGCACTGGCCCGCTCAGGTGCGCGGCGCCGTCGTCATCTTCACCGTGGTCTCGGCCGCGTGGCTGCTTCCTTCGGCCCGGACCAAGGTGGCCAGCATCGGACCCGCCGGTGCGCTGGCGCCGAATCATCGCCAACTGCTGGTGAGCCGGTGGCGCCAGGTGATCGCCGAGGCCGCCGATGACTTCCCCGATACCGCCGCGGCGGCCGATGAGGCGATCACCCGGGCACTGCGGGAGTGGGGTGGGAACGGTGCGCTGAACCTGCCCGGATACCCGGCATGGCGATGACGCCCAGGCAAGCAAGGTAGGTTGCTAGCAGTGCCGACGATGTCCTACAGTGCCAGGCATGCCCCTCATCGAAGCCCGCAACCTGGTCAAGACCTTCGGTGACTTCACCGCCGTGGATGGCATCGACGTCACGGTGGAGGCGGGGGAGTCCTTCGGCTTCCTGGGACCGAACGGGGCGGGCAAGACCTCGGCGATGCGGATGATCGGTTGCACCTCGCCGGTGAGCGGCGGCACCCTACGCGTGCTCGGGATGGACCCGGCCGGCGACGGCCCGGACATCCGCGCCCAACTGGGCGTGGTCCCGCAGCAGGACTGGCTGGACACCGAACTCAAGGTCGCCGAGAACCTCCTCGTGTACGGTCGCTACTTCGGGCTGTCCCGCGCCGAAGCCGCCCGCCGGGCCGGCCCGCTGCTGGAGTTCGCCGATCTGACCCACAAGGCCGACGCCGTCGTCGAGAGCCTGTCCGGCGGGATGAAGCGGCGCCTGACCATCGCTCGTGCCCTGATCAACGAACCGCGCCTGCTGCTGCTGGATGAGCCCACCACCGGGTTGGACCCGCAGGCCCGGCACAACCTGTGGCAGCGCCTGTTACAGCTCAAGCGCTCCGGGGTCACCCTGGTGCTGACCACTCACTACATGGACGAGGCCGAACAACTCTGCGACCGACTGGTGGTGATGGACGCCGGACGGATCGTGGCCGAGGGTTCACCGCGCTCCCTGATCGCCCAGCACGCCTCCCGGGAGGTGCTGGAACTGCGGTTCGCCGAACACGACGACGACGTCGTCGGCCAGGTGCGCGATCTCGCCGATCGCGTCGAGGTGCTCGCCGACCGGGTCCTGCTCTACGTCCGCGACGGCGACGCGGCCCTGGAGACGGTGACCGCACGCGGCATCCACCCGGCGGCCACGCTGGTGCGCCGGTCCAGCCTGGAGGACGTCTTCCTGCGGCTGACCGGGCGGAGCCTGATCGAATGACCAGCCCGGAAGACGGCCCCGGTGCCGGCGCGAGCCTCCCTGCCGATCCGACGCGCCCGGTCTCCTCGTCCTCGTTCTCCGGCTGGCGGGCGGTGCTGACGTACTGGTTGATGCGCTACCGGCGGATCTGGCCCTCCACCGTGGTCTCCTCCTTCCTGGCCCCGCTGATGTACCTGGCCGGCCTGGGCTACGGGCTCGGGTCGCTGGTGGACGGCCCCGGCGGTGGCGCGATCAACGGCGTGGCCTACGTCGCGTTCGTGGCCACCGGGCTGGTCGCGGCCCAGACGATGATGACCGGCTCCGGGGAGGCCACCTACAACGTGCTGGCGCCGATCAAGTGGACCTACAACTACTACGCGATGCTGGCCACCCCGATCAGGGTGGTGGACCTGGTGCGCGGGCAACTGGTCTACATCCTGATCCGGATGACGATGGTGGCCGGGGTCTTCACCGCGGTGGCCACGGCGCTGGGGGCGATGAACGGGGTATGGGTGCCCGCCGTCGTCGTGGTGGCCGTGCTGACCGGGATGGGCTTCGCGGCCTGCACCTTCGCCTACTCCGCCGGGATCACCGACTCCGGGCAGGGCTTCAATATCCTGCAGCGCTTCGTCATCATGCCGATGTTCCTGTTCTCCGGGACGTTCTTCCCCCTGGAGCAGTTGCCCACCGGGCTGCAGGCGGTGGCATGGGTGTCGCCGCTGACCCACGCGGTGGCGCTGAACCGGGCGTTCGGGCTGGGGCCGGACTCCCCGCTGTGGTTGGAACCGTGGCGGTTCGCGGTGCATCTGGCGGTGCTGGTGGCGATGATCGCCGTCGGCTATGCCCTCGCGGTGCGCCGACTGACAAAGCGGATGGTGGTGTGATGATCGCGCTGCTGCTGCGGCCGTGGGCACTGGTCGAACGCAACGCGCGGGCGGCCGGCCGGGCGGTGTTCACCTATGTCTCCGGCTTCCTCGAGCCGGTGTTCTACCTGTTCGCCCTGGGGGTGGGCATCGGGACGCTGGTGGGCACCATCGACGTCGACGGGGAGGCGATGTCCTACGCGGTCTTCGTTGCCCCGGCGATGATGGCCACCTCCGCGATGAACGGGGCGGTGATGGACTCCACGTTCAACGTGTTCGGCAAGATCAAGGACGCCAAGCTCTATCACTCGGTGCTCACCACCCCGCTGAGCCCGCGCGATGTCGCGGTGGGGGAGATCGGTTGGGCGCTGTTGCGGGGGTTGGTGTACTCCGTGGCGTTCCTGTTGGTGGCCACGCTGTCGGGGTTCGTGCTCTCGGCCTGGGCGGTACTGGCGATCCCGGTCGCCTCGCTGATCGGGCTGGCGTTCGGCTCGGTTGGCATGGCCGCCACCACCTACATGCGTTCATGGAATGACGCCGACTACGTGCAGCTGGCGATCCTGCCGCTGTTCCTGTTCTCCGCCACGTTCTTCCCGCTGAGTACCTATCCGCCGGCCCTGCAGTGGGTGGTCCAGGCGACCCCGCTCTACCACGGGGTAGAACTGATCCGGAGCCTGACCACCGGAGCAGTGCACGCCGGTATGTGGGCGCACGTGGCCTACCTGGCGGTGATGAGCGCGCTGGGTCTGTGGGCCGCGACCCGGCGGATCGAACGGCTGCTGCTGACCTGAGCGGGGCCCACGATCGTGCTCTGCGTCGTGGTCAATCCGCGCGTTCGGCGTGTCGGACTTACCTCGAACACGCGTTCGTCCTAGGCTGTCCACAGGACGCGGACGGTGCGGCCCTGGATCCACACGCTGGATCCGCAGCGCACCGGATGTCAGTGGTCGGACATAGCCTCGTTCCACGCCCCATCAAGCCACCCGGAGAGGGTGGTGGCGAACAGACCAGCCCTTGCACATCCGGCGGAGAGACCGCCCAGAACCGAAGGTGACACACCATGGCTGTTTCCGCAGCAGATCGCACGAACGCAGATCGCACGAAGGCCCTTGACGCCGCTCTCGGCCAGATCGACCGCGCCTACGGCAAGGGCTCGGTGATGCGGCTGGGTGATGACACCCGTCCGCCGGTAGAGGTCATCCCGACCGGTTCGATCGCCCTGGACGTGGCCCTGGGCATTGGTGGCCTCCCGCGGGGCCGGGTCGTCGAGGTCTACGGTCCGGAGTCCTCCGGTAAGACCACCGTGGCGCTGCACGCGGTGGCCAACGCCCAGAAGAACGGGGGGATCGCCGCATTCATCGACGCCGAGCACGCCCTGGACCCCGAGTACGCCAAGAGTCTGGGGGTGGATACCGATGCGCTGCTGGTCTCCCAGCCGGACACCGGCGAGCAGGCCCTGGAGATCATGGACATGCTGATCCGCTCCGGCGCCCTGGACATCGTGGTGATCGACTCCGTCGCAGCCCTGGTCCCCAAGGCCGAGATCGAGGGCGAGATGGGCGACTCCCACGTGGGCCTGCAGGCCCGGCTGATGTCCCAGGCGCTGCGCAAGATCACCGGCGCGCTGTCCTCCTCGGGGACCACCGCCATCTTCATCAACCAGCTCCGCGAGAAGATCGGGGTGTTCTTCGGCTCACCGGAGACCACCACCGGCGGTAAGGCGCTGAAGTTCTACTCCTCGGTACGCATCGACGTGCGCCGGATCGAGACCCTCAAGGAGGGCACCGATTCGGTGGGTAACCGCACCCGTGCCAAGGTGGTGAAGAACAAGATGGCCCCGCCGTTCAAGCAGGCCGAGTTCGACATCCTCTACGGCATGGGCATCTCCCGCGAGGGCGGGTTGATCGACCTCGGCGTGGAGCACGGGATCGTGCGCAAGTCCGGTGCCTGGTACACCTACGAGGGCGACCAACTGGGTCAGGGCAAGGAGAATGTGCGCCGCTTCATGAAGGACAACCCCGAGTTGGCCGACGAGATCGAGACCAAGATCAAGACCAAACTCGGGGTGGGCATCAAACTCGAGGTGGTGCCGGAGTCCGCCGAGGCGGTCGACTTCTGAGTATCGGATGCCTTCCTCCGAGCGAGCCGACGCCGGTGACCTGATGCGCCGTACGCGTACCTCCCGTGGCCGGGTGAGTGAAACCCCGGCCACGGGCGCGGCGGCGGTTGATTCCGAACCGGAAGCGGAGTCGGTGGCGCGCGCGATCGCGTTGCGCCTGCTGACCCACTCCCCGCGTTCCCGTTCGCAACTGGCCGAGGCGATGGCCAAGAAGGACGTCCCCGAGGCGGTGGCCACCAAGGTCCTGGACCGGTTCACCGAGGTGGGCCTGATCAACGACGCCGAGTACGCGCAGATGCTGGTGCGCAGCCGTCAGTCCGAGCGGGGGCTCGCCCGCAGGGCGCTGGCGCTCGAGCTGCGACGCAAGGGCATCGGCAGTGAGGATGCCGAGGCTGCGTTGAGTTCGATCGAGCCCGAGGACGAGGAGGCCGCGGCGCGGGCCCTGTTGCGCCGCAAGGCCCGGTCTTCCCAGGGCCTGGATCCGACTCGGCGCCGTCGGCGTCTGATGGGCATGCTCGCCCGCAAGGGCTACCCGGCGGGGTTGGCACACCGGCTGATCAGCGAACTGCTCTGGGATGAGCAGGCCGAGGACGGCGTCGACCAGGGCGACTCCGACCCGGACGGCACCGCCGAGAGTTTCCTGGAGAGCCCGTGATCTGCCTAGGGTGAGTCATGGCTGATCCGCAGATCTCACATTCATCCGACCAGCAGCAGTTCGTGGCGACCGCCGGTGGTGAACACCTCGGGCGCCTGGAGTACGAGCGCCGGGCAGACGTGGTGGCCCTTCGCCACACCCTCGTGGAGCCGGCCGCGGAGGGCCGCGGTGTGGGTTCGGCCCTGGCGCGCACGGCGCTGGACTGGATCCGCGCCGAGGGGCGCCGGGTGGACCCGGTGTGCCCGTTCGTGGCGGCCTGGATCGAGCGTCATACCGACTACGCCGACCTGGTGGTCTCCGAGGGCTAGGAGGCGGCAGCCGGTCAGGCGTCCCTGGGATTGAGGGTGGCGGCGATCCCACCGGGCAGCGTGGCGCGCTGGCCACGCTCGCGGAGCCGCTTCTCCACGAAGGTGGCGATGCGGGTGAGGGAGAAGTTCAGCACCAGGTAGATCGCCAGCACCGCCACGAAGAACGGCAGACGGGTTTCGTTGCCGAAGAAGTTCCAGTTGACCTGTCCGGTTCGCAGCAGTTCGGTGTAGCCCACGATGAAACCGATCGAGGTGTCCTTCAGCAACACCACCAGTTGCGCGATCAGGCTGGGCATCATGACCCGGACTGCCTGCGGCAGGGTGATGATGAAGAAGTTCTGGAACCAGCTCAGCCCGATGGCCATCCCGGCCTCGCCCTGACCCTTGGCGATCGAGGCCAGACCGGCCCGCAGGATCTCGGCGAGGATCGCGGCGTTATAGACGATCAGCCCGAATGCCACAGAGACGTAGGCGCTGAAGTTGAAGACGAACAGCCCGAAGAGCATCAGGACCAGCACCGGGAGTCCGCGGGAGACCTCGATGAGGACCTTGGCGGGGACGCTGACGGCCTTCTTGGTCGAGGTGCGTAGCACCACCAGGATCAGCGCGACGAGCCCGGCAATGGGCATGGCCAGCCCAGCCGCGGCCAGCGTCCCCTGGATCAGGCCGGTCATGATGAGTGAGTTCCACCACACATCTGCCGCGGTGCTGTTCAACCCCCGAACGTTCGGTGGATCGATCAGCACCATCCAGCGCTCATCGAAGACCCCGTTGCGGTACATCGCGAACAGGCCCGCACCGAGGACCGCGAAGATCGCCAGCCCGGCGACCACCGACCACCGCCGCTGACGGCGCTTGGTCACCGGTCCGGGAATGTCGTAGAGAACTGAACTGACGTTGCTCATCGCGCGAAGGCCACCTTCCGCTCGATGTAGTTGGCGAGTAGCCCCGAGGGCACGGTCAGCGCTAGGTAGAACACGGCGATCCCCACGAAGATCCACAGGGCCGCCGGACCGGGGTTACCCAGCGCCAGCGTGCGGGCGGTGGAGGTCAGTTCCACCGTGGCGAATCCGGCCGCGATGGAGGTGTTCTTGATCATCGCGATGAGCACGTTGATGATCGGTGGCACCACGGTCCGCAGCGCCTGGGGGAGCACGACCAGATTCAACGACTGCCCGCCGGTCAGGCCGATCGCACGGGCTGCCTCGGCCTGTCCGACGCCCACACTGTTGATCCCGGAGCGCACCGCCTCGCACACGAACGCGGAGGTGTAGACCGAAAGCGCCACGATCGCCTGGGTACGTCCGATCGGGATCAGAATGTCCATCGTCAACAGCACGGCGGAGATGAACACGAAGATCAGCGTCAGCGGGGTGTTCCGCATGACCTCGACCCACGCCGTCGAGACCCAGCGCAAGGTGGACAGGGGGGAGACCCGCATCGCGGCAAGCAGGACTCCCACGACCAGTGAGATGATCCCCGCCGTTACCGACAGGTACAGCGTGGTGAGGAATCCGTTCCAGAACGCCGGCAGGTTGTCCAGGACAACATTCATGCCTCGTCCTCCCGATCCGACCCTTGACGGTCCGGAGCGCAAGCGCGCCCCGGACCGTCAAGGTGTGTCAACGTGGGCAGCGATCAGTACCTGTCGACGGCCGGGGGCTCCGGGAGCTCCAGCACCGTGCCGGCGGTGTTCTCCCACGCGGCCTCCCAGTTGCCGTTCTCATACGATTCCTCGATCACGTCGTTGATGAAATCGCGGAACTCGTCGTCGCCCTTGGCCAGGCCGATGCCGTAGGGCTCTTCGGTGAACAGGTCCCCGACGATCTTGAAGTCGTCCGGGCTCTCGTCCACGTAGCCGGCCAGGATCACGTTGTCGGTGGTGACGGCGTCCACCTGCCCGCTTCGCAGTGGGTCCAGGCAGTCGGTGTAGGCGCCGTAGGTGACCAGCTCGGCCTCCGGGTAGTTCTCGGCGATGTTCTGCGCCGGGGTCGACCCGTCCGCGGAGCAGACGCGCTTGCCGTCGAGGTCGTCGTCGCCGGAGATCTCGTCGTTGTCCATCGTCACCATCAGGGACTGACCGGCGATGTAGTACGGGCCGGCGAAGTCGACGACCTCCTTGCGGGTGTCGTTGATGGTGTAGGTGGCCACGACGATGTCCACCGATCCGTTCTCGATGAGGTTCTCACGCTGCGGGGTCTGTGCCTCCACGAACTCGGCTTCCACGCCCAGGGCGTCGGCGACGAGTTGGCCGATGGAGACGTCGAAGCCCACCGGTGTGCCGTCCGGGCCCTGCAGCCCGAACAAGGGCTGGTCGAACTTGGTGCCGATGGTGATGGAGCCTTGGTCGTGCAGCTGCTGCATCGTGCTGCCTTCGGGGAACTCCGTCGGGTCGACCGGCTCGCCCTCGGGAGCGCCGTCGTCCCCGTTGCAGGCGGTGAGCATCAGCAGCCCGGCTGCCGCCAGGGCGATCAATGACTTACGGGTGTTCTTCATCGTGGGTTTCCTCCTGTGGGTCGCACATGTCTGTGAGTGGAATGGGTGTTCAGGTCGGCGGCGACTAGTGGGTGAGGATCTTGCTCAGGAAATCCTGGGCTCGATCGGTCTGCGGGTCGGCGAAGAAGGTGTCCGGATCGGCAACCTCCACGATCTGGCCCTCGGACATGAAGACGACGCGGTCGCCCGCCTTGTGCGCGAAGCCCATCTCGTGTGTCACGACCACCATCGTCATGCCCTCCTTCGCGAGGGAGACCATCACGTCGAGGACCTCGTTGACCATCTCCGGGTCCAGCGCTGAGGTGGGCTCATCGAACAGCATGACCTTGGGCCTCATCGCCAGGGCGCGGGCGATCGCCACACGCTGCTGCTGACCTCCGGAGAGTTGGGCCGGCATCTTGTCGGCCTGGTTGGCCACGCCGACCCGGTCGAGCAGATCCATCGCGACCTTGCGGGCCTCGGCGGTCTTCATCTTCTTGACCTTGATCGGCCCCAGCGTCACGTTCTCCAGCACCGTCTTGTGCGCGAACAGGTTGAAGGCCTGGAAGACCATGCCCACATCGGCGCGCAGCGCGGCCAGGGCCTTGCCCTCGGCGGGCAGTTCCTGGCCGTCCAGGGTGATCGAACCGGAATTGATCGGTTCCAACCGGTTGATGGTGCGGCACAGGGTGGACTTGCCCGAACCGGAGGGCCCGATCACCACCACCACCTCGCCGCGGTGCACGGTGAGGTCGATGTCCTTGAGCACGTGCAAGTCACCGAAGTACTTCTGCACGTCGCTGAGCACCACGAGCGGTTCACCGGCGGCTGCGGCCATATCCGAGGCCGGCGCCGTCAGGGCAGGCGGTTCCGGAGTCGCTTCTGACATATCTGCAACCTAATGCCTCGTACCCATCCGGGGGTCGGTACGCAGATCACGAATTGGACTCGATCCCCGCCCCCCGGGCTTCTCGCGCCCGGCCCGCAGCACCGTAGAATCGGGCCCTGTGAGTGTTGAAACCCCGCGCCGGTACATGGTGCGCACCCTGGGCTGCCAGATGAACGTGCACGACTCCGAGCGGATGTCGGGCATGTTGGAGCAGGCCGGCTACATCGATGCCGGCGGCCACAGCGGCTCGTTGCTGGAGCAGGCCGCCCGGGCCGACGTCGTCGTCATCAATACCTGTGCTGTACGGGAGAACGCCGCAGACCGCCTGTACGGGAACCTCGGCCAGCTCGCCTCCCTGAAGAAGGACCGCCCCGACTTCCAGATCGCCGTCGGAGGCTGCCTGGCCCAGCAGGACCGGGCCGGCATCGTCGAGCGCGCTCCGTGGGTGGACGTGGTCTTCGGCACCCACAACCTCGACGTGCTGCCAGTACTGCTGGAACGGGCCCGCCACAACGACGAGGCGCAGGTGGAGATCGAGGACTCGCTGAAGGTCTTCCCCTCCACGCTGCCCACCCGCCGGGAGAGTGCCTATGCGGCGTGGGTGTCGATCTCGGTGGGCTGCAACAACACCTGCACCTTCTGCATCGTGCCGAGCCTGCGGGGCAAGGAACGGGACCGGCGCCCTGGCGAGGTGCTCGCCGAGGTCGCCGCCGTGGTGGATCAGGGTGCCATCGAGGTGACCCTGCTGGGCCAGAACGTCAACTCCTACGGCGTGGGTTTCGGGGACCGGGGTGCGTTCGCGAAACTGCTGCGCGCCTGCGGTCACATCGAGGGCCTGGAACGGGTCCGGTTCACCTCCCCGCACCCGGCGGCGTTCACCGATGACGTGATCGATGCCATGGCGGCCACCCCGAACGTGATGCCCTCGCTGCACATGCCGCTGCAGTCCGGGTCGGATGTGATCCTGCGCGCGATGCGCCGGTCCTACCGGTCGGAGAAGTTCCTCGGGATCCTGGACCGGGTGCGGGGGCAACTGCCCGATGCCGCGATCACCACCGACATCATCGTGGGCTTCCCCGGGGAGACCGAGGAGGACTTCCAGGCCACCTTGGACGTGGTGGAGGCCTCCCGCTTCTCCAGCGCCTTCACCTTCCAGTACTCCCCGCGTCCGGGAACCCCGGCCGCGGACATTCCCGATCAGGTGCCGGCCGATGTGGTCGCCGAGCGGTACGCGCGATTGGTGAACCTGCAGCAGCGCATCTCCACCGAGGAGAACGCCAAGCAGGTCGAGACCGACGTCGAAGTGCTCATCGCGGAGAGCGAGGGGCGCAAGGACGCCGCCACAAAGCGGCTCTCGGGGCGGGCGGCGGACAACCGGCTGGTGCACCTCGGTCTGCCGGGGGGAATGCCCGACGACGACGCACCTCGCCCGGGCGACATGGTCACCGCGCGGGTGACGTCCTCGGCGCCGCACCACCTGATCGCCGACTCCGGTGTCCGGGGTGGCACGTTCGAGGTCCGGCGCACCTGCTCCGGTGATGCGTGGGAGGCGGCGCAGCGGGCCAGGGCCGCGGGCACCGTCCCGGCGGGCCCGGTCCCGGTGGGACTGGGGATGCCCAAGGTGCGCTCGCAGGCCTGAGCCGGGCGGGTACGCCGTGGTGCATCGGCACGGCTGCGTTAGAGCGGCACGGCTGCGCCGAGCACTTCACCGGCACGGCCTCGCACCACCACGTCGGCGAACCGGTCGAGCGGGGTCGGCTCGTCGTTGATGATCACCAGGCGGCCGCCGGCCTCGAGGGTCTCCAGCGGGAGGCCCGCAGCCGGCTGCACCTGCAACGAGGATCCCGCGGCGATGAGCAGATCCGCGGACCGGGCCAGGGCCAGGGCCGCCTCGATCACATCGGGGTCGAGCAACTGGCCGAACGAGATCGTCGCGGATTTCACCATCCCGGCACAGTCGGGGCAGCGCGGGTCGGGATGACCGGCGTCGACCTGCTCCATCGCCCATGCGTGCGGCGCCCGCCACCCGCAACCTTGCGGGCTGCCGGGAGCAGGATGGGTTCCGATGCACAGCACCTCCCGCGCGGTGCCGTGCAGTTCCAGGACGTTGACCGACCCCGCCTGCTGATGCAGGCCGTCGATGTTCTGCGTGATCACCCCGGCACAGCGGCCCTGATGTTCCAGGGCTGCCAGGGCGCGGTGGGCCGGGTTCGGTCGAGCATCGGCGTCGAAGAACTCCCGGCGCATCTGCCAGCTCTGCTCGCGCACCTGCGCATCGGTGATGAACCGGGCGAAGTCGAAGGTGGCCGGATCGTACGTGGTCCATACC
The DNA here is from genome assembly GCF_049724975.1 of Pseudactinotalea sp. Z1732. Taxonomy (NCBI): domain Bacteria; kingdom Bacillati; phylum Actinomycetota; class Actinomycetes; order Micrococcales; family Cellulomonadaceae; genus Pseudactinotalea; species Pseudactinotalea sp. Z1732. The sequence goes on along the minus strand of NZ_JBMPQC010000006.1, from coordinate 88,833 downwards.
CCACCGGCGGAGCGGAAATCCGGGATGCCCGACTCGGTGGAGACACCGGCGCCGGTGAAGCCGACGATCCGGTCGGCGGAGTCGAGCAGTGTCCGCAAATCGGCCTGCGCCGCGGGTTCCGGACGGTGGCTCATCATGAGCCCGTCAGCCCAGTTCGGGCTCGGTGGTGCCGTTCTGGAGCGCCTCGAGCGCCGAGTCCAGGCCCTTGGCGGTGGCGCTGAGACCCAGCCGGATCGCGGTGGTGAGTTGCTGGTCGGTGGCACCGGCGGTGAAGTCGACTGTGTAGACGCTGCGCAGCGCCAGGTTGCCCTCGGCGTTGGTGGTCCACAGCAACGTGGGCCAGACCTTCTCGCGGTGCCAGTTGTTGGCATAGGTGGCCAGGGCCGACTCGGCGTCCTTGGGCAGGGTGGTCGAGGCCAGTCCCAGGACCCGCAGCACGGTGGCCTTGCCCGCGGCCACCGAGATCTCCACGAGGTTGTCACCGAGCCGGGCGCGCAGGATCTGGTTCTCGGCCGGGGTCACGGTCACGCCGGCCGACTCGACCATTCGATGAAGACGGTCGACGGTTACCGGCGCGGGCCAGTCGCCGACGCCGGGTAGGTCAGTGGGGTCGATCATGCGGCACCTGTGGTCATCAAGGGGTCGGGGAACTGCTTATCCAACTGGGCGAAGAGGGACAGGCCGGCGCCGATACCCAGACGTATTGCCCGGGTGAGTTGCTGCTCGGACATCCCCGCCGAGATCGGCGTGGCCAGGTCGGCGGTGAACCGCATGGAGCCGTCGTCCATGACCTGGAGCAAGCACTTGGGCCAGGGGTTGCGGGTGTGGAAGTGGTTGATCAGCGCCATGAACTCCGCGCGGCGCTCGATGGTGATGGTGCGGCTCCATTGGCCCCGGATCTGCAGCACGTGCCGGGTCACGGTGAAAGTGAACAGGGAGCCGTTCCAGATCCCGGCCGGCTGGCCGTCGGGGCGGAGGAGGTGGTTGTGCCCCTTCTCCTTCAGCCAGGTCCGGATGCGCTCCGGGGTGACCGGATGGACCTCGGCGGCGGCGATGTCTTCCTCTGACAGTTCGAAGTCGGCCGCGTTGACGGGTTCCTCGGCGGGCGCCTGGTCTTCCTCGGAGGATCGGCCCTCGTCGGGGTCGTTGTCGGGGTTGCTCATCACCAATCAGCATAAGCCCGGGGGCGAGCGGTAGGTTGCCAGGGTGTCTGCGTCAGTGATCGCCATCGTGGGGCCCACCGCGACGGGGAAGTCTGATCTCGCCCTGGACCTGGCCGAGCAGCTGGGGGCTGAGATCGTCAACGCTGACGCGATGCAGTTCTACCGGGGCATGGATATCGGCACGGCGAAGGTGCCCGTCGCGGAGCGTAGGAGGATTCCGCATCACCAGTTGGATGTGCTCGAGGTGCACCAGGAAGCCTCGGTGGCTGCGTACCAGAAGTACGGCCGAGCGGACCTGGCCGCCATCGCCGCCCGGGGGCGCCGCGCCGTCGTCGTCGGGGGTTCGGGGCTGTATGTGCGGGCGTTGCTGGACGAGATGAGTTTCCCCGGCACCGACCCGCGGGTGCGTGCCGAACTGGAGGCCCGGGCCGAGGCCGAGGGCCCCGGCGTGCTGCACGCCGAGTTGGGCCGGGTGGATCCGGTGGCGGCCGAGCGGATCGATTCGCGCAACGCGCGCCGGATCGTGCGGGCGCTGGAGGTGATCCGCCTGACCGGGGAGCCGTTCAGTGCCAATCTGCCCGAGCACCGGTATGCGATCCCGGCGGTGCAGATCGGGTTGGAGATGCCAGCGGCCCGGCTCGACCAGCGGATCGATGCGCGGGCGGTGTCGATGTTCGAGGCGGGTCTGATCGAGGAGACCCGCGCACTGGTCGCCAACGGGCTGGAGCGTGGGCGAACCGCCAACCGCGCGGTGGGTTACGCCCAGGCCCTGGCCGTGCTGCGCGGGGAGTGTGATGTGGCACAGGCTGTGGCCGACACCGGCCTGGCCACGCGGCAGTTGGCCCGCCGGCAGATCAAGTGGTTCCGACGTGACCCGCGCGTGCACTGGCTCCGGGCCGGCGCCGGGGTGCTGCACCGGGCGCTGGGTCATCTCGAGACCCGTTCCGATGCACAGTAGGCTCCGGCGTATGGGTCCAGAACCACATCCGGTCTTCACCAAAGGTCATGGCACCGGCAACGACTTCCTCCTCTTCGCCGACCCGGATGACCAGCACACGCTGAGCGCCGAGTACGTCGTGGACCTGACGGACCGGCACACCGGGATCGGCGCGGACGGCGTGATTCGTGCGGTCTTGGTCAGTTCGGCCGGCGGGGCGCTCGCCGATGTGCCGGTCCGTGACGCCGAGTGGTTCATGGACTACCGCAATGCCGACGGCTCGGTGGCGGAGGTGTGCGGCAACGGCGTCCGGGTGTTCGTGGCGTACCTCATCGATGAGGGCCTGCTCGAATTTCCCGACGGTGCAGCCGTTCCGATCGCGACCCGTGCGGGGGAGTTGATTGTGCGTCGGGAGGGGGAGGAGTTCGCGGTTGACATGGGGACGTGGTCGGCGCCGGGCGGTTCTGAGGCGCTGCGAGCCGGGTCGGATGTGCAGGTGGAGGTCGCGGGACTCCGCGCTCCGCGGCCGGGGTTGCGGCTGTCCGTACCGAATCCGCATACCGTGATTGCTCTGACCGATCCGGAGGAGTTGGAACTGGCGGACCTGAGTAAGGTGCCGGTGGTCGATCCGGAACCGGCTGAGGGTACGAACGTTGAACTCGTGGTGCCGTTGGGCGAGCAGGATCTGGACATCGTCGACGAGGCCGGAAACGTGGTGGGGGCGGAGTCGGTCGGGGTGGTCAAGATGCGAGTGCACGAACGCGGGGTGGGGGAGACCCGGTCGTGCGGGACCGGCGCTTGCGCCGCAGCGCTCGCGGTCCGGACCTGGTTCGGGGAGGGGGCCCCGAACGTCTGGTACGTCTTGGTTCCTGGCGGGCGGTTGCGCGTGAGCGTGCTCGAGGACGGGCACGTGGAACTGGCCGGGCCGGCTGAACTGGTGGCGCAGGTTCACCCGTTCTGAGCCACTTCAGAAGGGTGGTGGGTCGTCCCGGCTGGGATAGGCGTGAGGTGGCCCAACTGACTCGGAGGACGACGGTGTCCTGACGGGACCGTTGCGCGTGCTCTGCCCATCGCCGTTGGCTCGCCCGGCACCGTTCGTCTCGTGCTTCCCCGGGGGTGGGAGCAGGTGAGTGCCGTCGTGGTCGGTGCGGTAGCGGTGCCCGGTAGGGGTGGTCCATTCGTGCACACCCGGGGTGGGGCTGTTATGGGTGAATCCGGCGTGGGTTTTCAACCGGTGGTGTTGGCGGCACAGGGGGTGCAGGTTCCACTCGGCGGTGGGGCCGTGAGGGAAGGGCACGCCGTGGTCGAGGTCGGCGTGCCGGGCTTGGACGTTGCAACCCGGGGCCACGCAGAAGGGCTGGTTGGTGATGACTTGTTCGCGCAGCCACGGTGGTGGTTCGTAACGTTTCGCGGTCACGTCCAGGGCCCGGTTGGTCAGGGGGTCGGTGACGAGGCGCTTCCAGGTGCCCCCGGCGGCGAAGGCGCGGGCCACTTCGGCCGGCACGGGGCCGTATCCTTCGAGGTCACCGGCGTCGTTGCTGGTGCCCATCAAGGTGGATAGGGGCACGGTGATGCGGATCTGGGCCCGGGCTCCACCCACGGTGCCCAGAGTGAACGGCGTCAGCACCTCACCAGGGTTCAGCGGACTGCCATCATGGCGGCCCCGCCCCCTGGCCGGTGCCTCCTCGGAGGTGCTGAACACCGATGGGCAGGTGCACCCGTCACCAGCGCTCGCGCTGTCGTCACCGGTCTGGGCGTGCCCGGGCGTGGTGGCGCTGGGGCAGGGGCCGATGCGTCCGGTGGCCAGGGCCGTGTGGGCCATGGTGGTCAGGGCATCGGCACGCAGTTGGTCGAGGGTGCGCTCATCGCCGTCGTTCTTGGCTGTCCGCGCGCCCGCTTCCAGGGCGGTGTGCAACGCCATGGCATCGGTGGCCGGCCAGTAAATGCTGGTTGTGGCCATCCCATCGGGACGCACCCGCGGTGCACCCACTCGCCGCTCGGCCCGCGCCCGGGCGTGACGGGCGGAGAGATCCTCCGGATCCACCTCAGCCACCGCCGTGGCCACGTCCCGCTCCACCCGGGGCAAAGTGTTCAAACCTGCACCGGGTAACACCTGGTCGTGGACCTGCATCGCCACCTCTTCGGGCAGGTATTTGGTGGCCTGGACCAGCAGGTCCGCCTTGTCCGCATCGATGTCCCCCTCGCGCAGCGCCTGACCGACACCGATCCCGGTACCGGCGCGCATGGCCGCCCCGACGGCCACCAGCTTGGTCGCGCCCTGACGGGTCAACCCCACCCGGGCCCCCAACTGTGCTGCCGCGACCGACACCCGTGAGGGCGCCTCGGCCCGGCCCTTACCCAGGGCCAGCACCGGACGCAAGGACAACTCATGGGCCAGGATCCGCTGGTGATACGCGGCCAGGGCTTCCACCCGTCGCCACGCCGCCACCGCCTCGATCAACGTGTAAGCGTCCATCCCACTGGCATCCAGGCGCTCCAAGTCATACACAGCCTGCCAATCCCCACGCCGGCGGGCATGAGCCCCCACATCGGCCAGGTGCCCATCAGTGCGCGGGGCCACCCCCACCGGCAACCGTTCACCCCATGCCGGCAAGGGGAACACCCCCGTTGGATCCGGGTCTGCACACACCTGGGTGAAAACACCGGCAGCGATCAGATTGGCATCGACCAGTTCGTCCTCATCCAAGTCCGGAGCCTGCTCGTCGAACTCGCTCTCAGCAGCGGGGAAATGTGGATCCTGTGCCCATGCCTGCAGCACATGCGCGGGTGGGTCGTTGAACGCTGCGACCACCTCATCGGGCGCATCGAATCCAGGTGCCACCACCTCACGCCAACCCCGGGCTTCCAGTTCCGGCCCGGACGAGACTTCATCATCAGCCGGTTGAGGGATCTTCCACAGCGGCAACCGCCCACCCGGCCCCAACCCCCGCGAACCTCCACACTCGCACCTCGACCCCGACCCCGACGCGGATCCGGGCGTGGGCGCCGGCGCTGGCCGAGCACGGGTTCGTCCGTCAGCCGCTGGCCGAGCACGGGTTCGTCCGTCAGCCGCTGGCCGAGCACGGGTTCGTCCGTCAGCCGCTGGCCGAGCACGGGTTCGTCCGTCAGCCTCTGGCCGAGCACCGGTCTGCGCGTGAACCTCAGTTGCCTGCGCGGCATCAGCACGCACAGCGCCCTCCGCCGGCTTCCCCTGCCGGCCGGGCCCCGCTTGCGGTACGTCGAACATGCGTACGAGTCTACCGTGGGCCACCGACAACCACCAGACCCAGACGCCAGAAATCGCAGAAATATGCGCTCTCGGTAGGTCGGTAGGAAGGTCGCAGCAGCCTCCGAACCGAGGGCGTCTGCGACTCAGGCGCCGTCGGTCGGGCCGCGACCGCGCACCGTCAGCACCCGGAATCCCTTCGAACTGGCCAGGCGTTCCACCTCGAAGCCGAGGTCGGCCGCGATCCAACGCTGGAGCGAGTCCGACCCCAGGTTCTTCTGCACCACCAGGTGCGCCTGCGCGCCGGACCGCAGCCGAGGCAGCCACGCGCGGAGCAACCCGTGCAGCACAGCCTTTCCCACGCGAATCGGCGGGTTGGACCACAACTCATCGATGACCGGATCGGGCTCGGCCGTCAGCAAGGCATCGGGTGTGAAAGTCTCCACGTTGCCCAGCCCGAGCGTCCTGGCGTTCGCGGCCGTCAGCTCCAACGCACGCTCGTTGACGTCCACGGCCAGCACCCGTGCCTGGGGCGCGGCGCGCGCCATCGAGAGCGCGATCGGCCCCCACCCGCACCCCAGGTCCACCAGGACCCCGGACGCCGGCGGCTCGGTGACCGTGCGCAGCAGCACAGCGGTACCAGGATCGAGCCGGTCCCCGGAGAACACCCCCCGGTCGGTGTGCACCTCAACCTGCTCACCGCGAAGATTCACCGAGATCGTGCGCCGGCGCGCGGGGCCGGCCGTCGGGGACTCGAAGTAGTGCGCCACCCCGCGAGGATAGCCGCGCGGGGGTGACCGCCCATACTGACATGCGCGGTCGTGGCCCCGAGCGTGCCTCATCCCATGCGGCTTCGTGGATCGGGCCGGGGCATGCGAGATCACAAAGGCCCCCCGGATTCCATAGCATTTCCGCTATTCACCTCTATTCCATGTCGGTGATCAGGGCGCAGGTGTCCGGGCCGAGGCGTCGTGGCTCAACGCGGACCACCACTCCGGACCACACGCGCTCAGCGAAATCGGTTGGAACCCCAGCATGAGCGTGGGAAAGTGGAAACGACAGATTCCCCGGCCCTGGCGCGACCCGATCTCCCCAGCCAACCGGGACCGCGACGACAGGACACGATGACCAACACCCCCTCGCAGGACCGCCCAGTGGCAGAAGGACGTACCCACGCCACGAACGGCTCGCCCACCGATGACGTCGAGGATCGCGCCCAAGCCGTGGTGAACCGCATCCTGGCCCGCCACGGCACCGCCATCCAGGCCGACGACGCCGCGCCCAGCGAATACGACGGCGACCAGTTCGACGCGGAGGAACGCGCCGCGCTGAACCGCGTAGCCGGGCTGTCCACCGAACTCGACGACGTCACCGAGGTGGAGTACCGCTCGCTGCGCCTGGAGCGGGTGATCCTGGTTGGCCTGTGGTCCGAGGGCACCGTGGAGCAGGCCGAGGTCTCGCTGCGGGAGTTGGCCGCCCTGGCAGAGACGGCCGGATCGCAGGTGCTCGATGGAGTGCTGCAGCGTCGTCGTCATCCTGAACCGGGCACCTACCTCGGCTCGGGCAAGGCGGCCGAACTCGCTGAACTGGTGCACGCCACCGGCGCCGACACCGTGATCGTGGACTCCGAACTGGGCCCGTCCCAGCGCCGTGGCCTGGAGGACGTGGTCAAGGTCAAGGTGATCGACCGCACGGCGCTGATCCTGGACATCTTCGCCCAGCACGCCAAGTCCCGGGAGGGCAAGGCGCAGGTGGAACTGGCCCAACTGGAGTACCTGCTGCCGCGCCTGCGCGGGTGGGGTGAGTCGATGTCCCGGCAGGCCGGTGGGCAGACGGCCGGGGGCGCCGGTATCGGCTCGCGCGGACCCGGGGAGACCCAGATCGAGTTGGACCGTCGGCGGATCCGCACCCGGATGGCCCGGCTTCGACGGCAGATCGCCCAGATGGCCCCGGCCCGGGCCGGGCGGCGCCGCTCCCGCCGTGCCGGTGCGGTGCCCTCGGTGGCGATCGTGGGGTACACCAACGCCGGCAAGTCCTCGTTGCTGAACCGGCTCACGGACGCGGGTGTGCTGGTGCAGAACCAGTTGTTCGCCACCCTGGACCCCACCGTGCGGCGCACCGAGACCCCGGACGGGCGCACCTACACCCTGGCCGACACCGTCGGGTTCGTGCGGAGCCTGCCCACCCAGCTCGTCGAGGCTTTCCGCTCCACGCTGGAGGAGGTTGCCGAGGCCGACGTGATCGTGCACGTCGTGGACGCTTCCCACCCCGATCCCGCTGGTCAGATCGCCGCGGTGCGCGATGTGCTGCGAGAGATCGAGGGCAGTTCGGAGATCCCCGAACTCGTGGTGCTGAACAAGGCCGACCTCGCCGATGCCGAGACCATCGCCGCGCTACGCACCCGCGAGCCCAGCGCCGTCGCCGTCTCCGCGCGCACCGGCGCGGGCATCGGGGAACTGCGCGAACACATCGCCTCCGAACTTCCCCGCCCGGCGGTGGAGGTGGATGTGCTGGTTCCCTATGAGCGCGGCGATCTGGTGCACCGGGCCCACGTGGCCGGAGAGGTGATCAGTACCGAACACACCGAGGACGGGACCCGGCTGCACGCACGGGTCGACGGGGCGCTGGCGGCAGACCTGGATGCTGCCGTCGGCGGATGAGCCCCGACGACGCCGGCAGCGACGCGGGCGGTACCGTTCCAACCGACGACGACGTGAGTCGCCCCGATCCGCCATCGCACCTGGATACCGTGCTCGATGAGGTCATCGCGGCGATGGGCGGCGCCCGCCGGGAGGGCCAGCACCAGATGGCCACCGAGGTGGCCGCCGCGCTGGCCGGCGCCGAGCACCTCCTCGTCCAGGCCGGCACCGGCACCGGTAAGTCGTTGGCGTACCTGATCCCGGCGCTGCTGCACGCGGTCGGCAACGAGGAACGGACCATCGTCTCCACCGCCACCCTGGCCCTGCAGCGCCAGGTGCTCGGACACGACCTGCCGCTTGCCGCGGAGTCCCTACGGCGGCACCTGCCCCGGGAGCCCCAGGTGGCGCTGCTGAAGGGATGGCACAACTACCTGTGCCTGCACAAGGTGGCCGGTGGCTACCCGGCCGACGACGAGGGCACCCTCTTCGATGCCGCAGCCGCGGCCCCCTCGGCCGCCGAGGAGCACCCCGAGGGCCAGGACGACTCCCTGGGCGGACAGGTGCTGCGGTTGCGCAGGTGGGCCGAGGAGACCAGCACCGGGGACCGCGACGATCTGGTGCCCGGGGTCAGCGACCGGGCCTGGCGGCAGGTTTCCCTCACCTCCCTGGAGTGCCTGGGGCAACGCTGCCCGCTGCTGAACGACTGCTTCCCCGAACACGCCCGCCGCGCCGCCCGTGAGGCGGACCTGGTGGTGACCAACCACGCGATGCTGGGGATCGCCGCCTCGGGTTCCCCGAAGGTGCTGCCCGAACACCAGGTGCTCATCGTGGACGAGGCGCATGAACTCGCCGACCGGGTCACCGCCCAGGCCACGGTGGAGTTGTCCGCCGCGTCCGTGGAACGCACCGCCCGGCTCGCCCGCCGTCACGCCGGGATCGCGCTCTCCGCCCTGGAGGATGCCGCCACCCATCTGCGCACCAACCTTGGTCTGGTGCCCGAGGGCCGCCTGCCCCAGGGCCTGCCGGCCGAACTGGTGCCCACGGTGCGCTCCATCGCCGAGGCGTGCCGTGAGGCGATGACGGCGGTGCGCACCGAGCAGACCCAGGGCCAGGGCAAGGCCGAGGAAGCCGGTGGCCGAGCCATGGCGACGTCGGCGCTGCTGGTGCTGTTCGAGATCGCCGAACGCCTGCTTTCCGACAGTGTGGCGGAGCGGATCGACGTGCTCTGGTGCGAGCGCGGGCGCGCACCGGGGGAGGGTTCGCGGCTGAAGATCGCACCGCTGGACGTGGCCGGCCCGATCGCCTCCGAGCTCTTCGCCGAGCGGGCCGCGGTGCTCACCTCGGCCACCCTCGCCCTCGGTGGTACCTTCGACCACGCCGTGCGCAGCGTCGGGATGGGCTTCGGGCCCCACCGGGCCGTGCAGGTGTCCTCCCCGTTCGACTACGGCAAGCAGGGCATCCTCTACGTGGCCTCGCACCTGCCGCCGCCGGGCCGCGACGGCACGGCCCAGGAGGCCCTGGACGAACTCGCCGGACTGATCGAGGCCGCCGGCGGGCGCACCCTCGGGCTGTTCTCCTCCCGACGCGGTGCGCAGGCTGCGGCCGAGGCGCTGCGGGAGCGGCTGGACACCGAGATCCTGTTACAGGGCGAGGACTCGATCCCGGCCCTGGTGCGCCGGTTCTCCGCCGAACCCGCCACCTCCCTGTTCGGCACATTGTCGCTGTGGCAGGGCGTGGACGTGCCGGGGGAGGCATGCCAGTTGGTGGTCATCGACCGGATCCCGTTCCCGCGCCCCGATGACCCGATCCGCCAGGCGCGCCAGGAGGTGGTGGCTGCCGGAGGTGGCAACGGCTTCATGGCGGTGGCTGCCAGCCACGCGGCTCTGCTACTGGCTCAGGGCGCGGGCCGGCTGGTGCGTGGGGTGGCCGATCGTGGCGTGGTGGCCGTGCTCGACCCCCGGCTGCGAACGGCGCGCTACGGCAGTTTCCTGGCCAAGTCGCTCCCGCCGCTGTGGCCCACCACCGACGGTGACCTGGTCCGGGCCGCGCTGCGCAGGCTGTCCGGTGGCGGGGACGCACCGGCATGACGTCCGGTTTCCGCGTCCGGCCCTACCTGCACGCACCGAGCAGCACCGGCATGACGATCATCTGGTTCTCCCACACCGATGAACCCGGAGAAGTCGTTGTGACCGGCCCGGGCGCGCCCGGGCCGGTCACGTCCCGACCCGAGGCCCTCGACGTGCTGAGCCCTACCGAGGCCGAGCGCACCGAGCACATCGAGGGTCTGGCGCCCGGCTCCTGGCTGTACCCGGACGGGAACGTCCGCCACGTCGTCGTCCTGACCGGCTTGCGGCCACACACGCGGTACACCTACGCGGTCGCCCAGGATGGCGAGCAGTACCGTGCCGCCTTCCGCACCGCTCCCACCGACGGGTCCTGGCAGCAGATCCACCTGGTGGCGCTGTCGGACTCCGAGACCGCTCCGGCCGGGCGGGTGACGCATCGCTCCTGGCCGGCCGGCCCCGGCGGGGAGTCCCGTCCCGACCCGCACGGCTTGTGGCGGGAGGCCTTCGGCGTGGCGGAGCACACCGCCGGCCGGCCCGTGCTGCGCTACCCGCTCACCAAGGCGGAGGGCTACCGGGCGGTGGTGAGCATGATCGCCCAGGAGGAGGCGGACCTCATCCTGCATCCCGGTGACCTGGTCGGCGGCGGGGGATACCAGCCCGCCTGGGATGAGTTCTTCACGATCAACGCCCCCTCGGGCCTGCTCTCGCGGGCACCGCTCCTGCCTGCGCTGGGAAACTGGGAGAACTTCGGCGCCCGCAACGGCCGGTACGGCACGCCGTCGGACCGTTCCCCGGTGGTGCGGGCCCGGGCCAAGTACCACGCCCACTTCCCGGGCCCGGACGGGTCGCGGGGCCGGGGCTACTACCGCCTCGACCACGGACCACTCACGATCCTGACGCTGGACTCCTCGAACGGGGAGCCCGACGACCATCGGTCCCGTTACGTCCGGCCCCTCACCGGGCGGGCCTACCGGGGCCCGGGCACCGATACCCAGGACCACTTCACCGCAACGGAGTACACCGCCGCCGGTGGCACGGACCTGAACGACATCGCCCCCGGCAGGCCGCAGTGGCGCTGGGCCGAAGAGAATCTGGCCGACGCCCGGGCGCAGGGCCGGATCATCCTGGTCCAGTTCCACCACGTGCCCTACTCCAGCGGTGCGCACGGCCTACCGATGGATCACGAGTTCTCTACCGGTCAGGGCGGAACCCCGATGCGCAGGTTCCATCGGATGTTCAGTGAATTCGGCGTGGCCGCGGTGCTCTGCGGGCACAGTGAACTGTTCGAGCGCTCGGTGGTGCCCGACGGCGACGAAGGCTCACCCGGGGTGCTCTACTACGACGTCGGTGTGGCCGGGGACAGCCTGGGTGGCGAACTGCGAGGGGGTGATGGGGAGCTCCTGCGGTACAACCCGCACCGGGCCTGGACGGCCGACCAGGACGCTCCGGAGCGCTGGGAGGTGGCCGGCGACGGCAACCCGGTGCTGCGTGAGGGTGGCAAGCACTACGGCTACCTGGACATCAACCTCGAGCGCACCGGGACCGGAGCGCGGTTGACGCTGCAACCGATCCACGCCTTCCCGGTCCTGGACTCGCAGTACCGGGTGCTCCGGATCGAGCGACGCACCTACGACGACGAGGTGTGCCTGCGGATCGGACCGGACGGGCGGGTCACACCGAGCGCAGGACGCTGACCACCCGGCCCAGGATCTGGGCGTCGGATCCCTCGATCGGGGAGTAGGCGGAGTTGGCCGGCATCAGCCAGACCTCGCCCTCGGTGCGCTTGAGCGTCTTGACCGTGGCCTCACCGTCGATCATCGCCGCGACGATCTCACCGTTCTCGGCCACCGGCTGCTGACGCACCACGACGAAGTCGCCGTCGCAGATCGCGGCGTCGATCATCGAGTCGCCGGTGACCTTGAGCAGGAACAGGTCGCCGTCGCCGACCAATTGGCGCGGCAGCGGGAAGACGTCCTCCACCGACTGCTCGGCCAGCACCGGGCCGCCCGCCGCGATCCGCCCGACCACCGGGACGTAACTGGGCGAGGCGTCCACCTGCTCATCGGAGTCGGTGCTGAAGAACTGTTTCGGGCCGCGGGCCGAAGCCGGTGCCGGGCTCTCTTGCGCCGGCGCCGTGCCGTGGGGATCCAGGATCTCGATCGCGCGGGTGGAGATCGGGTCCCGGCGCAGGTACCCCTTTTCCTCCAGGACCTGGAGCTGGTACTTCACCGATGACGGGCTGGCCAGGCCCACGGCGGTGCCGATCTCGCGCATCGTCGGCGGGTACCCCTTGGTCTCGATGTTGGTGCGGATCGAGTCCATGATCCGCTGTTGCCGGGCGGTCAGACCGGGGGAGTGGCCGGTCTGGTCCGGGTGCTGCCGGCTGGTGTCCTTGGGTCCCTCGGCCATCGTGTCCTCCTGCGGTTCGGTGCGGTTGCGAGCGGCTCTGCCATGGTCCCGTCACCGCGATGTCAGGGGTCGGTGGTGGGGTGTTCCCCATGACGTTCCTAAGCCTAGGCGTTACGGCGCCGAACAGGAAACATCTGTTCGACTGGCGTGTCGACGCTATCGAACGGCTGTGTTACTGTCCATACATGTGTTCGCAGAACATCAGTTCGAGGGTCGGTCGGTTGCCGGTCCCGGACGTGGCCCGAGGAGTAATCCGATGAGTGCACTGGCGATCCACCCCAGCCCCTCGACCCGGCGGGCCGCCCTGCGGCGGTCGCGGACGCGCCCCTGCTGGCACGCCGGCCCTGCACGTAACTCGACCTGTCACCTCCCGGTTCCCGCAGTCTTCTCGGCGCCCGGAGCGGCTCCGGCCCCGGAGGCCCCGAAGGCTACGCCGCAGAGCGACGTGCCGCGGGCCCTCGTACCCCAGCAGACCGAGGGCTCGGGCGGCCGGACCCGTCCCGTGACGCCCCTGGTGACGGCACCGGTTCGCCCGACGGCTCCGGTTCGCCCGGCGGTACCGGTTCGTCCGGCGGCGCCGGTGCGCCCGGCCAGGGCGCGCGAACACGCCCCCCTGCGGCTGACCACCCGCGGACGGCGGGTGCTGGTCGCGCTTGGCTTCGCGCTGGCGATCGCCGTGGGCGGCGGGCTCGGCACCCTGCTGGCGCCAGAGGCGCAGACGCCGGCAGAGGTCTCCACCGTGGTGGTCCAGCCGGGCGAGAGCCTGTGGGTGATCGCGAGTGAGATCGCCGATCCGGGGCAGGACGTGCGCCAGGTGGTGGAGACCATCCGCGGCATGAACGGGCTGGAGCGCTCCACCGTGCACGCCGGCCAGGAGTTGAGCGTCCCGCAGGGCTGAGGAACCCGCTGGAGGGCGACGTCCCACACCGGTAGCCAGATGTGGCATTGTGTGTGCACCGAGCACGCCGTCACCAAGCCGGGAAGGGACGCGCCGATGCATTGTCCGTACTGCCGTAACCCCGACTCGCGGGTGGTGGACTCCCGCACCGCCGACGACGGCGGCAGTATCCGCCGCCGCCGGCACTGTCCCGAGTGTTCGCGCCGCTTCACCACGGTGGAGAGCACCAGCCTCACGGTGATCAAGCGATCGGGGGCGATGGAGCCGTTCAGCCGGGAGAAGGTCGTGGCCGGTGTGAGCAAGGCGTGTCAGGGTCGCCCGGTCTCCGCCGATGACCTGGCGCTGCTGGCCCAGCAGGTGGAGGAGTCCATCCGCGCCACCGGCGTGGCCGAGATCGACTCCCACGAGGTCGGATTGGCGACCTTGGGGCCGCTGCGGGCGCTGGACGAGGTGGCGTACCTGCGCTTTGCCAGCGTCTACCAGAACTTCACCTCCCTCGAGGACTTCGAGGCCGCGATCACCGCGCTGAAGTTGGACCGCAATCCTGCCTCGGAGCAGTACGCCTGAGGGTGCATGGCCGGGGTTTATCCGCTGGCGTGTTCGCGCCGGACCCGGCAAGGTTGCGGATGAGCCACCCCGGTCCCGGTCCGTGGTGAGTTCAGGGAGGACTGTTGATGTCATCGAAGAAGAACGGATCCGAAGGCCCCGATCGGCTGATGGCCGATGCCAAGGCGAAGATGCGCGAGGCGCTCGATCGCAAGAACGCGGGTGACCACCCCACCGCAGATGGAGTCCGGAACACCGGTTCGGTGAACGGGCCGGAGGTGGTCGGCGAGCCCAAGCGGACATTCCGGCCGCGTAAGACCGGCTGAGTTCCTCGCTCGGCGCCCGGTCCGAAGCGTGCCTAGACCGACCCGTTGAGCTCGCGGACACTGATGGTGCCCTCGATCTCACGAAGGTGGTCCCTTGCCTGCCGCGGCAGGGTGCCGCTGATGTCGGTCACCGAGTAACCCACGTCACCGGTGGTGGCGAGCATCTGGGAATCGATGTTCGCACCACCGGAGGACAACGCCTGGTTCACCGCGGCCAGCACGCCGGGCACGTTCCGGTGCAAGTGGGCGATGCGCTGGCGACCCGGCCCGGGCGTGTCCAACGTGAGCCTGGGCAGGTTCACGCTCAGGGCCGTGGAGCCCGAGCGCATGTAGTCGCGGAGTTTTCCGGCCACGAACACCCCGATGTCCTGCTGCGCCTCCTCGGTGGATCCGCCCACGTGCGGGGTCAGGATCACGTTGGGCAGCCCACGCAGTTCGGATTCGAACGGGTCGCCGTTGCGCTTGGGCTCGTCGGGGAAGACATCCACCGCGGCGCCGGCCAGATCCCCGGCCCTGATCGCATCGCGCAGGTGGGCGTAGTCCACCAGGAACCCGCGGGAGAGGTTGAGGAAGATGGCACCGTGCTTCATCCTGGCGAACTGCGCCGGCCCGAACATCCCGGCGTTCCCGGCCCGGCCGTCGACATGCAGGGTGACCACATCGGAGACCTCCAGCAGGGAGTCCAGATCCGGCATGCGGCGGGCGTTGCCGAGGGCGAGTTTCTCGGCGTTGTCGTAGAAGACCACCCGCATCCCCAGGGCCTCGGCGACGACGGAGAGTTGGGTGCCGATGTTGCCGTACCCCACGATGCCCAGCGTGCGCCCACGCACCTCGTGCGCACCGTTGGCGGACTTGTCCCACAGGCCCGCGTGCAGTGACTTGTCCTTCTCGGTCAACCGCCTGGTGAGCGCGATGATCTCGGCCAGGGCCAGTTCCACGACCGAGCGGGTGTTGGAGAACGGGGCGTTGAAGGCGGCCACCCCGTGGTGGACGGCGGCATCCAGATCGATCTGGTTGGTGCCGATGCAGAAGGCGCCGATCGCCTGTAGGTCCGGACTCCGCGACAGGACGCGTTCGGTGACGTTGGTCTTGGACCGGATGCCCAGGACGGACACACCTGCCAGGGCCTCGATCAGTTCGTCCTCGTCCAGGGAACCGGGCACGGTGGAGACGTCCGCGCCGGATCCCTCGAGTAGATCGAGTGCCAGGGGATGGATGTTCTCCAGGAGCAGTGCCTTGACCACGGTGCTCATCGTCCTTCTTCTTCCTCGCCGGTAGCCAGGCGTCTCACCTGTCGGACATCGGCTGGTCCAGTGCGGCTGCGAAACCGGCCGGCAGTTCCTCGGCGTGCACCACGTGCAGACGCTGGGTGGGCCGCGTCATCGCCACGTAGAGATCCGCGGGCTCGCCCTCGGCCAGGATCGCCGCGGGCTCGGCCACGATCACTCGATCGAACTCCAGTCCCTTGGCCCCGGCCGGATCCAGCAGCACCACTTGGGCGGCCAGGTCCACCGGTCCGGCCGGGATGTCCAGCATCCTGCTCAGTTCATCCTGGCGGGCTGTCGCGGTGATGACGGCCACGGTGCCGTCGCCCACGGCGGCCACTTCGTCCTCCAGCACCGCCGCCACGGTCTCACCGAGGCTGTCCGCTGCGGTCAGGACCAGTGCGTCGGGGACCTCGCGGGCCGATTGCAGGGGTGCCGGCGGGTGCTTCGGATCGGCGGCGGTCACAGCAGCCCGGGCCGCCCGCATCACCGAGGCCGGCGTGCGGTAGTTCACAGTCAGTTCGGCGACCCGCCAGTCCCGGCGGAGCATCGTGTCCAGGCGCTGGGACCACTCGCGGGTACCGGCGGGGGAGGAGGTCTGTGCGACGTCGCCGACCACCGTCATTGACCGGCTGGGGCAGCGCCGCAGCAGCGCCCGCCAGGCCATCTCCGAGAGCTCCTGTGCCTCATCGATCACGATGTGCCCGTAGGTCCAGGACCGGTCCCGGTAGGCGCGCTCGGCGGTGGTCAACTGTGGCCCCGACTCAGCGAACCGTCCCGCGAAGGTCTCCGCCGACACCAGATCGCGGGCAGTGACGGGATCGTCACTGCTACCGACCGAGGCGAGAACCTCCCGGGCGTAGGCGACCTCCTGCTCCCGGCGCGCGGCCTCCATGCGCGCCTGGGCGCGCTCGGTCTCGTCATCGGAACCGATGAGCTCGGCGGCCTCGTCGATCAGGGGGATGTCCGCCGTCGTCCACTCCGACCCGACCGGCCGCACCAGGGCCTCGCGGTCGGCCGCCGGCATCCGTCCGGCCACGGCTTCGAGTTTGTGGGGTTTGGCGAACAACTCGGCCACCAGGCCGGTAGCCGTCAGTGGCAGCCAGCACAGGTTCAACGCCACCCGCACGTCCCGGGCACTGCGGATCTCCTCGACCACCTCGGCCGGATCCTCCCCGGCGCCGCCGATCTGCTCCAGGTACTGGGTAGCCAGTGCGGTCAGCATCGCGCGGACGAACGTGACCCGGGCCCGGTTGTGCGGGTGCCCGGACCGTCGGGCGCGGGCCTGAGCCTCCCGCACCTCATCCGGCCGCAACTGCAGCACCACCGATCCCACCTTGAGTTCCTGGGGCCCCAGCACCCGCTGCTTGGCCCTGACCGCCCGGGAGATGATCCCGGCCCATGCGCGGCGCCCCTTGATCCTGGCCACCCGCGGTTCCTCGGTGGCGGTGGCGCTGATCCCAGGAATCAGATCACCCAGCGTCGAGGAGACCACCCCGGTCTCGCCCAGGGCTGGCAGCACCTGTTCGATATAGCGCAGGAACACCCGGCTCGGGCCGATGAGCAGCACGCCGGAGCGTTCCAGGCGTTCCCGGTGGGAGTACAGCAGATAGGCCGCCCGGTGCAGGGCCACAGCGGTCTTGCCGGTGCCCGGGCCGCCCTGGACCACCAATACCCCGCCCAGGTCGGAGCGGATGATCGCATCCTGCTCGGCCTGGATCGTGGCGACGATGTCACCCATCCGTCCGGTGCGGGAGGCCTTCAGCGCGGCCATCAGCGCACCCTCGCCGGCCAGTTCCACCTGGGTGTCCGGGTCAAGTGCATCGAGGTCGAGAACGTCGTCCTCGATCGCCACCACCTGGCGATGCCTGGTTTGCAGGTGCCGGCGCAGCGTCACGTCCCCGGGAGCGTGCGCGGTGGCCTGGTAGAAGGCACGTGCCGCCGGTGCCCGCCAGTCGGTGAGCACGGGGGAGTGCTCGGCGTCGGAGATGCCGATCCGGCCCACGTAGCGCCGATCGCCGTCGCGCAGGTCCAGCCGTCCGAACACCAGGCGGTCCTCGACCGCGTCCAGCGCGGCCACCCGGTCCTCGTACATGGTCGCGAAGGCATCCCTTTCGGACCGGTTCTGCGGTGATCCGCTGGGTCCCTCACGGCGTATCTTGGCCAACCGCTTCCGGGCGCCCGCGCGTAGTTCGTCCAGGCGGGCGTAAACGAGGTCGACGTAGGACTGCTCGACCTCCAGGGCGTTGCGTGGGCCGACTTCAGGGCTGGTCACAATAGGTTGGTACTCCGCTGCGGTGATCGTGGCCGGTACGCCGGGGCTCCAGCGGCTCGGAAGGCTTGGGGAACCGGGCGACCGTTCATTATGCCTCTACCCTGGGGTGTGGTGCACCCCTGCTGCCGGTGCGGAGCCGGCTGGAATGTGACCACCGCAGGAAGCGTTGAGTATGGGGTGAACGAGGAAAGGACGTCCATGGCTGCTGATCCGCGCGATTTGTACACCCGCGAGACCGAGGTAACCGACCTGCCCGAGGGCGAGGTCGCGGTGCTGGTGCACGCCTTGCAGGGCTCGATCGACGCCGGACACGCCGGAGCGCTGCTCGCCGAGCACCTCACCGCCAAACTCAGCACCCGCCGGGTGGCGACCTTCGATGTCGATGCGCTGCTGGACTACCGCTCCCGCCGGCCGGTGATGACGTACGAGGACGGGGCCTGGACCACCTATGACGAGCCGGTCCTGACGCTGGACCTGCTGCGGGACGACGAGGGTCAGGCGATGCTGCTGCTGCACGGGCTGGAGCCGGACCTGAAGTGGGAACTGTTCATCGACGCGATCACCGGCCTGATCGAGGAGTTCGGTGTGCGCACCACCGTCGGAGTGCACGGGATCCCGATGGGGGTACCCCACACCCGCCCGATCACCGTGACCGCCCACGGGACGCGGCCCGAGTTGGTGGCCGATTACCCCAACTACATCAGTTCGGTGCGAGTACCGGGTTCGGCGTCGGCACTACTGGAGTTCCGCCTGGGTGGGCGCGGCCACGACGCCCTCGGGTTCGCCGCGCACGTCCCGCACTACCTCGCTCAGTCCGACTATCCGCAGGCCGCCGCCGAACTGGTGCGCCAGATCACCCGGGTGACCGGTCTCGGGCTCCCGATCGGTGACCTGGAAGCCGACGGCGTGCGGATCCAGACCGAAATCGACCGGCAGGTCGGTGCCTCCGAGGAGGTTGGCGCGGTGGTCCGGGCGCTGGAAGAACAGTTCGACTCCTTCGCCGAGGCCACCGGGGACGAGGCGTTGGGCACACCGGTGGTGGAGGCGGAGGAGGTCCCCAGCGCCGATGAGATCGCCGCCCGCTTCTCCCAGTACCTGGCCGGCCAGGACAACGACAAGGGCTGAGCGGGTCCGTCCAGCAACCCTGGATAGTCCACTAGCCGGACTCGGCGGGTGTTGCGGTAGCGCTTCTGCGGCAGAGCATGACATGCTGGCCTTGTTACAGTTTCACTTACGTTCGACCCGGGTGGGCACTCCTGTGCGCAATCCCAACATTCCGGGCCAGGTACCACTTGGTCGGGGATGAGATAGGCGTGGGGCGAAGCATGTGGCAAGACGGGGCCGGCACACGGCTTGCCCCACCAACGTCCCCGGAAGGACAAGCACAACATGGCACAGGGAACCGTCAAGTGGTTCAACGCTGAGAAGGGCTATGGATTCATTGCCCAGGACGGTGGCGGAGACGACGTCTTCGTTCACTACTCGGCCATCGAGTCGGACGGCTACCGCTCCCTCGAAGAGGCGCAGCGGGTTGAGTTCGAGATCACCCAGGGCCCCAAGGGTCCGCAGGCGGAGAGCGTCCGCATGGTCTGATTCCAGACCTCCCACGAGCCCGGTCGGCGCAGTTGCGCCGGCCGGGCTCGTGGCTTTTCCGGCACCTCGCTAGGGCAGGCTGATCAGCCCGTCCGGATCCTCGCGGGTGTCGGGCAGCATGCTCAGCATCCGCTGCTCGGCGGACTCGGAGGCTTGGGTCGGCTCCTCCCCGGCGCGCCACTGATCGGACTCGACAGGATCGCGGAACACCTGGGCGGTGCCGATGAAGTCCCGCAGGTCGCGGCCGTGCAGTACTCGCGCGGTGGGGGCGAGGGTGCGCAACGACCGGTTCAACTCAGCGGTGGGCCAGGGGCGGTTGGCGCCGAGGATGACGACGTTGCCGTAGCGACGCCCGCGCAGTACGCCGGGCTCGGCGATCACGGCGGTGTGGGCGAACACCTCGGCGAGGGTGGCCGCTTCGCGCCGAGCCACCGGCAGCGGGGGGTTGTCTGCCAGGTTCAGCAGGTAGCACCCGGCCTGGTTGAGCCGATCGGCCACCAGTTCGGTGAACTCCACGGTACGCAGGTGTGGTGGGACGGCGCCGGCGGCGAACGTGTCCCGGATCACGGCGTCGCCGCCGCCGCTGCGCAACGAGGCGATGGTCGCGCGAGCATCGGCCACGCGGATCCGCAGTCGCGGGGCGCGCGGCAGGTCGAACCACGTGCGCACGTACTCAGCGAGTTTGGCGTCGATCTCCGCGACCAGGTGACGCGAGTCGGGCCAGAGTGCGGCCATCGCCCGCGGGAGCGCACATCCGGCACCGCCCAGGTGCACCACGTTCAGCGGTTCCTCCGGGCCGAATCGATGGGTCAGCACCACCTGCATCTGCTGCATGTACTCGAACATCAGCCGGGTGGGGTCGTCCAGGTACAGGTGGGAACTCTGCACCCCGTCCAACAGCAGCAGCACACCGTTCGGATCCTCGGTGTCAGGGGTCAGTTCTACGGTGGCATACGTGGTGGGGATCGGACCCTGTGGAAGCGCCGCGACCGACGGCGCCACCGAGCGTGTCTTGCGCCGAGCCATGCAGGGAACGGTACCCCGCGACCCGGGTGGGACCGAACGCGGTAGGCCCTTGACAACTTCGAACGAGCGTTCGATAATGGTAGTGCGGGAAGGGAGTCGATGATGGGCGGTGCGGTACCTGAGCGGTTGCTTCGGCGAGCCCATGCCGAACTCGATCAACTCTCGGGGCGGGCCGAGGGGCAGGAGAATTTCCTGCACGCCCATATGGCGGCGCTGCGCGCCGGGGCGGCGTTGCTCGCCCTGCACCCGGCCTCGGCCGGCAGGCGGCGCGCGGTGCGCAGCGTCTGGGAACAGATCGCCGAGTTGGACGAGGTCTGGGTACCGTGGGCGGCGCTGTTCGCCTCCGGCGCGCCGATCCGGGCGGCGATCGAGACGGGGCGTGCGCCGGCCCTCGAGGCCGCGCAGGTGGCGCGCACCGAGCAGGCCGCAGTGGAGTTCGTCGCGATCGTGAGCGAGGCGGTGCGGACGGCGCGCGAGCCCACGCACCTTCCGGCGATGGCCTCGTGAGTCGTTCGGCGCGGTCGGCGGCGGCGGCCGGGAGGGACTGGGGCGACGACGACTCCGGAGCGCCCATCCTGCACGTGGACATGGATGCCTTCTTCGCCGCGGTGGAGTTGATCGAGCGGCCCGACCTGCGTGGCAAGGCGGTCATCGTCGGTGGCCGCCATCGTGGCGTGGTGGTGTCGGCGACCTACGAAGCGCGGGAATTCGGGGTGCACTCGGCGATGCCGATGGCGCGGGCGCGGGCAATCTGCCCGCACGCGGTGGTGCTGGAGCCCCGGCACGAGCGCTACCGGGAGGTCTCCCTCGCGGTCCTTCAGGTCCTGGGCGAGATCACCCCGGTGCTGGAACAGGTCAGCATCGATGAGGCGTTCCTGGACGTCTCCGGAGCGCGCCGGCGACTGGGCTCACCGACACAGATCGCGCAGCAGATCCGCGAGCGCATCCGCACCGAGCTGTTCGTGGATGCCTCCGTGGGAGTTGCGGGCACCAAGTTCGTGGCGAAACTGGCCTCCAGTCACGCCAAGCCGGACGGGATGCTGTTGATCCCTGCCGAGGCCACCGTCCCGTTCCTGCATGCGCTGCCCGTGGGGGCATTGTGGGGGGTGGGTGAGCGCACCGCGGAACGGCTGGCCTCGATGGCCATCCACACCGTCTCCGACCTTGCGCACACGCCCGCACCGACCCTGCACCGCCTGCTCGGAGTGGCAGCCGGACAGCGCCTGCTGGACCTGTCCTGGGGCCGCGACCCGCGCCCGGTGCAGCCACAGCGGCAGGAGAAGTCGATCGGACACGAGCAGACCTTTGCGGTCAACCTCTCCCGCACCGAGGAATTGAACGCGGTCCTGTTGGACCAGGCGCACCGTTGCGCGATGCGGTTACGGGCGGCGGGCACCGTCACCGCGTCGGTGTCGATCAAGGTACGGTTCGCCGACTTCACCACCCTGTCCCGTTCCCGGGCGCTGTCGGAGCCCACCGATGTGGCGCAGGCCGTTTACGCCACCGCCCGGGAACTGCTGGCCGGGGTCGCCCTGCCCGCCGGCGGCGTGCGGTTGCTGGGCGTGCGGTGTGAGGCCCTCAGTCCGGCGGCCACCACCGCCGTCCAGGGCACCCTGGCCGGGCCCGGACCGGGCCGCCGCGATGCCGAACGGGCAATGGATTCCATCACCGCTCGATACGGGCGCGGCGCGGTCCGAGCGGCCACTCTCGTGCGTCCGGGAGGCTCGCCGGACGTTAGAGATGCCACATCTGGGTAGCTTCGCTCCGCTTCGGCTACCACTATTGGCTCCGGGCACTTATCCTAGGTACCAGACCCCTCGTCGGGGTACCCGTCAACCGCCCTGGGAGGTACCGTGCCTCTCTCCGAGTACGAGCAGCGCGTACTGGAGGAGTTGGAGCAACAGTTGCGCTCCGACGATCCCAAACTCGCCGACACCATCTCCGGACGTGCCGGCCGCAAACCCCTGCAGATCGGCTTGGGGATCGTGGGCCTGCTCGGTGGTCTGGCCGCCCTGGTGGGTGGTCTGGCCGGCGGGCATCTCTGGCTGAGTGCCGTCGGCTTCCTTCTCATGTTCGCCGGTGTGCTGGTGGCGATGTCGCGCCCGAAGGGTCAGCCCGACGGTGACGCCTCGAACGTGCACCCGATCCGAGGGGGCGGCAGCGGCAAGACCGCGCCGCGTGATTCCGGGTTCATGGACAAACTCGAAGAGCGCTGGGACCGCCGCCGACGCGAACCCTGAAGTCCGGTCACACCCGGTCCCGGGTGTTCACCTCGTGCATGACCCTGCGGCGCCACTTGCTGCGCGGATGCTGTCGGCGGATCTCCTCCAGTACCTGTCTGCGCCACTGATGCACCTGCTTGCCGCTCGGCGCCTGCCGCCCGGGTGGTGCATAGCGGTGGCGCTCCACCGCCCCCACCAGTTCCGCCAGGGCCTGCCCGGGCTGGCCGGTCAGCCCCACCCGCGCCCGTAGCCCTCGGGGGGTCTCTCCGGGGTGAGCGGACTCCGGTGCGATACCGGTGGCGGCCCGGCGCACCCGTGCCCAGGAACGCTCCACGTCAGACCCGCGGCGCTGACGGTACTGCCACGCCAGCACGCCGCCGATCAAGCCGACCGGGATGGCCAGCGCGAGCCAGCGCCAGTGGGAGGGCTGATCGGAGGCACCGCCGATCGATTCCGGAGTCGTCTGCGGAGTTGCGGCGTCGGCCGGTTCCTCCGGGGTCTGTGGGGCCGCGGTACCGGTGGGGAACTCCTCCTCGGGCGATTCGGCGCCCTCGGGCACCCCGGTGGCCCACTCCGGCGGAGCGCCGGTGCGCCCCGGTGGGGTGGGCTCGAACCGGACCCAGCCCACGCCGTCGAAGTACACCTGCGGCCAGGTGTGCGCCCGGTGGCCGCTGACCTCGACGGTGTCGTCCTGATCGGACTCTTCCCCGGGCAGGAACCCCACCGCCATCCGGGCCGGGATGTCCAGCGTGCGGGCCATCACCACCATCGCGGTGGCGAACTGGACGCAGTAGCCACGGCCGCTGCCGAGGAAGTCCCAGACCGCATCGGAGGTCCGGGCCGGGTCCACCTCGACGTCGTAGGTGAACTGGCTGTCGAACCGCAGGAAGTCCTGGATGGCCACCGCCTGCTCATATTGGGTCCGGGCACCGGCAGTATCGACGACCCGTTGCGTCAGCGCTCGGATCTGATCGGCGTGACCGGTGTCGGGTACGTGCAGGGTGAGGGGGTCGACCTCGGGGTCCTCGACCAACTCCACGGCGTTGAGGTCCGCCGGATCCAGATCCACCTCGAAGATCTCCGCCTCGTACTCCAGCGGCGTCGAGCCGGAGCCGATCACCTCATCGGAGTCGCCGTCGTAGGCCCATTCGCCCTCGATCGAGAGCCGGCGCGGCTGGTCGGGCAGCAGCAGCCGGTCCTGGGCCAGGTCCAGCACGTTCATCTGCAGCCGCTGGTCGGGCCGGTCGGCCTCGATCGGGCTCGGCCACAGCACTTGATTCTGCACCGGCTCGGTCTCGCGGGGTTCGGTGCCGCGCAGCCAACGCTGCCCGGTGAACTCGGTGAGGGTGTAGGCATGCAGCGGTCCGAGGTTCTCGGGGTCGCTCGCCCGGTAGGAGTAGAGCAGCTCGTCGGCGCCCCGATCCAGATGGTCACTGACGTCAAGGCCCAGATCGAGCCGCGTGGCGCTGGTGCCCCCGGATTCGGACCACTGCCAGGTGGACGTGGGAATGAGCAGGACCGCAGGGGCGGCGATCAGAGCCACCACGACGGTGAGCGCGGCGGCACCGGCGGCTGATCTCCATGCGCCGTGACGCGCACGCTGTTCCGCTCCGGTTCCGGCGGAGTGCAGCACCAGCAGGCCCAGGTAGCCGGTGGCGGCGAGCACGAACACCGCTGCCGGCACCGGTTCACCCAGGGCCACGGCGGGCATCCACGGCGCCAGCAGGGCGATCCCGGACCACGCCGGTGCCCGGCAACCGACCGCGAGCAGCTCGGCCAGCAACAGGACCACCAGCAACGCCGAGACGATGCCCAGCGCCAGTCCCGCGCTGCCCACCACCGGGGCCTGGGTGGCGGTATCGGCCATGCCCTGCCGGAGCAATGCCAGGAACTCACCGGGCGCGGCCACTCCGGGCAGTGGCTCCAGCATGCCGTCGCCGGGAACGAACAACGCGGCGGTGAGGTAGGTCCCGATCGCGCCGCTGATCACCGTGGGCAACCAGATCGAGGCCAGCCAGGTGCGGATGAGCACCAGCGACGCGGCCGTCACGCTCAGGACGACCAGGGCGCTGGGGAACCAGGAGGCCGTCTCCACCAGGCGCTCCAGGCTCAATCCACCGCCCAGCGCGGCCAGCACCAGGAGCCCGGCGGCGAGGACCCGGCGCGGGTGCCCGTCCATCAGCGCACCACCAGGGGCGTGAGGAGGGTGTTCCAGGACTCGGCGATCCCGGAGGTGTCGGCGCGAGCGCGCGCGGTGTGCAGGGCCCAGCCGTGCTTGGCGAGTCCGGCCGCCGGTACCCGCTCGTCGTAACGGTCGGTGACGATCAGGGCGTAGGCACGGCGGTGACCGGCTAACGGGCTCAGGGTATGGAGCAGGCCGACGTCGGGGGAGTGCAGTACCGCGATCAGACTCGGGCCGGCCCCGTGCAGCCCCCGGCGTTGCTCAGCACGCAGCGCCGCGGGGGTGATGGTGGCCGGGGCGATCACGTCGAGGGCATCCGCTGCGGTGGTGCACGTGACCGAGTGCACGTCCGGATCGGCATCCAGGCCGGCCCTGGCGCACACGTGCAGCCGCACCGGGACCCCGGAGGAGACGAGGCCGACCGCAAGCGAGGCGAAGGCGCTCAACGCCCACTCCGCGCCACTCTTGCGGCCCAGATCCAGTAGCAGGTCCACCGCCGGAGGGTGGGAGGGCTCATCGGCGCGGACCATCAACTCGCCCCGGCGTGCCGAGGTGCGCCAGTGCACCCGGTGCACGTCGTCGCCTCGCACGTACTCGCGCAGCGTCAGGTCCTCCACCGAGCGCTCCGGAAGTCCGAAGGCCGAGTGCTCACTTCCACTCAGGTCTCGTAGCCGCAGCGACTCGTCCAGCACGGCGGTCCGGGGCCAGATGAGCAGCGGTTCCCCGCGGTCACCGCGGACCGGCCAGCGCAGCAGCCCCAACGGGTCGCCGTGGACCACGGTGCTGGGCCCGAGCCGGTGGTATCCACGCTCGCGTGGGCGGATCTGGTAGGTCCAGGCTCTGCGCTGCTGACCGGCAGCCCGGACGTGGGAGCGGTTCAGCAGCGCCGGCGTTCGCTCGCGGAGCCGGGACCAGGCGCCCAACTGGCCCGCGAGCAGTTCCAGGTGGACCGTGGCCACCTGAGCCACGACCGGCCGGGGTGGATCCACCCGGCGGCGCAGGCGCATCCGTGCGGCACGCCGGCGGCTGCCCAGCACCCAGACCAGAGCGACCGCGATCAGCCCCAGCAGCAGGGCGCTGATCCGCGCGAGGGCCAGGGCGTCCGTCGCCGCCGCTGCGACCGCCAGGAGGGCACCGGCGGCGAGCATCCCGATCCCGCGTAAGGTCAGGCGCATCTCAGGACGGGCCGGGGGCCGGGATGCCTCGGAGAATCTGGCCGATGAGTTCAGCGGGGCCGGCCGAGGCACCACGCCGAGCGACGACCCGGTGCGCCAGGACGGACACGCCGATCTCCTGGATGTCATCAGGCAGGACGAAGTCCCGGCCCTGCACGACCGCCAGCGCCTTGGCCATCGCCAGCAGTTGCAATCCCGCCCGCGGTGAGGCGCCCAACGCGATCTCCTCGTGACGACGGGTGGCCCGGACCAGGTCCAGGATGAAGCCGCGCACGGCATCGGAGACGTAGACGGCGCGCACCGCCAGCCGCGCGGCCTGAATCTCGTCGTCGGTGAGGGCTTGGTCGAGGTCAGCCAGCGGATCGGCGAAGCCGCCGGTGGCCAGCAACTCGAGCTCGTCCTGCTGGGCGGGATAGCCGATGCGCACCTGAGCCATGAAGCGGTCGCGCTGCGCTTCCGGGAGCGGGTAGGTCCCGGCCATCTCCACCGGGTTCTGGGTGGCGATCACCATGAATGGATCGGGCAGTGGATGAGTGGTCCCGTCGACCGTCACCTGGCGCTCCTGCATGCACTCCAGCAGCGCCGACTGCGTCTTGGGGGAAGCGCGGTTGATCTCATCGCCGATCACCACGGTGGCGAACAGGGGACCGGGGTGGAACTCGAAGTCTCCGGTCTGGGCCCGGTAGACGCTCACGCCGGTGAGGTCGCTGGGCAGCAGGTCCGGGGTGAACTGCACCCGCCCCATCGTGCCTCCGACCGAACGGGCCAGGGCCTTTGCCAGGGTCGTCTTCCCCACCCCGGGCACGTCCTCGATCAGCAGATGGCCCTGAGCGAGGAAGACGGCGACGACGGTGCGCACGACGGCGGGACGGCCGGACAGAACCTGGCTCAGGTTGTCCATCAGCCGAGCGATCGCAGCCGCTTCGGTGGTCGTCGTCGTCATGGTCCGAGGGTACGTCCTGCGCGGCTCCGGCGCCCACGGGTCTGCAGATTCTCCACTTCGCTCCACCGTGGTCCCGCGTGTGGCCGCACTCGGCGGGAAACAGCCTGCCGGGGTAGGGATCCACCACGCAATCACGGTCTGAAGGGCCCGCTGCTGAGGAATCTACTCCACATCGCACCACGGCCCTGACCTGCAGAAATAGTAGGAACTCCTGCGCAAAACGCGTGCGTTGCGATTGACGGTGGAGGAAAGTGGAGTAATGTGGGGGAATCCGGACTAGTAGGGAGGGTTGGGGGTGGCACATGTTCCTCGGGACTTACGAACCCAGGCTCGACGACAAGGGCCGCCTGATCCTGCCCGCGAAGTTCCGGGAGGCGCTGGCGCCGGGCATCGTGCTCACCCGGGGCCAGGAGCGCTGCCTGTACGGGTTCCCGCGCGCGGAGTTCGAGCGGGTGCACGCCCAGATGCAGTCGGCGTCCCTGACGTCCAAGCAGGCCCGGGACTTCCAGCGGATCCTGCTCTCCGGAGCCTCCGACGAGATCCCGGACAAGCAGGGCCGCCTGACCGTTCCGCCGGTGTTGCGCAAGTACGCCGGGCTCGGGCGCGAACTGGCGGTCATCGGCGCCGGATCGAAGATCGAGATCTGGGACTCAACCTCCTGGACCGAGTACCTGGCCGCCTCCGAGCAGGCATTCGCCGAACTCACCGAGGAGGTGGTCCCCGGCCTGTGATCGGGTCCGACTCCGTCCCACTTGGTCTCTCACCGCGACTCTGGCGCACTTCCCCGGCGCCAGATCGGGCGGCGGGAGTCCTGGTCGGACGGCGGAGGGGCCTCCGACCACCTCAGGATCAGTGCCAGCAGCGAGGACGTTCGATGATCAGCAAGCCGATCGGCGCACTGCACGCGCCCGTCCTTGCCGACCGCTGCGCCGAACTGCTGGCCCCAGCGCTGGACGCGCCCGGTGCGCTCGCTGTGGATGCCACCCTCGGGATGGGCGGCCACAGCGAGGTGCTGTTGCGTCGCCATCCGGGTCTGCGCCTGATCGGGATCGACCGCGACCAGCAGGCACTGGCGTTGGCAGGGCAGCGCCTGGCCGCCTTCGGCGACCGGTTCGAGCCGGTACACGCCGTGTATGACCAGATCCCGGCAGTCCTGGCCGAGCGGAGCCACGGACCGGTCCAGGGGCTGTTGTTCGATCTCGGCGTCTCCTCCTTGCAGTTGGACCGCGCCGAGCGAGGTTTCTCCTACGCCCAGGAAGCCCCACTGGACATGCGGATGGACCAGAGCGCCGGACGGACCGCCGCCCGGCTCCTCGCGGAGGAGGACGAGGCCGGCCTGCGCCGGATCCTCTCCGACTACGGCCAGGAGCGGTTCGCCGGCCGTATCGCTGCGGCGATCGTGCGCCGTCGTCGGACCGAGCCGCTGCAGCGCAGCGGCGAACTGGTCGACCTCGTCCGCGAGAACATTCCCCAGGCCGCCCGGCGCACCGGTGGCAACCCCGCAAAGCGGACCTTCCAGGCGTTGCGGATCGCGGTGAACGCCGAACTCGAGGTGCTGCGGGCCGCGCTGCCCGGTGCGCTGCAGACGCTGGCGGTGGGCGGTCGGATGGTGGTGCTGTCCTATCACTCCCTGGAGGATCGGATGGTCAAGAACGCCTTCCGGCCCGGGTTGACCTCCTCCACGCCCGTGGATCTGCCCACCGAACTGCCCGGGCATGAGCCCTATCTACGCTCTCTCACCCGCGGCTCCGAGGCGGCCGGCGACGCCGAACAGCGTGCCAACCCGCGCTCGGCCTCGGTACGACTGCGCGCCGTCGAACGGCTCCGCCCCACGCCGAAGCATCTGCAGGAGGGTCCAGCATGAGCGCAGTTCCGCAGCGGGCCCCGGTGGCCCGGCCGGCGGTGACCACCCGCCGCCCCCGGCTCCAGATCGTGCGGGCGCCCGCACACCAGCGCAGTCTCGTGCCGTTCGTGGCGCTGTGCCTGACTATCCTGGTTGGCGCGATGCTCGGGGCGCTGCTGCTCAACACCGCGATGGCTGCGACCGCGTACGAGATGCGGGAGCAGCGCATCGAACTGGCCCAGTTGTCCGAGCACCAGCAGTTCCTCACCCAGCAGGTGGAGCGGCGCGGAGCCCCGGCAGCGTTGGCCGCGGCGGCGGCCGAACTGGGGATGGAGCGGGGCGAAGGGACCAGTTACCTGCGGCTCGAGGATGGCGCGATCGCCGGCCCGGCGGCTGAGCTGGTCGGTTCGGACTGATGGCCGGGCCGACGCCGATGACCGGTGTCGGGGCACCGGTGCGCCGACAGAACATCATCCTCGCCGCGATCCTGATCGTGGTGCTGCTGTTCGGTGTCCGGCTGGTCTACATCCAGGTGATCGCCGGGCCCGCCCTGGCCCAGACCGCCCGGGAGGAGCGCACCCACACCCAGATCATTCCGGCACCGCGCGGAGACGTGGTCGATGCCCACGGCACGGTGCTGGCCACCAGCGCCGACACCTTCGACATCGTCGCCGATCTGCGCCAGATCCCGTCCTTCGTGCTCCGCGATGAGGACGGTGAGATCGTCAGCCGTGGTGCCGCGGCGGCGGCGAGGGTGCTGGCCCCGTTGCTGGATCGCGACCGTGCCGAACTCGGAGCGGAACTGGTCGGGGACAACGGCTACCACCGACTCCTGCGCAATGCCACACCGGAAACCTGGCAGGCGATCGCCAGCCTCGGGGTGAACGGCATTACCGCCGAGCGCACCAGCCAGCGCGTCTACCCGGCCGGGAACACGGCCGGGAACATTCTCGGCTGGGTCAACGACGAGGGCGATGGCGCCGCCGGGATCGAGTCGACCCTCAACTCCCGGCTGCTGGGCACCCCGGGTTCCAGCGAGGTGGAGATCGGGGCCCGCGGGCAGGTGATCCCCACCGGCGCGCAGTCCTCCACCCCGGCGGTCCCGGGCTGTGATGTCCACCTGACCATCGACACCGATCTGCAATGGCATGCCCAGCAGGTGATCGACGAATCGGTGGACACCTGGAGTGCCGCCTGGGGTGCGGTCGTGGTGGTCGAGGTGGGCACCGGGCGCATCCTGGCGCTGGCCGACTCCCACGCGGTGGACCCCAACTCCCCGATGGACACCCCCGAGGACAGCCGCGGTGCCCGTTCGGTGCAGAATGCCTACGACCCCGGTTCGACCGGCAAGGTCCTCACCGTGCTGTCGGCGCTGGAGGAAGGAGTGGTCACTCCGACCTCGCCGATCGAGAACCCCTACCGGCACACCATGCCCAACGGTCAGACCTTCACCGACCACACCGAGCACCCTGACCAGGTGCTGACCACCACCGGGGTGCTGGCGGAGTCGGCGAACACCTCCACGGTGCTGATCGGGTCGGAGATGTCGAACCAGACGCGGTTCGAGTACATGCGGAACATGGGATGGGGTGAGCGAACCGGGATGGGCCTTCCCGGTGAGACCGCCGGCATCCTGCACCACTACTCGGACTGGGACGGCCGCACCCAGTACGTGACGATGTTCGGCCAGAGCGTGAACGTGAACCTGGTGGCCAACACCCAGGTGTTCGCCACCATCGCCAATCAGGGGATGGCGATCCCGCCGCGGATCATCGAGGGCTACACGTGTGAGGGGGCGTACGAGGAACTCCAGGACGAGGAGCCGGTGCAGGTGGTCTCCCCGGAGAGCAGCGAGCAGATGATCCGGATGCTGGAGTCCACCGTGCACGAGGGCGGCACCGGGGTGCGGGCGGCCATCGACGGGTACCGGGTGGCGGGCAAGACCGGTACCGCCGAGACCTCCGATGGACGGGGCGGGCTGAGCCACCGGGTGGCCTCCTTCGTGGGCGTGGCACCGGCCGAGGCGCCGGAGATCGCCGTCGGTGTGGTGGTTGCCCAACCCTCCGGGATCTACGGTTCGCTCGTGGCAGCCCCGGTCTTCCACGACGTGACCGAGTTCAGCCTGCAGCACCTGGGCGTGGCGCCCTCCACCGAGGAGCCCGACCTGTACCCGTTGCGACCAGAAGACTCCTGAGGCATCGATACTAGGAGCATGAACGTTGCATCTGCTGAGCCGCCCCGGCGGACCCTCGCCGGACTAGCCGCGGCCTTCGGCCTGACCGCGCGCGGCCGGCCGGAGGATGGCTCCGGCCTCGAGGTCGCCGTCACCGGCGTCAGCCTGGACAACCGGCTCACCGGTCCGGGTGAGCTGTTCGCTGCGCTCCCGGGTGCGCGGGCTCACGGTGCGCGCTTCGCTGCCGCCGCGGTGGCCGGCGGCGCGGTGGGTGTGCTCACCGACGCCGCGGGAGCGGACCTGCTCACCGGGCAGGAGATCGCCGTGCCGGTGCTGGTGGCCCAGGATCCGCGCGCGGTCCTGGGCCAGGTGGCCTCATGGATCTACGGGCATCCCTCCCGGCGGTTGGGCACCTACGCGGTGACCGGGACCAACGGCAAGACCACCACCACCTACTTCCTCGAGCACATCCTGGCTGCGCTGGGTCGCAGCACCGGCCTGATCGGGACGGTGGAACTCAAGATCGGCGCCGAGCGCACTCCCGCCCGGTTGACCACCCCGGAGGCCCCCGCGCTGCACCAACTGCTGGCGCAGATGGTGCGTTCCCGGGTGGACGACGTGGTGATGGAGGTCTCCTCGCACGCCCTGGAACTGCACCGGGTGGACGGAGTCGTCTACGAGGTGGCCGGCTTCACCAACCTGACCCAGGACCACTTGGACTTCCATGGCGACATGGAGTCCTACTTCGCCGCGAAGGCTGCGCTGTTCACCCCGGGCCGTGCGCGGCGCGGCGTGGTGCTGGTCGACGACGAGTGGGGACGACGACTGGCCGCCCGGGCCGAGATCGATGTCGTCACGGTCTCGGCCACCCGGGCGCCGGCCCACTGGCAGGTCAGCGCCGGCGCGCCGGGACCCGCGGGCACTCCGATCACGCTGAGCAGCGCCGACGGTGTGGAACTGAGCACCACCGTGGCCCTACCGGGGACGTTCAACGTGGCCAATGCGGCCGTGGCGTTGGTGATGGCCCTGCAGGTGGGGGCGAGCCCGGAGCAGATCACCGCCGCGCTGCCGGAGGGGTTGACCGCCGTGGTCCCCGGTCGGATGGAACTGGTGGCCACCGCCCCCCGGGTGCTGGTGGACTTCGCGCACAATACCGAGGCGATCCAGCAGGCACTGGCCGCGGTGCGACAGGGGACGCAGGGGCGCCTCTTCGTGATCTTCGGTGCCACCGGAGACCGCGACCGCGGCAAGCGCGCGTCGATGGGCGCGGCGGCGGTGCAGGGTGCCGATGTGGTGGTGATCACCGATGATGATCCGCACGATGAGGACCCGGCGGGCATCCGGGCCGAGGTGATGGCCGGAGCGGTGCGCGCACTGGCCACGGAGCAGCAGGAGGGCCGGCAGGTGGACCTGTACGAGGTGGCGCCGCGACAGGCCGCGATCGCCCGTGTCATCAGATTCGCCGCCGATACGGATACGGTTCTGGTAGCCGGGCGCGGACATGAGACCTGGCAGGAGATCGCGGGCGTGGACCACCACCTCGATGACCGACAGGAGGTGCGCAAGGCGATGGCCGAACGAGTGCAGCACCCGACCGCCTCATGATCGACCTGACGATCGCCCAGATCGCTGCCGCCGTGGACGGCACCGTCCCGGGGCATGAGGGTGCCACGGTCAGCGGTGGGGTCGTCACCGACTCCCGGCGGGTGGGACCGGGGGACCTGTTCGTCGCGGTGGGCGGTGCCCGAGTGGACGGCCACGACTACCTGGGCGCCGCGGCCGAGGCCGGTGCGGTGGCCGCCCTGGTGAGCAGGGAGGTGCCGCGGGCCCCGCTGGCCCAGATCGTGGTGGCCGACACCACCAGGGCACTGGGAGACCTGGCCGCCGCGGTGCTGTCCCGGCTGCGGAAGAACGCCCGGCCGCCGGTCGTGGTGGGCGTGACGGGCTCGGTGGGCAAGACCTCCACCAAGGACCTGCTCGCGGCGGTGCTGGAGACCTGTGGTGAGGTGATCGCCCCGGTGGGCTCCTACAACAATGAGATCGGCCTGCCCCTGACGGTGCTGCGCGCCACGGAGAACACCGCCGCGCTGGTGCTGGAGATGGGGGCCGATGCACCGGGGAACCTGACCTACCTGACCTCGATCGCAGCACCGGACATCGCGGTGGTGCTCGCCGTCGGCCGGGCTCACCTTGATGGTTTCGGCGATATCGGGGCGGTCGCCCGGGCCAAGGCCGAACTCGTGCAGAACATGCGAGCCGACGGCGTGGCGGTCCTGAACGCCGACGACGCGCGGGTGGCCGCGATGGCACCTGACGCGGCCGGGCGCAGGACCGTGTTCTTCGGCACCGGAGGTGATGCGCAGGTCCGCGCCGAGCAGATCGGCACCGATGATCAGGGGCGGGCGCGCTTCACGCTGCACCTGCACGGGCAGGCACACCCGGTGCAACTGACTCTGTACGGCCTCCATCAGGTCTCCAACGCCCTGGCCGCGGCAGCGGTGGCGTACGAACTCGGAGTAGACGCGGAGCAGATCGCGACCGCGCTCGGTTCGGCGTCCGCCCGCAGTCCGCACCGGATGCACGTGCAACGCAGCGACGCCGGGGTCACGATCATCGACGACGCCTATAACGCGAACCCGGACTCGATGCGGGCGGCGTTGCGCTCCCTGAGCCAGATGGCGGCCGGGTCCGGGGGCCGGGCGGTGGCGGTGCTGGGCCCGATGCGCGAACTCGGACCGGACTCGGCCGCCGAGCACGAAGCAGTCGGTGCCTTCGCCGTGCAGGTGGGAGTGGACCGCCTGATCGCCGTGGCGGAGGAGGCCCGCCCGCTGGCCACCGGAGCGCTGGCGGCCGGGATGCACCGGCGCGAGGTGCAGCGGGCCAGTGGGGTCTCGGAGGCGGTGGCCATGCTGCGCCGGTACCTGCGCTCCGGGGACGTGATGCTGGTCAAGGCATCCAACGGAGAGCAGTTGTGGCGGGTGGTCGAGGCGTTGGAACGAGCCCGATGATCGCCGTCCTGTCCGCGGGTGCCGTGGCGATGCTGGTGTCCCTGCTGGGCACACCGCTGTTCATCCGGTTCCTCGTCAAGCGCGAATACGGCCAGTTCATCCGGCAGGACGGCCCCACCGCGCACTTCACCAAGCGTGGCACGCCCACCATGGGCGGGGTGGTGATCATCGCAGCCACGGTGATCGGCTACGCGGTGGCGAACCTGGTGGCGGGCCGTCCGCCGAATGTCTCCGGTCTGCTGCTGTTGTTCCTCATGGTCGGTCTGGGCGTGATCGGCTTCGCCGACGACTTCACCAAGATCAGCCGGCAGCGCTCCCTCGGGCTGAGCCCGCTGTGGAAGATGATCGGCCAGGGCGCCATCGGTGTCACGTTCGCGGTCCTGGTCCTGCAGTTCCCGAACGAGCGGTACCGCACCCCGGCCTCCACCGAGATCTCCTTCACCCGCGACATCTCGGCCCTGGACCTGGCCTTCCTGGGCGCGGGGGTGGGACTGATCCTGTTCGTGCTGTGGGCCAACTTCCTCATCACCGCCTGGTCGAACGCGGTCAACCTCACCGACGGTCTGGACGGACTGGCCACCGGTGTGTCGATGCTGGTCTTCGGTGCCTACGTGGTGGTGGCGGTCTGGCAGTCCAACCAGAGCTGCCAGGTGCTCTCCCAGGTGGCGTCGCGGTGTTATGAGGTCCGCGACCCGCGCGACCTGTCCATCATCGCCGCCGCCATCGTGGGGGCCTGCTTCGGGTTCCTATGGTGGAACGCCTCACCGGCGAAGATCTTCATGGGCGACACCGGATCCCTCGCCCTGGGCGGTGCGCTGGCCGGGCTGTCCATCCTGACCCGCACCGAGGTGCTGGCCGCGATCATCGGTGGGCTCTTCGTGCTGATCGTGATGTCGGACGTGATCCAGATCGGCTGGTTCAAACTCACCGGTAAACGTGTGTTCAAGATGGCCCCGCTGCACCACCACTTCGAACTCATGGGTTGGGGTGAGGTGACGATCGTGATCCGGTTCTGGATCATCGCGGCACTGTTCGTCTGTGTGGGTCTGGGCATCTTCTACGCCGAGTGGGTCGTCGGATAGCGATGGAGGCTGCCGAGCTCTCCGGTGCGCGCGTCCTGGTGGCCGGGCTGGGGATCAGCGGCGTTGCGTCCGTGCAGGCACTGCACGACGTCGGAGCCCGGGTCAGCGCGGTCGATTCCCGTCCGGAGGTGGCCGGCGCCGCACCACTGCCCGCCGGGGTGATGGTGTTCACCGGGCAGGACTGGCCCGGGCTGGCCCAGCGGGCCCTGGAGGAGAAGCCGGAGGTGCTGATCGCCTCCCCGGGACTGCCACCGCACAACCCCCTGCTGCAGACGGCCGAGCAGAGGGGGGTGCCGGTCTGGAGCGAGGTCGAGCTGGCCTGGCGGTTGTGCCCGCCGGGGGTGCCGTGGTTGGCGCTGACCGGAACGAACGGCAAGACCACCACGGTGAGCATGCTCGCCTCGATGCTGGCCGCCGCAGGACGCAACGCCCCGGCGGTGGGGAACGTGGGTGACCCGATCGTGACCACGGTGCTCGGTGCCCGCGCCGCCGGGACCACCCTGGACGCCCTGGCGGTGGAACTGTCGAGTTTCCAGTTGCACTACACCCACACCCTCGCGCCGCTGGCCAGTGCGTGCCTGAACCTGTCCGCGGACCACCTGGACTGGCACGGCAGCCCGCAGAACTATGCCGCGGACAAGGCCCGGATCTACCAGCGCACCACCGCCGCCTGCATCTACAACGCACACGACGACGCCACCCGGGACATGGTGGCCGCAGCCGACGTCGCCGAAGGCGCCCGCGCGGTGGGGTTCACCCTGAACGTGCCGGCCCTGGGTCAGCTCGGGCTGGTCGAGGACGTGCTCGCCGACCGGGCGTTCACCCCGGGCCGGCGCACCCACGCCCAGGAACTGGCCACCCTGGCCGACCTGGCCCACCTCGGCGGCCCGCCGGTACCGGGTCACCTGGTCGCCAACGCGCTGGCCGCCGCGGCCCTCGCGCTGGCCGCCGACGTCGCCCCGGAGCACATCAGCGCGGGCCTGCGCGCGCTGGCGCCCGGTGCGCACCGCATCCAGGAGGTTGGCAGCCACGCGGGCGTTCGCTACGTCAACGACTCCAAGGCCACCAACCCCGACGCCGCGGCCGCATCGCTCAGTGCGCTGCCGCCCGGGCGCGGGATCTGGATCGCCGGTGGGTTGGCCAAGGACGCCGACCTCGGTCCCCTGGTCGCCGGCAGCGCAGACCGGCTGCGCGCCGTCGTCGTCATCGGCACCGATCCGGCCCCGATCGTTGCCGCACTCGACCGACACGCGCCGCACCTCCCGCGAGTCGTGGTGCCCGCTGGTGAGACTGAACCTATGCACCGTGCCGTCCGACATGCCGCCGATCTGGCCCGCCAGGGCGATGTCGTGCTGCTCGCCCCTGCGTGTGCCTCCCAGGATCAGTTCGACTCCTACGCGGCCCGCGGCGAGGCGTTCATCGATGCGGTCACAGGACTGGGGACGCCCCGGTGACCACGACCCCGACCCGACGCCCGGCGGTGCGCGCGCGCCCGGCCGACCCGCA
The DNA here is from genome assembly GCF_049724975.1 of Pseudactinotalea sp. Z1732. NCBI lineage: Bacteria > Bacillati > Actinomycetota > Actinomycetes > Micrococcales > Cellulomonadaceae > Pseudactinotalea > Pseudactinotalea sp. Z1732. The sequence continues at coordinate 52,330 of NZ_JBMPQC010000006.1, read as the reverse complement.
GACGACGGCGAAGCGCACGTCGCGGAAGCCGGCCAGGTCCGTGCCCGGTACGGCCAGGTCCAAGACGGCCGAGTCCAAGGCCGAGAGACGGACCGCCCGGCAGACCACCGTGGCGGCGGCTTGGGACTCCCCGGTGACCAGTTACTACCTGGTCGGCGGTTCGGCGCTACTGCTGTTGCTGCTCGGGCTCGTCATGGTGCTGTCCAGTTCGTCGGTGTTGTCGCTGCAGTCCTCCGGCACCCCGTTCACCACCTTTCTCAACCAGGCCAGGTTCGCCCTGCTCGCGCTGCCGGTGGCCTGGGGGATCTCTCGGCTGTCGGTGTCCTGGATCCGCCGGCTGGCCTGGCCCGGAATGGCTCTGGCCGCACTGATGCAGGCGCTGGTGTTCATCCCCGGTCTGCAGGTCGCGGCCGGCGGGAACGCCGGCTGGGTGGTGATCGCCGGGCAGAACTTCCAGCCTGCGGAGTTCGGCAAACTCGGCCTGGCCGTCTGGCTCGGGGCGGTGTTGGCCGCCAAGGGCCGCCTGCTGCGGCACTGGTACCACGTCCTCTTCCCAGCGGTGTTCGTGGCCACCGGGATTCTGGCCATGGTGCTGTACACCCACGACTTGGGCACCGCGCTGGTGATCATGCTGCTGGTAGCCGGGGCACTCTGGGTGGCCGGGGTGCCGCTGTCGATGTTCACCCTGGCGGCGATGGCCGGGAGTGCGGCGGCGGCCTTCCTGGTGATCCCCTCGAGCAACCGGCGCGATCGTATCGCGATGCTGTTCGGGATGGGCGACGTCGACCCGATGGGGCTGGGCCTGCAGCCCCGCCGTGCCCTGCAGGGCCTGGGCACCGGCGGGCTGAGCGGGGTGGGGCTGGGGGAGTCCCGCTCGAAGTGGCTGTGGCTGCCCGAGGCCCACAACGACTTCATCTTCGCCATCATCGGCGAGGAACTCGGTCTGCTGGGCGCGCTGCTGGTGCTGGTGCTGTTCACCGCGCTCGCCGTCGGGTTGACCCGGGTGGTCCGGCGCCACCCGGACCGGTTCGTGAAGATCTCCACCGCCGCCATCGGGACCTGGATCCTGGGCCAGGCACTGATCAACATCGGCGTGGTGATCGGGGTGCTGCCGGTGATCGGGTTGCCGTTGCCGCTGGTCAGCGCCGGCGGTTCGGCCCTGGTCACCACGATGGCTGCGCTCGGGATCGTGCTGGCCTTCGCCCGCAACGAGCCCGGTGCCAGAGCCGCGCTGGCGGCGCGGCGCAGTTCCCTGCGTGCCCACCTGGCGGTCGTGGCTCCGCGGTCCCGGCGGTCCTCGTGAGCGCTCCGGTGATCGTGCTGGCAGGGGGTGGCACGGCCGGGCACGTGAACCCGTTGCTGGCGCTGGCCGAACGCCTGCCCGCGGAGTTGCCCGGGGTGCAACTGAAGGTGCTGGGCACCGCGGCCGGGCTGGAGGCCGACCTGGTGCCCGCCGCCGGGCTGGACCTGGTCACGATCGAGAAGGTGCCGTTGCCGCGTCGCCCCAGTGCCGAGTGGCTCACGCTGCCGGGCCGCTGGCGCCGGGCGATGGCCGCCGCCACCTCGGTGGTGTCCGGGGCTGACCTGGTGGTCGGATTCGGTGGGTACGTCTCCGCACCGGCGTACCTGGCGGCGCGGCGGGCCGGGGTCCCGATCGTGGTGCACGAGCAGAACGCCCGCCCCGGGCTGGCGAACAGGCTGGGTGCGCGGTACGCAGCCGCGGTGGGTATTACCTTTCCCGGCACCGCGTTGCGCGGGGGCGAACTCGTGGGCCTGCCGCTGCGGGCGAGCATCGCCGACCTGATCCGACGGCGTGAGCAGGATGCCGATGCCACCGCGCGCGCCGGTGCCCGGGCCCTGGGCCTGGATCCGGACCGTCGCACGGTGCTGGTGACCGGCGGATCCCTGGGCGCGGCCCGGTTGAACCAGGTGCTTCCCGAGATCGGCCCGGACCTGATCGAGGCCGGCGCGCAGGTGTTGCACCTGACCGGCCGGGGCAAAGCGGATCCGGTCCACCAGGCCACCGCCGACATGGCGCAGTCCCATCACTATCACGTGCGCGAGTACCTGATGGAGATGGAGCACGCCCTGGCCTGCGCGGATCTGGTGATCGCACGCGCCGGTGCGGGGACCGTCAGCGAACTGACCGCACTGGGCATTCCCGCGGTCTACGTCCCGCTCCCGATCGGCAACGGGGAGCAGGCGCTGAACGCCGGACCGGTGGTGACTGCCGGAGGCGCCCTGATGGTCGCGGACGAGGACTTGACCGGGGGGTGGCTGGCTGAGCACGTGCTGCCGCTGATGCGCGGGGACGAGGAACTGGCCGGGCTGCGTAGCGCCGCGTTCCGGGCGGGCATCACCGATGGCACCGACCGGCTGGCCCGGATGGTGACCACGGTGCTGGAGCAGCGCGGATGAGGATGCATTTCATCGCCATCGGGGGTGCCGGGATGTCGGTGATCGCCGAGTTGCTGGTGCGTCAGGGCTATCAGGTCAGCGGCTCGGACCGGGCCGACTCGCCCGCTCTGGCCAGGCTCGGGGGCCTGGGTGCCCGGGTGCACGTGGGCCACGCCGCCGAGCACGTGGCGGAGTTGGGCCCGCAGGACGCCGTGGTGATCTCCAGCGCGATCGGCCCCGACAACCCCGAGGTGCGCGCCGCTCGGGACCGGGGCGTGCCGATCCTGCACCGGTCCCAGGCATTGGCACTGGCCGCCCGCGGCAAGGACTTCGTGGCCGTGGCGGGCAGCCACGGCAAGACCACCACCTCGGCGATGCTCGCCGTCGCCCTGCGCGCTGCCGGGCTGGACCCCTCCTTCGCGATCGGGGGGCGCGTGGTCTCCATGGACACCGGCGCGTACCAGGGCGAGGGCACTGTCTTCGTGGCCGAGGCTGATGAGTCCGACGGTTCCTTCGTCAACTACTCGCCCCGGGTAGCGATCGTGACGAATATCGAGGCCGACCATTTGGACCACTACCGCACGGCGCAGGCCTATGCCGGGGCTTTTCTGGAGTTCGCCGCGCGGGTGCAGCCGGGGGGGCTGGTGATCACCTGCGCCGACGACCCCGGCGCGACGGGCTTTGCCGCCGCCCTGAGGGAGCGGGGAACCCGGGTGCAGACCTACGGCGTCAGCACCGACGCGGACGTGCGCATCGACATCACCCACCTCGCCCCGGGACAATCCGGCGCGCGCCTGACCAGCGCGCTCGGCGCGGTGGAACTGGACGTGGCCGTGCCCGGCGAGCACAACCTGGCCAACGCCGCCGCCGCGTGGTGTGCCGGTGTGGAACTGGGCGTGGACCCCGCCCAGATGGCCGCCGCCCTGGGCTCATTCACCGGGACCGCGCGCCGGTTCGAGTTGCGGGGCACGGTGGCCGGGGTGCGGGTGGTGGACGACTACGCCCACAACCCCACCAAGGTCGCCGCAGCGGTGGCCACCGCACGACGCGCGGCTGCCGGAGGGCGTGTGATCGCCGTCTTCCAGCCGCATCTGTACTCCCGCACCCGGGACTTCGCCGAAGAGTTCGCCCGGGTCCTGCGCACGGCGGACCATGTGTTGCTGGCCCCGATCTACCCGGCCCGGGAGGAGCCGTTGCCCGGGGTGACTTCGGCGCTGATCGCCGATCACCTCGACGGGGCCGAGGTGATCGAGGACTTCGCCGCCCTGGCCGCCGCAGCGGCCGCTCGGGCCGCGCCCGGTGATCTGGTGGTCACGATCGGCGCCGGGGACGTCACCGCGCTCCCGGAGCTGATCCTCGCCGAACTGGGGCGACGGTGAGGGCGCCGGTGAGCCCGCGCCCCCCGGGCGGGACGCCGCTGCGACGCCCCGGCAGGCCGGTGGCGGCCGAGGCCGACTCGGGCGCACCACAGCGCCGGATCTCCACCCAGTTCGGTGCCCGGCTGGCCGAACGCCGCCGGGCGCTCCGGCGGCTGCGGTGGCGCACCATCGCGATCGTGGCCGCAGCGGTGCTGGCGGTGGCCGCGGTGGTCTACCTGGTGCTGTTCTCCCCGGTGCTGGCGCTGCGCGCGCAGGAGGTACGGATCACCGGCGCCTCCGACCTGGTCGAGGTCGAGCAGATCCACGACCTGCTGGCCGCACACGACGGGCAGCCGCTGGTCCGGCTGGATACCACGGCACTTGCCCGGGAGGTCGAGGAGGTGACCGGCGTGCTCTCGGCCGATCTGGTGCGCGAGTGGCCACACGGTGTGCAGGTCCAGATCACACCGCGCACGCCCGTTGCGACGGTGCCCGACGAGGGGGAGTACCTGGTGCTCGACGGTGATGCGGTCAATCTGCAGGTGACGCCTGAGCCGCGCGAGGACCTCCCGCTGGTGGAGGTGGAGGTCGGCACCGAGACCTCCGCGGCCTCACTGGAGGCCGCGGTCACGGTGCTGGGCGCCCTGCCACCGGAGTTGTTCGATCAGGTCACCGCCGCCGGCGCGGCCAGCCCGGACCAGGTCGAACTCGAACTCACCGACGGCGCGGTGGTGGTGTGGGGGAGTGCGGAGGAGAACGAACTGAAGGCAGCCGTCCTCACGACGCTGCGTCAGGTACCGGCCGAGGTGTACGACGTGTCGGCGCCACGTAACCCCATCACCCGGGGCTGAGCAGAATCTCAAGGCCGACACGCCCCGCTAGGTCGTTGCCGCCGGGGTGCGGCGGACATAGCGTCATCGCTGTGAGGAAATGACATAACTCTAAACCTTAAGTAGAGGTTGAGGGTTTGACGAGAGGGAAGTGACGTGGCGGCACCGCAGAACTATCTAGCGGTCATCAAGGTAGTGGGTATCGGCGGTGGTGGAGTCAACGCCGTCAACCGGATGATCGAGGTCGGATTGAAAGGCGTGGAGTTCGTCGCCGTCAATACCGACGCCCAGGCACTGCTGATGAGCGATGCCGACGTCAAACTCGACGTCGGCCGTGACCTGACCCGCGGGCTTGGGGCAGGAGCCGATCCCGAGGTGGGCAAGAAAGCCGCTGAGGATCACACCGAGGAGATCGAGGAGGTGCTGCGCGGGGCCGACATGGTCTTCGTCACCGCCGGCGAGGGCGGAGGCACCGGGACCGGTGGCGCGCCCGTGGTCGCGAAGATCGCCCGGTCCCTGGGCGCGCTCACGATCGGGGTGGTGACCCGCCCGTTCACCTTCGAGGGCCGGCGGCGCGGAGTGCAGGCCGACGCCGGCATCGAGGCCCTGCGCAATGAGGTGGACACCCTCATCGTGATCCCGAACGACCGGTTGCTGTCCATCTCCGACCGCGGGGTCTCGGTCCTGGATGCCTTCCGGAGCGCGGACCAGGTGCTGCTCTCGGGTGTGCAGGGGATCACCGACCTGATCACCACCCCGGGTCTGATCAACCTGGACTTCGCGGACGTGAAGTCGGTGATGCAGGGAGCAGGCAGCGCCCTGATGGGGATCGGCTCCTCGCGTGGCGACGACCGTGCCGTGCAGGCCTCGGAACTGGCGATCTCCTCGCCACTGCTGGAAGCCAGCATCGATGGCGCCCACGGGGTGTTGTTGTCGATCCAGGGCGGCTCCGACCTGGGCCTGTTCGAGATCCACGAGGCGGCCCGGTTGGTCCAGGAGGCTGCCCACCCCGAGGCGAACATCATCTTCGGCGCCGTCATCGACGACGCCCTCGGCGACGAGGTGCGGGTCACCGTGATCGCGGCAGGATTCGACGGCGGCAGCCCGACCCCGACGGACGGGAGCAGGTCGATTGCGCACCCGGAGCCCAAGGTGGAGCGGACCCCGGAGCCCGTGGCGCCGGCCGAGCGTGCGGTACCCACCGTGATCGACGCCGACGAACCCGCAACCGCCGGGCGCGTCCCGGTGGCGGCGCACACCAACGGCGCACCGAAAGCCCCTTCGGCGCAGAGCCCCGCGGGCCCCCCGACCCAGGGGCTTGAGGTCCCGCGCATCTTCGACGAGGCGCCCCGCCGGCGGCGGGACGACGATCTGGATGTGCCCGAGTTCCTCAAGTAGGGCCGACGGCGCTGACGCCGACACCGTGATCCGGGTCGACCTCGGCCCGGGTGCGCGCGGACTGTTCACCACCCGCGCCGGCGGTGTCAGCGCGCCGCCGTTCCAGGCGCTGAACCTCGGGGGCGCGGCCGGCGACGACCCGGACCATGTGCGGACCAACAGGGCCATCGCCGCCGAGCTCCTCGGCGGGCCGGTCGCCTACGCCCGGCAGGTCCACGGCACCGACGTGCTCGAGCCGGGCTGTACCGACGGCACCGGTGACGCGCTGCTGGGGACGGGCAGCGGCGTCGGGGTCCTGGTAGCGGATTGCGTTCCGGTGCTGCTGGCCGGGCCGGGCCTGGTCGCCGCGGTGCACGCCGGGCGCCGGGGTCTCCTGGCCGGGGTGGTGCAGAACGCACTCGCTGCGATGCAGGCCCGGGGTGCCGGCGCCTCCCACGCCGTCATCGGTCCGGCGATCTGCGGCCGGTGCTACGAGGTTCCCGCCGACCTGCGCGCGGACGCCGAGGCGGTCGACCCCGCACTCGGCGGCACCACGAGCTGGGGCACCCCCTCGATCGATCTCGCCGCCGGAGTGGCCGCTGTGCTCCGCCGGGCCAGGGTGCCCCACATCGACGACGTGGGCCTGTGCACCTATGAGGACCGCCGGTTCTACTCCTACCGTCGGGACGGCCGAACCGGCCGGTTTGCCGGACTGGTTGCGCTCGGCGGCCGCGACACGCCGCGGTGACCTGCCCTGACGCGGTTCGCTGCTGGTCTAGCGTCGGAACCAACAGAACGCATCCTCACAGCGCACGCTGTGGGCGAGGGAACGAGGAGCACCCATGGCCGGAACGCTGCGCAAGTCGATGCTCTGGCTCGGGCTGTCCGAGCCGGAGGCCGAGGAGCACGAGGACTACGTGGACTACGACGACGAGGAGCCGGGTGAGCAGACCCCTCCGGCAGAAGTGACCCCGATCAGCCGCGCCGCGTCGCACAGGGACTCGGGCAGTCTGCGGCGGATCACGACGGTGCACCCCCGCACCTACAACGATGCCAAGACCATCGGCGAGGCGTTCCGCTCCGGAACCCCGGTGATCATGAACCTCACCGACATGACCGACGCCGAGGCCAAGCGCCTGGTGGATTTCTCCGCCGGCCTGGTGTTCGGGCTGCGCGGCGCTATCGAGCGGGTCACCAACAAGGTGTTCCTGCTCTCACCTGCCACGGTGGAGATTGCCAACGAGGAGCGGGAGCCGGAGACTGCTCAGGCAAGGTTCTTCAACCAGAGTTAGGTCTTGAGTGTCCGTCGTCCTGAGCGTTCTGTATCTGGCTGTACTGCTCTACGTGGTCCTGCTGCTGGTCCGGCTCGTGTTCAACTGGGTGCAGCAATTCGCCCGGGACTGGAAGCCCCAGGGCGTGACCTTGGTTGTGGCTGAACTCACCTTCACCGTCACCGATCCGCCGCTGCGAGCGGTCCGCAGGATCATTCCGCCGTTGCGAATCGGCGCCGTTGCCCTAGATTTGGGCTTCATCCTGGTGTTCATTGCCTGTTCCCTGCTCCTCGGGATTATTCAGCCGCATACGCTGTAGTCGGGCGTATCCTGTAGCAGGGCACGGGCGGAACTCCGCTAACGTACAAGTAGGTGGCATCCGCCACCCGATCAACAATCCGAGGTAGCTGAAAATGGCACTGCTGACTGCGGACGACGTCCTCAACAAGAAATTCCAACCGACGAAGTTCCGCGAGGGGTACGACCAGGATGAGGTCGATGACTTCCTCGACGAGGTCGTGGCTACCTTGCGGGTGGTCTCCGGCGAGAACGAGGAACTCAAGGCCAAACTCGAGGCTGCCGAGGCACGCATCGCAGAACTCAGCGCCGGCACCCCGGCCGACGAGACCGCCAACCTCGGCGTAGTGGCGGCTGCGCACTCGACCGAACAGGCCCCCGAAGAACCTTCACCGGCCGAGCCGTCCGCGGCATCCCCGGTGGAGCCGGAGCCGGAGCCGTCCCAGCCGAGCGCAGCCGATGCGACCCCGGCCGCCGGCATTGCCGCCGCGCAGACCGGCGAACCCGAGTCGGCCACCGGCATGCTGCAGCTGGCGCAGCGCCTGCACGACGAGTACGTCGCCAACGGCAAGGCCGAGGCGGACCGGATCCTGACCGAAGCCCGCACCGAGGGCGAGCAGATCGTCAACGAGGCCGAGGAGAAGCGTACTCGCACCCTGAACCAGCTCGAGGGCGAGCGCTCCCTACTGGAGCGCAAGATCGACGAACTCCGGGTCTTCGAACGTGATTACCGCACCCGGCTGAAGAGCTATCTGGAAGGGCTGCTCAGCGACGTCGAGGGCCGTGGTTCCGGCCTGAGCGGCTATGGCGGCGGGAGTTCGGAGAACGACCTGCGCCGTCCGTGATCGGTGAGCGAGTCCTCGAGTAGCGGTACCGGCGGGAACCGCGCCGCACCCGCCTCCCGGTCCCGGGCGCTGGCCTACCTGGTGGTCCTGACCCTGGCAGTGCTCGGTGTGGACCAGGCCACGAAGATCGTGGTGCTGGCAACCCTGGAACCCGGCGCGTACCACCCGGTGCTGGGGGATTGGTTCGGCCTGCAACTGGTGTTCAACCCCGGTGCGGCCTTCTCCCTGGCCACCGGACTGACCTGGGTGTTCACCGTCGCCGCCACCGTCGTCACGGTGGTGATCCTGGTCGCAGCGCCCCGGTTGCGCTCCCGGGCGTGGGCGATCGGACTCGGGCTGCTGCTGGGGGGAAACCTGGGCAACCTGGCCGACCGTCTCTTCCGCGACCCCGGTTTCGCCCAGGGGCACGTGGTGGACTTTCTCAACTACGCGGGTCTGGTGATCGGCAACGTCGCCGACATCGCGATCGTGGTAGCCGCTCCGATGATCGCGATCCTACTGATCCGCGGGGTGGGGCTGGACGGACTCCGTGAGCACGACTCCGCGGGCACCCCTGCGGTCTCCTCCGCCCCGCAGGAAGACCATGGCTGACCACCGCGCCCTACCGGTGCCCGAGGGACTCGAGGGCCAGCGTGCCGATGCCGCGCTGGGCCGCCTCCTCGGGCTGAGCCGCACGAAGGCCGCCGAGTTGCTCGGCGCCGGCGCGGTGACCATGGACGGGGACGTCGTCGGCAAGTCCGACCGGCTCCGGTCCGGGGCGTGGCTGGAACTCCGGTTGCCCGAGGCGCCCCCTGACGCGGCCCCGGCTCCACCCGAGCCGGTCCCGGGCATGGTGATCCGCCACGACGACGACGACATCGTGGTGGTGGACAAGCCGGTGGGCGTGGCCGCCCACCCGAGCCCCGGCTGGGACGGCCCCACGGTGGTGGGAGCGCTGATGGCCGCCGGGTACCGGGTCTCCACCTCCGGGGCAGCCGAACGCCAGGGCGTGGTGCACCGCCTCGACGTGGGCACCTCCGGGCTGATGATGGTGGCCAAGAGCGAGCGTGCCTACACGGCGCTGAAGCGGGCGTTCAAGGAGCGCACCGTGACCAAGATCTACCACGCCGTCGTGCAGGGACACCCCGACCCCTCGGCCGGCACGATCGACGCCCCGATCGGGAGGCACCCACGGCACGACTACAAGTGGGCGGTGGTGGCCGGAGGCCGCGAGTCCATCACGCACTACTCCACGCTGGAGGCGATGCGCGCGGCCAGCCTGTTGCGGATCCACCTGGAAACCGGACGCACCCATCAGATCCGCGTGCACTCCTCGGCGATCGGGCACCCGTGCGTCGGCGACCTGACCTACGGCGCCGATCCGGTGCTGGCCCGCAGGCTCGGCCTGCGCCGGCAGTGGCTGCACGCGATGGCACTGGGCTTTGACCACCCGGCCACCGGGCAGCCGCTCATCATCGAATCGACCTACCCCGAGGACCTCGCCGGAGCCCTGGAGGAATTGCGGCAGCCATGAGGATCGAACGTGTACATGGACTCTCCGGACTGGCCCGCGTGCACGGTCTGCGCTGGACGGTGTTCGTGGAGGAGCAGGGTGTGCTGCCCGCCGAGGAACTCGACGGGCGGGATGAGTCCGACTCCAGCGTGCACCTGATCGCGGTGGACCCCGACTTCCGCGATGTGGGAACCGCGCGGATGCTGACCGACGCCGAGCAGCCGGGCGTCGTGCACGCCACCAGGGTCGCGGTTCTCACCGAGGCCCGGGGCCAGGGGGTCGGTCGCGCCCTGATGGCCGAACTGGAACGGATCGCCTACACCGAGTTCGCCGTCGACGGGCAGGTGCGGGTGGAGTTGTCCGCCCAGGAGACCGCGCTGCCCTTCTACGAGTCCCTGGGGTACGAGGTCGGCGCCGAGCGCTACCTCGATGCCAGGATGTGGCACCGCGACGCGGTCAAGGTGCTGACGTCTGCGCCAGACGCTGCAGAGCCGCGTTGAGCACGTCCCAGGACTTGGTGAAGGTGAACCGCACCGATGCGGCGAGGTCCCGGTCGGCCCGGCTGCCGGGCACGGTGAAGGCACTCACCGGCACCGCGGCCACCCCGGCCAACTCCGGCAGGGCGCGGCACAGCGCCGCTCCGTCGGCCAGACCGTGCCGTTCCAGCCACGTCGAGGATTCGGCGATGACGAAGTAGCATCCCCGCGGCCGCACGACCTCGAAGCCCGCCTCGGTCAGTCCCGTCATGAGCAGGTCGCGCCGGGCGGACAGGTCGGCGGCGAGTTCGCCGACCCAGTGCTGATCAGGACCGGGGGTGATCTCCAGGTTCAGGGCGGTGGCCACCGCGGGCTGGAACGGGGCGCCGCCGGTGTAGGTGAGGAACTGCTTGATGCTGACCAGTGCCGTGATCAGATCCGCCGGACCGCTGGCCCAGCCCACCTTCCAACCGGTCACCGAGAACGTCTTGCCCGCCGAGGAGATCGTCACCGTCCGCTCGAACATGCCCGGCAGGGTGGCGATCGGGATGTGCCGGGCGCCGTCGTAGGTCAGGTGCTCATAGACCTCGTCCGAGACCACGACCGCGTCGTGGGCGATGGCCAGTTCGGCGATCAGCGCCAGGTCCTCGGCGCTGAGCACCGCACCGGTGGGGTTGTGCGGGCTGTTCAGCAGCACCACGGCGGTGCGGTCACTGAAGGCAGCCCGCAGGGCCTCGGCGTCCACGGTGAACCCCTGATCGGCGTGGCCCACCAGCGGAGCGCTCACGTGGGTGGCGCCGGCCATCGCGATCACGGCGGCGTAGGAGTCGTAGTAGGGCTCCAGGGTCAGCACCTCATCGCCCGGTCCGGCCAGGGCCAGGATCGACGCCGCGATCGCCTCGGTGGCCCCGTTGGAGACCGTGATCTGGTTGCCGGGGTCCAGTTCGATGCCGTAGTGGCGGCTCTGATGCGCCGCGATCGCTTCCCGTAACGGCACGATCCCGTTGCCCGGCGGGTACTGGTTCATCCCCTCGGCGATAGCGGTGCGCGCGGCCTCGGTGACCGTGGCCGGGCCGTCGGAGTCGGGAAAGCCCTGACCCAGGTTCAACGCCCCGGTCCGCTGGGCCAGCGCCGTCATCTCGGCGAAGATCGTGGGCCGTGTCCCACCCTCACCGTCGTCCAAACCGGCTGCCCGGACTACCTCGTGCCATCGCTTGCTCGTGCCCATGCTGCCACCCTATGCCCGGTCCACGCACGCGCCCGGTGAGCCGTCCGGCCGCTGTGGGCGAGCCCGCCTAGACTCGGGTGCCATGGCCGCCGATTTCGCTCACCTGCACGTCCACACCGAGTACTCGATGCTGGACGGGGCGGCACGGTTGGACGATCTGTTCGCCGAGGCAGCCCGGCTCGGGCAGACCTCGCTGGCCACGACCGACCACGGGTACCTCTTCGGGGCCTACGACTTCTGGCGCACCGCCCGCAAGTACGACATCAATCCGATCATCGGCGTGGAGGCCTACGTCACCCCGGGTACCTCCCGGTTCGACAAGACCCGCGTGCAATGGGGGGAGGGCTCCCAGGGCGGTGATGACGTCTCCGCCCGCGGCGCCTACACGCACATGACGTTGCTGGCCAAGAACAACACCGGGATGCACAACCTGTTCCGGATGAGTTCGCTGGCGTCCCTGGAAGGTCAGATGGGCAAGTGGCCCCGGATGGACCGGGACTTGCTGTCCACCTACGCCGAGGGGTTGATCGGCACCACCGGTTGTGTGTCGGGGGAGGTGCAGACCCGCCTGCGCCTGGGCCAGTGGGACGAGGCGGTGCGGGCCGCCACCGAGTTGCAGGACATCTTCGGGCGGGAGAACTACTACGTCGAGATCATGGATCACGGCATCGAGATCGAACGCCGGACCATCACCGACCTGATCCGGCTGGCCGAGCACATCGGCGCGCCGCTGCTGGCCACCAACGACCTGCACTACACCAAGCGCGAGGACGCTCACGCCCACGAGGCGCTGCTGTGCGTGAACTCCGGTTCCCGGCTCACCGAGCCGTCATACGCGCAGGGCGGGTCCCGGTTCGCCTTCGAGGGAGAGGAGTTCTACCTCAAGTCCGGTGCGGAGATGCGTGAACTGTTCCGCGACTACCCGCAGGCGTGCGACAACACCCTGCTGGTGGCCGAGCAGTGCGAGGTCACCTTCACCGAGGAGGTCGGCCGGTACATGCCGCACTTCCCGGTGCCCGAGGGTGAGAACGAGGTCTCCTACTTCACCCAGCAGGTCGAACTCGGGTTGCACCAGCGTTACCCGAACGGCATTCCCGACGATGTGCGCGCCCAGGCGAACTACGAGCACGAGGTGATCACCTCCAAGGGGTACGCCGGCTACTACCTGGTGGTGGCCGACTTCATCAGTTGGGCCAAGTCCCAGGGCATCCGGGTGGGCCCGGGCCGTGGCTCGGGAGCCGGGTCGATGGCCGCCTACGCGATGGGCATCACCGGATTGGACCCGCTGAAGAACGGGCTGATCTTCGAGCGGTTCCTCAACCCCGAGCGGATGAGCCTGCCCGACTTCGACATCGACTTCGATGAGCGCCGCCGCGGTGAGGTGATCCGCTACGTCTCGGACAAGTACGGCGAGGACAAAGTCGCCTACATCGTCACCTACGGCACCATCAAGGCCAAGCAGGCGCTGAAGGACGCCAGCCGGGTCCTGGACTATCCGTTCGCGATGGGTGAGAAACTCACCAAGGCGATGCCGCCGGCGGTGATGGGCAAGGATGTCTCCCTGGCGGGGATGTTCAACGCCGATGACTCCCGCTACGCCGAGGCCGGGGAGTTCCGCCAACTCATCAGCGAGGACCCCGACGCGGCCAAGGTACTCGAGACGGCCAAGGGCCTGGAGGGCCTGAAGCGCCAGTGGGGTGTGCACGCCGCCGGGGTGATCATCGCCAGCGAGCCGCTGATCGACATCATCCCGATCATGCGGCGCGAGCAGGATGGTGCGGTCATCACCCAGGTGGACTTTCCCGCCGGGGAGGACCTGGGCCTGGTGAAGATGGACTTCCTGGGACTGCGGAACCTGACCATCCTGGAAGACGCGCTGATCAACATCGAGGTCAACGGCAAGGACCCGGTGATCGTCGAGGACCTGCCGATGGACGACCGGGAGACCTACGCACTTCTCGGCCGCGGCGACACCCTCGGTCTGTTCCAGCTCGACGGTGGCGGGATGCGCACGCTGCTACGGCAGATGCGCCCGGACAACTTCGAGGACATCTCCGCGGTCGGTGCGTTGTACCGGCCCGGCCCGATGGGCGCCAACTCCCACACCAACTACGCCCTGCGCAAGAACGGCCTGCAGGACATCACCCCGCTGCACCCGGCACTGGCCGGGCCCCTGGACGAGATCCTCGGCACCACCTACGGGCTGATCGTCTACCAGGAGCAGGTGATGGAGATCGCCCAGAAACTCGCCGGGTACACCCTGGGTGAGGCGGACCTGCTCCGCCGGGCGATGGGCAAGAAGAAGCGGGAGGTCCTGGACGCCGAGTTCGACAAGTTCCACGCCGGGATGCGTGAGCGGGACTACCCCGAGGCGGCGATCAAGGCGCTGTGGGAAGTCCTGGTCCCGTTCAGTGACTACGCCTTCAACAAGGCCCACTCCGCGGCCTATGGGCTGGTGTCCTACTGGACCGCCTACCTCAAGGCCCACTACCCGGCCGAGTACATGGCCGCCCTGCTCACCTCCACCCGGGATGACAAGGACAAGTCCGCCCTCTATCTGAACGAGTGCCGCCGGATGGGCATCACGGTGCTGCCCCCGGATGTGAACGCCTCCGAGGGAACATTCACCCCGGTGGGCGATGACATCCGGTTCGGGCTGCGGGCGGTCCGCAACGTCGGTGACAACGTCGTCAGGGCGATCGTGGCCACCCGCGCGGACAAGGGCGCCTTCACCTCCTTCACGGACTTCCTGGACAAGGTGCCTGCGGTGGTGTGCAACAAGCGCACCATCGAATCGCTGATCAAAGCCGGTGCGTTCGACTCCCTGGGACACACCCGCCGGTCGTTGCTGCTCATCCACGAGCAGGCCGTTGACGCCGTGATCGGGGTCAAGCGGAAGGAGGCCGAGGGCCAGTTCGACCTGTTCGCCGGACTCGGTGACGCCGATGACGAGGTGTCCCTGACCGTGGAGGTCCCCGACCTGCCCGAGTGGGACAAGAAGCAGAAACTCGCCTTCGAGCGCGAGATGCTCGGGTTGTACGTCTCCGACCATCCGCTGTCCGGTATCGAGCACGTGCTCACCAAGGCCGCCGATGTGCCGATCGCGACCCTGCTGGCCGATGAGGCGCGACCTGACGGGTCCACCGTCACCGTGGCCGGGCTGATCACCTCGGTCGCACGCAAGGTCTCCAAGCAGGGCAACACCTGGGCGGCGGTGACCATCGAGGACATGGCCGGCAGCGTCGAGGTGATGTTCTTCGGGGAGACCTACCTGGCCTACTCCACCGCCCTGGCCGAGGACACCGTGGTGGTGCTGCGCGGCCGGCTGCGCCGGCGCGATGACTCCCTGGCCCTGCAGGCGATGGAGATGTCCCTGCCGGACGTGTCGGTCAGCGATGATGCCCCGATGACGGTCAGCCTCGCCGAGTACCGCTGCACCACCCCGGTGGTCCAGCAGTTGCGCGACATCCTGTCCACCCACCCCGGTGTGACCGAGGTGCGGTTGCGACTGACCTCACCCGGCCGGGCCACCGTGTTGCGACTGGACGATCAACTCCGGGTGGAGCGCACCCCCGCGCTGTACGGGGACCTCAAAGCCCTGCTGGGGCCGCACTGCGTGGCCTGAGCAGGGCCGGACCTCACCCGCTCACCCGCAGGTAGGTCCAGCCGACCGGTGCCTCGATACCGATCACATCCCCGCGGTTCAGTTGCCTGCCGCGGCGTGCCTCGATCTCACCGTTGACGGTCACCGCGGCCTCGGCGAGCAGCGCCTTGACCTCGATCCCGTCCTCGGCGACGCCGGCTAGTTTGAGGAACTGGCCCAGCCGGATCATGTCGTCGCGAATCGCCACGTCCTGCGGATCGGTCTGCGGTGTTGAGGGCATCACCTCATCATGGCAGCGCGCGTAGACTCATGCCTCGTGATGCGCACGATCGACCTTCGTAACACCGCACCCTCTGCGGCCCACCTGCGCCGGGTGCTTCCCCGTGCCGAGGTGGACGTGGCGGCCGCGATCGAGACCGTCAGGCCCATCCTGGAACGTGTCCGCCAGGAGGGGGCCCCGGCGATCGCGGACTACACCGAGACGTTCGACGGCGTGACACCGGCCTCCCTGCGGGTGCCGCAGGAGGTGCTCGCCCGGGCACTGGCCGGGCTCGTCCCGGATCTGCGGGCGGCGCTCACCGAGGCGATCGGTCGCGCCCGGAAAGCCCACCGCGCCCAGTTACCCGGCGCCGCCCGCACCACCTTCGGCCCCGGTGCACAGGTC
This sequence comes from Pseudactinotalea sp. Z1732, assembly GCF_049724975.1. NCBI lineage: Bacteria > Bacillati > Actinomycetota > Actinomycetes > Micrococcales > Cellulomonadaceae > Pseudactinotalea > Pseudactinotalea sp. Z1732. Next base: position 36,491 of record NZ_JBMPQC010000006.1, on the reverse strand, counting down.
CACCAGCGGTGGGTCCCGGTGCGTCGGGTGGGTCTGTACGTCCCCGGGGGACTGGCGGTCTACCCCTCCTCGGTGGTGATGAACGTGGTGCCGGCCCAGGAAGCCGGGGTGACGGCACTGGCGGTGGCCAGTCCGCCACAGAAGGACAACGACGGCTGGCCCGATCCGGTGGTGCTGGCCACCTGCGCCCTGCTCGGGGTGGAGGAGGTCTACGCCGTCGGGGGCGCTCAGGCGGTGGGCATGTTCGCCCACGGTGTCGAGGCCGCGCCGGGAGCCGGGGCGGAGAATGCCTGCGAACCGGTCGACGTGATCACCGGCCCGGGCAACATCTACGTGGCGGCGGCCAAACGCGCGGTACTGGGCCTGGTCGGCATCGACTCCGAGGCCGGCACCACCGAGATCGCCGTCCTGGCCGATGAGACCGCGCAACCCGCCTACGTGGCCGCGGACCTGATCTCCCAAGCCGAGCACGATCCGGCGGCGGCCTCGGTCCTGATCACCGACTCGGGAGCGCTGGCCGATCAGGTCGCCGGGCAGATCGAGGCGCAGACCGAGTTGGCCAAGCACGCCGACCGGATCCGGACGGCGCTGACCGGCCCGCAGTCGGCGGTGGTGCTGGTGCAGGACCTGGACCAGGGCGTGCAGGTGGTCAACGCCTATGCGGCCGAGCACCTGGAGATCCACACCCGCAATGCCGCGCAGGTGGCCGAGCGGGTGCACAACGCCGGAGCGATCTTCCTCGGCCTCCACTCGCCGGTGCCGCTGGGGGACTACCTGGCTGGGTCCAACCACGTGCTGCCCACCGGTGGGACCGCACGGTTCGCCAGCGGCCTGGGGGTGATGGCCTACCTGAAGTCGATGCAGGTGATCGACTACGACGCGGCCGGTCTCGCCGAGGTCACCGACCACCTCGTGGCCCTGGCCGCGGCGGAGGACCTACCGGCCCACGGTACCGCCGCAGTGCTTCGCCGGACGGAGTAGGAGCGGAGGCTCAGGGTCATCTCCGGGTGTTCCCCGATGGCGCACGTTGCCAGCGGCTCCCTACTCTTGGGTCCATGGACTCCTTCTTCGACGTCATCCGTAATCTCGGCTTCCGGCGCGGACCACGTCGGGTGCTGGCCGGCCTCGCCGGCGGCATCGCCGACGCCACCAATCTCGACGTGGTGCTGGTGCGGGTGTTGATGATTGTTGCGATGCTGCTGCCGGTGCTAGGACCCACCCTGTACATCGTGCTGTGGATCCTGCTCCCCTGGCAGGACGGCACCATCCCGCTGCAGCGGCTGGTGAACCAGTACCGCACCAACAGGAACAGCGACGCACCGACGATCGTGCCGGAGTAGCGCTCCCCGCCGGGCCCGTCCCCCGCGCTTGGCTCGGGAGTCTCCGGCTAGGCCGCGGCATCCGGGTATGACCACTGGCGGGCCGCCCGCAGGCGCTGGATCTCCCAGTTGCCCGCGATCACGCTGACGGCCCACTTCAGGTTCATCCGCCCACCGTTGACGGGGCTCAGGGCCTCCCCATGCGTCGGGTCCGCGGGGACCTCGGTTCCGGTCGGTGCGTCCGGCGGGGCAGGACCGAGGTCGCAAACCCCGGGGAGAGGCATCCCGTCGGGGTCGATGACCTGGACGTGGTCGCGCCTCATCGTCAGTGCGAAGCCGCCCTCATGGAGCAGACGGTGGTGCTGACCGCACAGCAGCACGAGGTTGTCCAGTTCGGTCGGCCCGCCGTGCGCCCAGTGCTGCACATGGTGCGCATGGATGTGCCGGCGCCGGTCACAAGCCGGGAAGCGGCACCCCTGATCGCGCGCCCACAGCGCTCGCATGAGGTCGGCATTCGGTGTGCGGGTGCGCTGCCCGACGTCGATGGTGCGGCCCGGATGGGTGCTCGGCACCGCGTTGTAGGCCGATTCGCCATCGTGCAGGTGTAGCACCACGCCGGTGTCACACGTCAGCCGTCGCGCGGTCTCAGGGTGAAGCGCCGGGCCGAGTTCGAGCCTGGCAGAGCCGACCGAAGCCGGGGCGGGCGGCGCCGGGGGCGGGTTCGCTCGCCTGGGTCGGCGTACCCTCGGCACAGATCTGGACCAGCGCGTCGGCCAAGGTGGCATGTTCCTCAGCCCCATCCGGCGCCGCTGCTGAGCCGGAAGCAGTCGATGGCCCGTTGGGATCGGTACTGCCCAGGTAGTCCCGTGCCAATTGGTCGCACTGGCTCTACGGGCGACGCCGAGGAGGCTCTCCTCGGTCTCCGGGGTGGCCACCCGGGTCAGGGCGCGAACCTTGGAGTAACTGACCAGGCCCGCTCGAAAGTCGGCGCTGATCAGCGGCAGCCCCGGGAGCGCCCGGGCTACCCGGAGGCCAGGCCGCTGATCTCTTCCTCCAGCCGGGTGGCAACTGTTGTGGTGTCGATGGTCTCAGTGATGGGGTGGCCGTCGTCGTGGTCATCGCGCTCGCCTTACTCGAACGTATGTTTGCCACGCTATCGTCGGGGTCCGACATCGCCGTGAGTACCTCCTGCGCTCAGGACGGTGCCTCCCGAGGCTCCCGCGGAAGCGCGACGGAGCGAACCTGCTGACGCTTCCGCGCCGGGCGCGGGACCGACCGCCGGGGCACACGTTCTAGACTCACCGGTGTGACCTTGCCGCTACGCCCGGACCTGATCGGGATCGAACCCTACGGCGCCCCCCAGTTGGACGTGCCGGTCCCGTTGAACACCAACGAGAACCCCTACCCGCCACCGGAGCAGGTGGTGGCCGACATCGCCGATTCCGTCGCCCGCGCCGCGGCGGGGGTGAACCGGTATCCGGACCGGGACTTCGTGGGCCTGCGTACCGAACTGGCCGGTTATCTGGCGGTCGAGTCCGGTGCTGATGAACTGCGGGCGGAGAACATCTGGGCCGCCAACGGTTCGAACGAGGTCATGTTGCACCTGCTGCAGGCCTACGGCGGTCCGGGCCGGACGGTGCTGTCCTTCGCACCGACCTACTCGATGTACCCCGAGTACGCCCGGGACACCTTCACCACCTACGTCGCCGGCACGCGGACGCCGGACTTCCGCCTGGACGCCGAGCACGCGCTGGAGCAGATCGCGAAGGTGCGCCCCGCCGTCGTCCTGATCGCCAGCCCGAACAACCCCACCGGTACCGCGATGGACATCGAGACCATCCGCGCGATCGTCGCCGGGACCACCGACACCGGCCCGGACGGCGCCGCGAGCCTCGTGGTGATCGACGAGGCCTACGCGGAGTTCCGGCGGGAGGGCACGGCCAGCGCGTTGAGTATCCGGCCCGATCACCCGCACCTGGTGGTGGCGAGGACGATGTCGAAGGCCTTCGCCCTCGCCGGCGCCCGGGTGGGCTACCTGGCCGGGGCCGCAGAAGTAGTCGATGCCCTGCGTGTGGTCCGCCTGCCCTACCACCTCTCGGCCATCACCCAGGCGGTGGCCCGCACCGCCCTGGCCCACGCTCCGGCCCTCCAGGAGGGCGTGGCCGCACTGCGCGCCGTGCGCGATGAGTGCGTGGCATGGCTGCGTGCGCAGGGCTTCACGGTTGCGGACTCCGACGCGAATTTCGTGCTGTTCGGCACCTTCGCCGACCGGCACCGCATCTGGCAGGGGCTGGTGGACCGAGGTGTGTTGATCAGGGAGACTGGGCCTGCGGGATACTTGAGGGTCTCGATCGGGACCGAAGAGGACATGGCCGCCTTCCGCGGCGCATTGAAGGAGGTGACCAGCCGGTGAGCTCACGCACCGCGAAGGTCGAACGCAGCACGTCGGAGTCCACCGTCAGCGTCGAGGTCAACCTGGATGGCACCGGCGCCACCGACATCTCCACCACGGTGCCGTTCTACGACCACATGCTCACCGCGCTGGGCAAGCACTCCCTGGTCGACCTGACCGTCCGGGCCGAGGGCGACACCGAGATCGACGCCCACCACACCGTGGAGGACACCGCCATCGCGCTCGGCCAGGCCCTGCGCCAGGCCCTGGGGGACAAGAGCGGCATCGCTCGATTCGGTGACGCCCTGGTGCCGCTGGACGAGGCCCTGGCCCGGGCCGTGGTGGACATCTCCGGGCGTCCCTACGTGGTGCACTCCGGGGAGCCGGAGGCCCAGGCCCACCACCTGATCGGCGGGCACTTCACCGGCTCCCTCACCGGGCACGTCTTCGAGTCGCTGGCCTACCACGCCGGAATCTGCCTGCACGTTCACCTGCTCTCCGGGCGGGACCCGCACCACATCGCCGAGGCCCAGTTCAAGGCGTTGGCCAGGGCGCTGCGCGCAGCGGTCGCACCCGACGCGCGGGTGGACGGGGTGCCCTCCACCAAGGGGGCGTTGTGACCGCGGTACCGCCCGGGGATGACGACGGCGACCGTGAGGAGCGGGTCGAGGACGAACGCCTCAACGGCGACGTCTTCGACCAGGCGGCCTTCGACGCCGCCTTCGCGGCCGAGTTCGGTCAGGCCACCGAACCCGACCGCCCCGCCGCCGCGCCGACCGAGCGCCATGATGAGATTGATCACGCCGACGGCAGCGCGGGCACCGAAAGCACCGACCAGCGCCGGATCATCGCGGTGGTGCTGACCCCGATCCGTTCGGCCGCGGCCCTGGCCGCGCTGTGCGCGATGGCCTCCATCGACGCCCACGTGATCGCCTCCAGGAACGGGGCGCTGGCCGTGCGCACCATCACCGGCCCGGTCGATGAGACCGAACTGCTGCTCACCGGCGCCCCGGCCGAGGCCGTGGAGCTGGCGCAGACGCTGTCCCGCACCGCCAAGGTCGGGGTGGTGCTGCTCACCGCGAACCTCGGCACCGGGCAGGACGGGCCCAGCGGCACCATCACCGGCCGGGAGTACACCGGCGGGGAGGCGGGGCAGGAGGTGCCCGCCGGACTGGTGCTGGCGAACGCTGACGACGTGCTGGAGTCCCTGCTGATCGGCGCCCTGGACCCATTGGATGCACCCGGACGGATCGATCCAGCGAAGGTAGCGCGCCCCGGGGGCCTGTTCGGAACCCGACGGCGCAAGAAGCGATGACGATCCCGCTCGCGCCGCGGGTGGCGGTGCTGGACTACGGGTCGGGGAACGTGCGCTCGGTGGTCCGGGGCCTGCGCCGGGCCGGTGCCCGGGTGGACCTGACCGCCCAGCCCGAGGCGGTCGCGGGCGCTGACGGGCTGGTCGTGCCCGGCGTGGGGGCCTTCGCCTCGGTGATGGCCGCGCTGGAGCAGGTCGGGGCGCCGCAGATGATCGGTGACCGGCTGGCCGCCGGCCGTCCGGTGCTGGGCATCTGCGTCGGCCTGCAGGTGATGTTCAGCGACGGACTCGAGCACGGCGTGCACACCCGAGGGCTGGGCCACTGGCCCGGCCGGGTGGAGCGCCTGGACGCCCCCGTCGTCCCGCACATGGGATGGTCCACCGTCGAGCCACCACCGGACAGCGCCCTGTTCGCCGGACTGGAGGAGGAACGGTTCTACTTCGTACACTCCTACGCCGCCCGGTCCGCCCCGGCGCACCTGCGCACCACCTGGTCCACCCACGGCAGTTCCGAGCGGAACACCCGCTTCGTGGCCGCGGTGGAGAACGGATCGCTGAGCGCCACCCAGTTCCACCCGGAGAAGTCCGGCACCGCCGGCGCCGCCCTGTTGCGCAACTGGTTGAACACCCTGACCTGAGGAGACCCTTGAGCACACTTGAACTACTCCCCGCCGTCGATGTGGCCGACGGCCAGGCCGTGCGCCTGGTGCAGGGAGAAGCCGGCACCGAGACGCACTACGGCTCACCACTGGAGGCGGCGCTGACCTGGCAGCGCGACGGCGCCTCCTGGGTGCACCTGGTGGATCTGGACGCCGCCTTCGGCCGCGGCTCCAACGCCGACCTGCTCGCCGAGGTGGTCGGGGCGTTGGATATCGATGTGGAACTGTCCGGCGGGATCCGCGACGACGAGTCGCTGCAGCGCGCCCTGGCCACCGGCTGCCGCCGCGTGAACCTGGGCACCGCGGCCCTGGAGGACCCGGACTGGACGGCCAGGGTGATCGGGGAGCACGGCGACCGGATCGCTGTGGGGCTGGACGTGCGCGGCACCACCCTGGCCGCCCGTGGCTGGACCCGGGAGGGTGGGGACCTGTGGGAGGTGCTGGCACGCCTGGAGGAGGACGGGTGCGCGCGCTACGTCGTCACCGACGTCACCAAGGACGGCACCATGCGTGGTCCGAACACCGACCTGCTCACCCGCGTGTGTGCCCGCACGGACGCCCCGGTGGTGGCATCCGGGGGGATCTCCAGCCTGGCCGACATCGAGGCCCTGGCCGAACTCACCCCGATCGGCGTCGAGGGCGCGATCGTGGGCAAGGCCCTGTACGCCGGTGCGTTCACGCTCGGCCAGGCCCTGGATGTGGCCGGGCGTTCCTGATGTCCCGGGAGTTGCCGCCGACGTCGGCCTTCGCCGGCGATGACGGCAGCACCGATCCTCACCTGGGCGCGGCCCTGGCGCGGACCGGTGCGCAGGAGCGGTTGCGGGCCGTGGTCGATGCCCTGGTCCGGGCCCGCCTGCTGGTACCGGTCGTGGCACACCTGGACGAACATGCCGAGGAAGTCGCCGGAGCCGGGGGCATGCCGATCGCGGGGGAGAAGCAGGCCTCGGCGGCCATGGTGACGGTGGCCACGCCCGACGGTCGCTCGGCGATGCCGGTGTTCTCGGCGCTGCAGACCCTGCACGCCTGGCGCCCGGACGCCCGCCCGATCCCGGTGCCCGGTCCGCAGGCAGCCCTGGCCACCGTGACCGAGTCCGACGGCCTGCTGGTGCTGGATCCAGCCGGCCCGGTCCCGGTGCTGGTGCCCCGGCCCGCGGTGTGGGCGCTGGCGCAGGGCCGTCCCTGGGTGCCCCCGGCCGACGACGACCAGTTGCGCGCGCAGGTCGGTGCGGCACTGCGCAAGGTGCCGGGGGTCGCGACGGTGGAACTGGAAGACGCACCGGGCGGGGCCACCACGGTGGTCCTGGGGGTACCAGCAGGGCTGTCCCGCGCGCAGGTGGCCCGGATCACGTCCCGGGCCGGTGCGGAACTGGCACGATGTGATCTTGTCGCCGAACGTGTCGACGCCGTTCAGTTGCGGGTGCGTGCGTGTTAGACTCGTCGCTGACCAACCGGTCCTGACGGGCCGGACCAAGCGGAGCCACTCCCACCCCTGCTCGACCGAACGGGTCACGCCGCACCAGAGCCTGGGTCCCGGTCGCGGGCAGTTGATGTCCGCACGAGCAGACGCTCAGACCACAGGCCTCCGCACACCCGCGGGGGCCTTTCTCGTGGGTGGAAGAAGATCACCTCACGAAGGAGCCACACATCAGCGATCCCCGCATCAACGATCGGATTCGCGTCCCGGAAGTACGCCTGGTCGGCCCGAGCGGCGAGCAGGTAGGAGTTGTCCGGGTCGAAGACGCGCTGCGCCTTGCCGCCGAGGCCGATCTCGACCTGGTCGAGGTCGCGCCGGACGCCCGGCCGCCGGTTGCCAAACTCATGGACTACGGCAAGTTCAAGTACGAGTCGGACATGAAGGCCCGTGACGCGCGGCGCAACCAGGCACACACCGTCCTGAAGGAAATCAGGTTCCGGCTCAAGATCGACGAACACGACTACGCCACCAAGAAGGGCCACGTCGAGCGGTTCCTCAAGGGCGGGGACAAGGTCAAGGTCATGATCATGTTCCGCGGCCGCGAGCAGTCCCGTCCGGAGATGGGCATGCGGCTGCTGCAGCGCCTGGCCGAGGATGTGGAGGAACTGGGTCACGTGGAGTCCGTGCCGCGCCAGGACGGGCGGAACATGACCATGGTGCTCGGCCCGAACACCAAGAAGTCCGAAGCTCGCAGCCAGCAGCGGCGCGACCGTCAGGCTCGAGAAGAAGCTCAGCAGAACGACGCGGCAACGTCGTCCTGAGACGTCCGCACCACCTCCCGGCCGGCGTGCCGGGAAGATCAAGGAAGAGGCCATGCCCAAGAACAAGACCAACTCCGGTGCCAAGAAGCGCTTCCGCGTGACCGGCTCGGGGAAGATCATGCGCCAGCGCGCGCGCCACGTGCACAAGTTCCAGGAACGAAGCAAGCGCCAGGCGCGCCGGCTGGTGAACGACGTGGTCGTTTCACCCGCGGACACCAAGAAGACCAAGAAACTGCTCGGCAAGTAAGCGCCCGGCACCCCAACCAAGGAGCATCACGTGGCACGCGTCAAGCGGGCGGTCAACGCCCATAAGAAGCGCCGGACGACACTGGAGCGCGCCAGCGGCTACCGCGGGCAGCGGTCCCGGCTGTACCGCAAGGCCAAGGAACAGGTCGACCACTCACTCAACTACGCCTACCGCGACCGCCGGGCCCGCAAGGGTGACTTCCGTCGGCTGTGGATCCAGCGGATCAACGCCGCGGCGCGTAGTTACGGCCTGACCTACAACCGGTTCATCCAGGGCCTGAAACTGGCTCAGGTGGAGGTGGACCGTCGCGTCCTGGCAGACCTGGCAGTCAACGACACCGAAGCCTTCGCGGCGCTGGTGAAGGTGGCCAAGGACGCCCTGCCGGAGGATGTGAACGCTCCGGCTACGGCTTGAGCCCACTCTCGAGCGCAGCCGAACGCCCGGCCGGCCCGGTGGACCTGACTGACGCCCGCGCACCGCGCGTCAAACGGGTCCGCGCGCTGGCCGGGCGTTCTGTGCGCGGGCGCCAGGCCAAGTTCCTCATCGAGGGGCCCCAGAGCGTGCGCGCGGTGCTGACGCACCAACCGGGCATCGTGGTGCAGGTCTTCCACACGCCCCAGGCGGCCGAGCGCCATCCCGACATCGCCGAACGCGCCCGGCAGGTGGCCGCCCGGAGCACCACGACCGCCTCGGAGCAGGTACTGCACGCGATGAGCCCGGACGCCCAGGGGGTGCTCGTGGTGGCCAGGATCGAGCCGGTTCCCGTGGAGGAGGCGCTCGAGGGGCCCTTGGTGGCCTTTCTGCACCAAGTGCGCGATCCCGGTAACGCCGGAACGGTGATCCGGGCGGCCGATGCCGCCGGGGCCGGTGGGGTGGTGCTCTCCGAAGCGAGCGTGGAGTTGCACAACCCGAAGACGGTGCGCTCCAGCGCGGGATCGATGTTCCACCTGCCGGTGGCCACCGGAGCGGACCTGACCGGCACCATCGAGCGGGCTCGCAATGCCGGAATGCAGGTGCTGGCGGCCGACGGCGAGGGGCAGGTGGAGTTGGACGACCTCGCCGACGCCGCGGGAACCGGGGACCTGTCCCGGCCGACCCTGTGGGTGTTCGGGAACGAGGCCCACGGCCTGACCGCCCGTGAGCGCGCGATGGCCGATGCGGTGGTGCGCATCGGAATCCGCGGCCATGCCGAGTCGCTCAACCTTGCCATGGCGGCCACGTTGTGCCTGTTCGCCTCGGCTCGGGCACAGCGCCATCGATGACGCCCCCAGCCAGGCTGACTGCCTCCCCGGGCGACCTGGGGCACCTGGTCGACCGGATCCGCGCCCTGTGCAACTCCGGCCGGGTGCTGATCGGTGTCAGCGGGCCGCCCGGAGCAGGCAAGTCCACTCTCACCGCGGCCCTGGCGCGGGAACTGCACGCCGAGCAGGTGGGCTGCGCCGTCGTCGGCATGGACGGCTTCCACCTGGCCCAGGCCGAACTGGACCGGCTCGGACGGGCCGAGCGCAAGGGCGCCCCGGACACCTTCGACGCCCACGGGTATCTCGCGCTGTTGCGCCGGCTGCGTCAGGAGAGCACCAACACCGTTTACGCACCGATGTACCTGCGCGGGGCCGTGGAACAGCCGATCGGCTCCGCGGTTCCGGTTCACCCCGGCGATCAGGTGATCCTGACCGAGGGCAACTACCTGCTGTTGGACACCACGCCCTGGGACCAGGTCCCGGGCCTGCTCGACGAGGCGTGGTTCGTGCGCACCGACGACGATGCCCGGCGCGAGCGACTCCTTGCCCGGCACCTGGCCGGAGGTAAGACGCGCGAGCGCGCCCTGGCCTTCACCGACGGGTCCGATGCTGCCAACGCTGCCCTGGTGGCCACCACCCGGGACCGCGCGGACGTCGTCATCGACTGGGTCTGAGGCCCTCAGAACATCAGTGCGCCGTACGGCGCGGTGTCGGTGCGCATCGCGCGGGACAGTTCGGCCACCGCGCCCGGACGCACCTCGGTGACGTACCCGGCAGCAGCCTGGCCGGCGATCGACCGGTTGCCCAGGTAGGTCGCGGCCAGGTCCGAGACGTCCAGGCGCACGTGCGCGTCGTCGTCGGTCCTTCGGCACCGCCCGGTGCCGTCGGCGCCGACCTGCAGGTGCCACCGCCCGGCATTCGGCGGGCACATCTGGTCGGTGACCTCCAGGACCACGTCACAGGGCGCGGCATACCCCCGCTGGGACAGCGCTTCGGCGACATCGATGATGCGCAGCCACAGGCTGTCCGACCCGCGCACCCCGGCCGCGCGGGGCCCCCCGGCCCACCACAGCAGCGGATCGTGCAGGGATCGGTTCGGCAGTTCGGCTCCGGTGGTCAGGTCCACATCCACCAATCTCCGACCCAGGGCGAGCAGCGCGGCGGAGTCGACCGCGGCCATCTCCCATACGTGGACCTTGCCCTCGGGCAGGCCGGCGCTGGACCACTTGGCCTGACGCCGGATGATCGCATATCCGACCGGCTCCTTCTCGCGCTGGGCCAGCAGCAGCCGGAGCGGTTCCTTGCTGCCGCGCTCGGTCGCGTGGTCCACCCACCAGGTGGCGCCCTGGGCGTCGCGGCGGGCCACCGCCCCCAGCGTGGCGGCGGTGGTGGCGCGGTGCACCTGCTGGACCAGGTCAGCGGACTCCGAGGCGGGCAACAGGTGGGTGCTGATGCCCTCGGCCGACCGCGCGATGTGCTCCGGCGCGGCCAGGGTGATGCCGCGGTTCAGGGTCAGGGTGATGTCCAGGGAGGCCACCGCGTACCCGAATCGCCCGTAGATCCCTGGTTCCGAGGCGTGCAGGCCGGCGAGCGCAGCGCGGCCCTGTTCACGCACCCGGTGCACCTGGTGGGAGATCATCGACCGCAACAGCCCGCGCCGACGGTGGTCCGGGTGCACCCCGACCCAGGTCAGGGCATCCATCGGGACCCGGCGCACCTGGTCACCCGGCCCGGGAACCGTCAGATCCATGTCCCACGAGGCGAAAGTGGCGGCCAGCGGGCGGGGCTGGGGAAGGGCCACGGGCTCGGGACCGGAGTACTCCACCCCCCAGACCATCTGCGGGTCCAGGGTCGCCATGAACTCCTGCGGGCTGAGCCCGGGCCGGTCGTGGAACCACACCAGCACATCGGTGGCGGTGAGCCGGTCGGCATCGGCGGGGGACAGGGGCATGATCCGGTAATTCTTCATGGTGCGATGATCCCGGCCGCCGGGGCTGGAGCGCGAGGGGATATTCTCGCGGATTGGCACGCGGCGGCGCCGCCGGTACGGTGTGGCGGTGCGGGCACAGCGGATCCTCATCTACGGGGTCACCGGGAGTGGGAAGACCACCTTGGCCCGCGAGCTCGCCGGCGCGCTGGGCGTGCGCGCGGTCAGCGTCGATGATGAGATCGGCTGGTTGCCGGGGTGGGTGAGCCGGCCGGCGGGCGAGCAGCGGAACCTGGTCGAGCAGGTCGTGGCGCAGCACGCCTGGGTGATGGACACCGCTTACGGCGCCTGGCTGGATGTGGTGCTCGGCCGGACCGAGGTGATCGTGGCGCTGGACTATCCGCGGGTGGTGTCACTGGGACGGTTGGTGCGCCGCAGCCTGGCGCGCGCGATCGACCGGCGGCCGATCTGCAACGGCAACACCGAAACCTTCCGGGTACTGTTCTCCCGCGATTCGATCCTCATTTGGCACTGCCGGTCCTTCGCCCGCAAACGAGCCCGGATCCGCTGCTGGGCGGCCGACCCACCGGCGGGCCGGGTGGTGGTGCTGCGCAGTCCGCGGCAGACCCGCAGGTTCCTGGCCGGCCTTGGCGCGGCGCCGGCGGCGCGGCCCTGACCTCGGGGGTGAGCCGGAACATCGCGTTGTCCGTCCCACGGCCCCGGTGGCCCCGCGGCGGCAGTATCGTGCACTGGATGGGAACGCAGCAGGCCGGCTCGTGGGCGGTCCGCCTCGGTTCGGGCATCATCGTGGCCATGCTGGTCGCGACGGTGCTGGCCACGCCGGCTCACGCGAGCCTGGGCGGGTCCGCGGAGGCCACCGGGATGCGCGGGCAGGCCCCCGAGGTGCGCCTGGAGGTCAGCGCCAGTGGCGCGATCTCCGCGGTGCAGCCGATCCTGGACCGGCTCACCCGCGATCCCATCCTGAGGGGCCGCCAGGAGATCGCCGCGCAGGTCCACACCCCGGAACCGCCTTCGGGCGCCGAGTCCCGGACCCAGCCGGAGCGCCGGATTCCCGGTCTGGTCACCGTCGAGGAGATCAGCGCGAGGACCGAGCGCGTCCAGGACGGCGACCTGTCCGCCCTGGCCCGTACCGGTCAGGTGGACGTCGGCCTGCTCGGCCTGGATGTGTTGCGGGTCGGTGGAGTGCACGCCCAGGTGAGCACTCATCCCACCGAGGAGCCCACTGCCTCAGCGGGCCGGCCGAGTGTGCAGTTCTTCGGCCGCCAGGTGCCCCTGCCGGTCGATGAGCCGGTGGACATCGATCAGTACCTGTCCACGGCCGATGCCCTGGAGGCGCTGGAGACGGCGGTGCCGGGACTGACCACGCTGGTGCAGACCCTGGGCGGGGTGTTCGAGGCCGGTGGCGGGGTGCAGGTGCGGATGGGCCGCACCGAGCAGGCCGATGCGGCCACCGGGTCGGCCACAGCGGTGGGCTTCTACGCCGCGGTACACCTGGAACTGGACGCACGTATCTGCATCCCGAACCTGTCCGGGGAGTGCCTGGCCGAGGTGACCATCCGGACCGATGCCGCCGTGCTGGACCTGGTGTTGGCCGAGACCTCGGTGGAGCGACCCGAGATGCTTCCGGTGATCGAGCGGATCGACTGGACCCTGGTGGTGCCGCTCACCGCGGCGGTAGCGCTGGTGCTGTTCGGCCTCGGCCTGGGACTGGGACGGTGGCGCCGTCGGCAGCAGCCGGACGTCGCCAGCAGCGCTGACCCAGGAGGGCAACCGGAATCCCCGGCGCAACGGGTCGGGCGGCGATGAGAGTCTTCGCCGCAGTCGACCTCGCTGCCGAGGCCGCCGAGCACCTCGACGGTGCGCTGGAGGTGATCCGCGACGCTGCCGGGTCGCGGTTGCGCTGGGTGCATCCCGCCCAGTGGCACATCACCACGGCGTTCTACGGGCAGGTTCCCGATGGGTCCGTGCCGGACCTGATGCAGGCGCTGACCGCGAATGCCGCGATGAGCCGGGCGATCACGCTGCGGCTGTCCGGGGCGGGCTCGTTCACCGGGCGCACGCTGTGGATGGGGGTGGCCGGTGCGGACCGGGCCGACGAGCGGGCGTTGGTGGGCTTGATGGCCTCCTGCGCCGAACTGACCACCGAGCCGGACCGTAGGCGCCGGCGCGGGCACCTGACCGTCGCCCGCACCGGCCGGCGCTCCGACGGCACCGAACTGCCCGGCCTGGTGCGGGCCCTCTCGGTCTACCGCGGACCGGCGTGGTCGGTGCGGGACGTGGGGCTGTACTCCTCCGAACTGGGCGCCGGCCCGGGCGGCAGTCCCCGGTATGAACTGCTCGGTACCGCCCCGCTGGGCCATGGCGAGAGTTCGGGCGCCGGCTGATCGACCGTCTCCGGCCTTTGCGAGCGGCGCCGGACCTGCCAGACTCTCGCCCATGGATCTGCCGCTGTCGTGGCCGCCGGCGCCGATGCTGGCCAAGGCCGCCAAACAAGTTCCTGCCGCCGACGCGATCGAGGGTGGGTACGCCTATGAACCGAAGTGGGACGGGTTCCGCGCCCTGATCGCACGGGACGGGGCGCAGGTCCGGATCGCCAGCCGCAGCGGCAAGGACCTGACCCGGTACTTCCCCGAACTGGCCGACACCCTCGGTGAGCACCTGCCCGCCCGGTGCGTCCTGGACGGGGAGGTGGTGGTGCGCACCGGAGAGCCCGGCGCCCAGCGCCTGGACTGGGAGGCGCTCTCGGCCCGGGTGCACCCGGCCGCCTCCCGAATCGCGCTACTGGCAGAGCAGACCCCCGCGGAGTTCATCGCCTTCGACGTGCTCGCACTGGGGGAGCAGGACCTGACCGGGGCCTCGTTCCGGACCCGCCGTACCCGCCTGAGTCAGGCTCTGTCCGGGGCAGGTGCCCCGGTGCACCTGACCCGGCTGACCGACGACGCCGAGGTGGCCCGGCACTGGTTCGCCACCTTCGAGGGGGCCGGGCTGGACGGCGTCGTCGCCAAGGCGTGGGAGAGCACCTACCAGGGTGGCAAGCGCACCATGGTCAAGGTCAAGCACGCCCGCACCGCGGAGGCGGTGGTGCTGGGCTACCGGGTGCACAAGTCCGGCCGGGGGGTCGGATCGTTGCTGCTGGGCATGTACTCCGGCGCCGGCGACTTGGTGAACGTGGGCGGGATCGCCGCGTTCACCGATAAACGCCGGGTCGAACTGGTCGAGGAACTGCGGCCCTGGGTGATCACCGACGACGACGGTGCCCCCGTCCTGGGGGAGACCGACCGTTCCCGGTTCAGCTCCGGCAAGGACATCAGTTTCGTCCGGCTGCGACCCGAGCGGGTGGTCGAGGTGGCCTTCGACCAGCTCGAGGGGAACAGGTTCCGCCACGCGGTGAGGTTCCTGCGCTGGCGCCCCGACCGGGAGCCGGAGTCGGCGACCCTGGAGCAGGTGGAGCGTGCGGTGGCCTACGACCTCGACGAGGTGCTGGCCTCCTGAGGCTCAGTACTCGCTGTCCGCGCGCCGCTTCTTCGAGGGCTGCACCCTGGGCGGCTCCCCGGGCATCTTGGGGTACTCCGGCGGGAAGGGTTCCTCACCCAGACCGTCCTGGAGGTCCTGCTCCCACCAGGACATCGCAACCTCCAGTGTGCCCAGGTGATCGTCCAGGTCCGCCCAGGCATCGCCGTCGGCCGCCAGGATGTCGGGCACGGTGCGCACCGTGAACTGGCCCGGGTCCAGCCCGTCCAGATCCGCCCACCGCACCGGCATCGACACCGGCGCCCCGGCCAGGGGCCGGGGGGAGTAGGCAGAGGCGATGGTGCGGTCCCGGTTGGCCTGGTTGAAGTCCACGAAGATCTTCTTCCCGCGCTCCTCCTTCCACCACGCGGTGGTGACCAGGTCCGGCATCGCCCGCTCCAGGCGCCGCGCGATCGCGATCACCGCGTGACGCACGCCGAGGAACTCCACGACCGGATCGATCCGGGCGTACACGTGCAGCCCGCGCGAACCGGACGTCTTCACCCAGGCGACCAGACCGGCGTCGGCCATCACCTCCCGCAACGCCATCGCCGCGGTGACCACGTCACCGAAGGTGCGGCCCGGCTGGGGATCCAGGTCGATCCGCAATTCGTCCGGGTGGTCGTTGTCACCCGAGCGCACCGGCCAGGGGTGGAAGGTCAGCGTGTTCATCTGCACTGCCCAGACCGCGGTGGCCACCTCATCGATCACGAGTTGGGGGTGGGACCGCCCCGACGGGTAGGTGCAGATCGTGGTACGGGCCCACTCCGGGACCCCGCGCGGGGGGTTCTTGGAGAAGAACTCCTCCCCGTCGACGCCGGTGGGGAAGCGTTGCAGCGTCACCGGGCGGTCTCCGACGGCCCGCAGGATACCGTCGCCGACGGCGATGGTGTACTCGGCCAGATCGGCCTTGGTGATCTGCTCCTGCGGCCACAGGAGACGGTCCGGGCTGGACAGGCGCACCTGACGCATAGTGGGTCCGGGGACGTCCAGCACGATCGCCTTGGCAGCCATGCGCTAAACGCTACTGGGTGGCGATCAGTGCGGCATAGCGGTTCAGGTCCACGTTCCCGCCGGACACGATCACCCCGATGCGCCCACCCCGGACGATCTCGGTGTGCGTCAGCAGCCCCGCCAGCGCGAGCACACCGGTGGGTTCGGCCACCAGCTTCGTCGTCATGGCCAGCACTCGCATCGCCTCACGCAAGGCATCGTCGCTCACGGTGAGCACATCGGCGGCGCCGCCGGAGATGATCGGGAAGGTCCACTCGCCCAGCGCCTGCGTCTGGGCGCCGTCGGCGATGGTGCGTGGGGTGTCGATGTGCACGATCCGACCGGCGCGCAACGAGCGGAGCCCGTCGTCCCCGGCCTCGGGCTCCACCCCGTAGATCCGGGCCGCCGGGGCCGCCTCCCGCGCCGCCAGGATGGTGCCGGCGAGCAACCCGCCCCCGCCCAGTGGGGCCAGCACCACGTCCAGCCCGGGAGCCTGGGCCAGGAGTTCGGCGGCCGCGGTGCCCTGCCCGGCGATGATGTGCGGATGGTCGTACGGGGGGATCAACGTTAGCCCGCGCTCGCGGGCCAGGTCCGCGCCGAGCTGCTCCCGGGTCTGGGCGTAACGGTCGTACCGCACCACGTCGGCGCCGTAGCCCTTCGTCGCGGCGACCTTCACCTCGGGGGCGTCGTGGGGCATCACTATCGTGGCCGGGACGCCCAACTCACCGGCAGCCAATGCGATCGCCTGGGCGTGGTTACCCGAGGAGTAGGCGATCACCCCGGCCGCCGCCTGGGCCGGGGCCAGCTGGAGCAGCGCGTTGAAGGCACCCCGGACCTTGAAGGCACCGGCGCGCTGCAGGTTCTCGCACTTGAGGAACACCCGGGCACCCACCCGGTCATCCAGACGCCGTGAGGTCAGCACCGGGGTGCGGTGCACATGCGCAGCGATCCGGTGGGCCGCCGCGGGTACGTCCTCGGGCAGCACCGGCGGGCTCAGGCGACCTCGCGGAAGGCCTGGGCCAGGCGGGTCACGCCCTCGCTGATCTCCTCCAGGCCGACCCCGGAGTAGGCCAGGCGGATCGCGTCCCGGGAACCGTCGGTGACGAAGTCCGAGCCCTTGACCACCGCGACTCCGCGTTTGGCCGCGGCCTCGGTGAGCGCGTCGCCGTCGACCCCCTCGGGCAACTGCACCCACAGGAAGTAACCCCCCTCGGGCTCGACGAAACTCACCTGCGGCAACTCCGCCCGCAACGCCTCGCCCAGGCGCTTGGCGCGCTGGGACAGCGCGGTCTTGACCGTCTCGATGGAGGAGTCGAAGGAGCCACCCCGGACGAACTCGTTCACGATCGACTGCGAGACCATCGACGGCGAGATGTAGGTGGAGGTGGCCAACTTGGTGATCGTGGCGATCAGGTCCGCGTCGCCCACCAGGTAGCCCACCCGGATCCCCGGGCACACGGTCTTGGAGAAGGAGGAGGCGTAGACCACCTCATCGCCACCGGCCAGGGACAACATGGTGGGTTCGGTGGTCCCGGTGAACCGCAGTTCCACGTAGGGATCGTCCTCGAAGATGGTGAAGTCATACTCCCGGGCCAGGGCCACCAGGGCCCGGCGCTTCTCACCGGAGAGGGTGTAGCCGGCCGGGTTCTGGAAGTTGGGGATGATGTGCGCCAACGTCACCGGTGTCCCGCCGGCGAGCAGTTCGGCCATCGCGCTCACGTTCACCCCGTCGGCCTCGAGTTCGACCGGGTGCACCTTCGCTTCGCGTCCTCGCAGGGACAGCAGCGTCCGGTCGTAGCTTGGCCGTTCGACGATCACACCGTCTCCGGCCTGCACCAGGGTCTGGAAGAGGAATGCGTCGGCCTGCATGGACCCGTTGGTGACGAGCACCTGGTCCTCGGCGACGCCGTGGCGCTGCGCGATCCACGCCCGCAGCGGCTTGTACCCCACGGCGGTGCCGTAGGCGAAGGAACCGGCGGGGTCCTTGCTGAAGGCGCGCTCGGCGGCTCGGCGCAGTCCGTCGACGTCGATGATGTCCAGCGACGGGGCGCCACGGGCAAAGGAGATCGGTGCAGGTTCAACGGCCATGCGTCCACCCTACCGACAGCACCGACCCCCGGCGGTCAGAGGTCCTGCGGCCCTCAGGGCTCCTCGCGCCGCCGGCGCCGGCTGCGTTGGAGCCGGTGCAGCACGAACACCAGCAGCGCGAGCCCGATCGCCACCAGGGTGAGGGTGGACAACGCTCCGCTCCAGCGTTGTAGTGCCGGTTGGATGGCCGGGCCGAAGCCGAAACCCAGACCGATCCAGATTGCGTTCCACAGCCCCGAGCCGATCGTGGTGTAGACGGTGAAGGCGCCGAGGTTCATCCGCACCAGACCGGCCGGGATCGAGATGAAACTGCGCACCAACGGCACGCACCGACCGGTCAGTACGGCGATCGCTCCCCACCGGGCGAAGAAGGCCGCCGCACGGTCCACGTCGCCGGTATCCAGCAGCGGGATGCGGCGCACCACCGACCGGGTGCGGTCCGGACCCAGCGCGGCCCCGATGCCGTACCAGAACCATGCCCCCAGCACCGAGGCGAGTGTGGCCGCAATGAAGGCTCCCCATGCACTCATCCGGCCCTCGTAGGCCAGGAAACCCGCCCCGGGCAGCACCGCCTCGGAGGGGATCGGGGGGAAGAAGGTCTCGATCAGCACCGCCAGGCCCACCCCGACTTCCCCGATCGACTCCATCAGGGACAGCACCCAGCCGATGAAACCCTCGTACCCGGCGGCGGGGTCGGTGGTGCCGGAGGAGGCTGGGTAGGCAGAGGAGGTCGGCACGCTCCAGTGTGACGCACCTTCCGGCCGCGGGCGCGCGCGACTGTGCCATGATGGGGCCATGGATATGCTCCCGCGCCGATTTAGCCGGCCCGTCTCCGGGCCGGCGCGCGGTCGCTGAGCGACGCAGTCACGCCCCGGGCGGGCAACCCCAGACCACCCTGCAGTGACGATTTGGAGAACGTTCGTCGTGTCCACCCCGCTCTCACCTCTGGATGCAGAGGCCATTAGTGCTGCCGTTGCCCGCGCCAGGGACGCGGTAGCCGCGGCCGGCAACCTCGATGAGCTCAAGGCGGCCCGCCTCGCGCACACCGGCGACGCCAGCCCGCTGGCCCTGGCCAACCGCGCGATCGGCTCCCTGGAGAAGTCCCAGAAGGCCACCGCCGGGCGCATGATGGGCCAGGCCCGTGGCGAGGTGAACAAGGTGATCGCGCAGCGTCAGGAGGTGCTCACCGCCGAGCGGGACGCGCAGGTGCTGCGCACCGAGGCGGTCGACGTCACCATTCCGGTGGACCGGCACGTCCTGGGCGCACGCCACCCCCTGGAGGTGCTCGGTGAGGAGGTCGGCGACTTCTTCGTCTCCATGGGCTGGGACATCGCCGAGGGCCCGGAGGTGGAGCACGAGTGGTTCAACTTCGACGCCCTGAACTTCGGCCCGGACCACCCTGCCCGGCAGATGCAGGACACCTTCTTCGTCGCCGATGACACCCCAGGTCAGAACGAGCACCTGGTGCTGCGCACGCACACCTCCCCGGTGCAGGCGCGCACGATGCTCTCCCGCGGCGTGCCGGTGTACGTGGCCTGCCCCGGCAAGGTGTTCCGCACCGACGAGCTCGACGCCACGCACACACCGGTCTTCCACCAGGTGGAGGGACTGGCGGTGGACAAGGGTTTGACGATGGCGAACCTGCGCGGGGTGCTGGACCAGTTCGCCCGAGCGATGTTCGGCCCGGATGCGCGCACCCGGATCCGGCCCAGCTTCTTCCCGTTCACCGAACCCAGTGCGGAGATGGACCTGTGGTTCCCGCAGAAGAAGGGCGGGCCCGGCTGGATCGAGTGGGGTGGCTGCGGCATGGTGCACCCCAACGTGCTGCGTGCCTGCGGCGTGGACCCGGACGTCTACTCCGGCTTCGCCTTCGGCATGGGCCTGGAACGCACCCTGATGCTGCGCCACGGCATCGATGACATGCACGACATGGTCGAAGGCGATATCCGCTTCTCGCTGCAGGGAGACCGCTGATGCCCTACATCACCGCGCAGTGGCTGCGCGAGCACGTGACGGTGCCCGCCGGCACCGGTGCCGCCGACCTGGCCGCCGACCTGGTCCGGGTGGGCCTGGAGGAGGAGGAGATCCACACCCCCGACATCACCGGACCGCTGGTGGTGGGACGCGTGGCGCAGCTGGTCAAGGAGGAGCACTCCAACGGCAGGACCATCTCATGGACCCAGGTGGATGTGGGTGAGCACAACCCGCCCGGGCAGCAGGGTCGCGGCATCGTGTGCGGCGCGCACAACTTCGACGTCGGCGACGCCGTGGTGGTCGCCCTGCCCGGGGCGGTGCTGCCCGGAGACTTCGCCATCTCGGCCCGCAAGACCTACGGGCACGTCTCGGACGGGATGATCTGCTCGGCGGCTGAGCTGGGTGTGGGCGAGGGGCCCGAGGCAGAGGCAGGAATCATCGTGCTGGACGAGGGCGCACCCGCCCCCGGCACTGATGCGCGCGGCCTGCTCGGCCTGGACGAGGACGTACTGGAGATCAACGTGACCCCGGACCGGGGGTACTGCTTCAGCGTGCGCGGCATCGCTCGCGAGTACGGACACTCCACCGGGGCGGAGTTCACCGACCCGGTGCTCGCCCAGGCCCCGCCGGAGCCGACCCCGGACGGATTCGAGGTGGCGGTCAAGGACGAGGCACCGATCCACGGCCGGGCGGGCTGCGACCGCTTCGCCACCCGGATCGTCCGCGGCGTGGACCCGGATGCGCCCACCCCGCCGTGGATGGCGCGCCGATTGCGCCAGGCCGGGATGCGCCCGATCTCGGTGGTCGTGGACGTGACCAACTACGTGATGCTCGACGTCGGCCAGCCGATCCACGCCTACGACCTGGACAGTCTCATCGCCCCGATCGTGGTGCGCCGGGCCCGCTCCGGCGAGCACCTGGTCACCCTGGACGACGTCCGACGCGACCTGGCCACGGAAGATCTGCTGATCACCGATTCCGCCGGTGGCCACGGTGAGCGCATCCTCGGCCTGGCCGGTGTGATGGGCGGTGCCGCGACCGAGGTCAGCCAGGACACCACCGACGTGCTGATCGAAGCCGCCCACTTCGATGCGGTCAGCGTCGCGCGGACCGCACGCCGCCACCGGCTGCCTTCCGAGGCCGCCAAGCGGTTCGAGCGCGGGGTGGACCCGGCTCTGCCGCCGGTCGCCGCCCAGATGGTGGTGGACCTGCTGGTGCGCCACGCCGGCGGACGTGCCGACCCGGCGGTCACCGACCTGGACCGCACGGCGCCGCCGGCGCCGATCCGGTTGGACGCCGCCGAGCCGGCCCGCCTGGTCGGGGTCGACTACACCACCACGCAGGTGGTCGAGACCCTCACCGAACTCGGAGCCCGGGTGGATGAGGGCGAGGAGCGCCACCTCGTGGTGACTCCACCGACGTGGCGCCCGGATCTGGTCGCCGCGGCGGACCTGGTGGAGGAAGCGGTCCGGCTGCGCGGGTATGACCAGGTTCCCTCGGTGCTGCCGCAGGCCCGGCCCGGACGCGGGCTGACCACCGATCAGCGCCGCCGGCGCCGGGTGGCCCAGGTGTTGGCCGACATCGGCCTGGTGGAGGTGCTCACCTACCCGTTCGTGGCCGGCTCCCGCGATGACGAACTGGGCCTGGCCGAGGACGACGAGCGCCGGCTCCGGGTGCGCCTGGCCAACCCGCTGGCGGACAACCAGCCCTACCTGCGCCCCACCTTGCTGCACACGCTCGTGGATGCCGCGGTACGCAACGTGGGCCGGGGATTGACGGATCTGGGCATCTTCGAGGTCGGCATGGTCACGGTCGGCACCGGCACCCGCGAAGCCAGCCCGCTCCCGCCGCTGGGCGTACTGCCCGGACCGCGGGACCTGGCGGCGATCGAGGCGGCCGTGCCGGACCAGCCCCGCCACGTCGCCGGGGTGCTGACCGGCAACGCCGAACCGCCCGGTGTGTACACCGCGGCGCGGCGGGCGGACCACACCGACGCCATCACCGCGGTGATCCGGATCGCGGACGTCCTCCGGGTGCCGGTGCGCATCGAGGCCGAGACCACCACCGCGCCGTTCCACCCGGGGCGTTGCGCGGTGGTGCGCGCCGAGGACGGCCGGGTGCTCGGCCACGCAGGTGAACTGGCCCCCAAGGTGGTCAGCGCCCTGGGGCTGCCCGAGCGGACCGTGGCCTTCGAGGTGGACCTGGACGCGATGCTGAGCGTGGCACCGCGGGAGCCGGTGCAGTTCGCTCCGCTCTCGACCTACCCGGCAGCCAAGGAGGACATCGCGCTGGTGGTCCCGGCCGATGTCCCGGCGGCCCAGGTGCTGGCCACGGTCGAGGAGGCGGCCGGGGACCTGGCCGAGGCGGTGCACCTGTTCGACCGATACACCGGTGAGTCCGTCGGCGCCGAGCAGGTGTCCCTGGCCTTCGCGCTGCGGCTGCGAGCCCCGGACCGGACGCTGACCGCCGCCGATGCCGCGGCCGTACGCGAGGCGGTGGTGGATCTGGCGGCCAAGCGGCACGGAGCCCGGCTGCGGACCTGAGCACCAGGGGCCTGCGAGGAGGGGCCCGAGGACCAAGGTCCCTGGAAGACGCCTGGTCGGCGGGGCACTCTGGAGGTATGAAGATCTTGGTCGCGGTGGCCTCCACCTATGGCGCCACCCATGAACTCGCAGGCTGGATCCGCGATGCCCTCGCCGACACCGGACACTCCGTCACGTTGTCGTCGGTGGAGCAGGTGGAGGAATTGGCCGACTACGACGCGGTGGTGCTCGGTTCGGCGGTCTACATCGGCCGGATCCTGACCCACGCCCGTCAGTTCGCCCGCCGTCTGGAGAGTGAGTTCGCGCCGAAGCCGGTGTGGGTGTTCGCCTCCGGGATGAAGAACGTCACCGCCAGCCCGCTGCAGGACCGGTACGCCCAACCACAGCAACCGCCCTACTTCGGGGGCCAGTACCCGATCTTCGGAGGGCGGGTGGATCCCGGCCAACTCGGCCCGGCCGAACGGGCGCTGGCCGGGTTCATGGGCTCGCACGGCAAGGATGAACGCGATCGGGACACGATCGAGGCCTGGGCGCGCCGCGTCGCCGTGCAGGCGGATCGGGCATCGGTGGCCTGACCGGTTCGAGATCTGGGGCCCTGTGTGTCGTCAGGGGAGCAGCAGCACCTTTCCGGTGGTCTCCCGGCCCTCCAGCGCCCGGTGGGCGCGCGCGGCTTCGGCCAACGGGAACTGCGCACCGATGTGCACGTCGAGGCTGCCCTCGGCCACGGCGGCGAAGACCGCCCGGGCCCGGTAGCGCAGTTCGTCGGTCTCGGCGATGTAGTGGAACAGCGTGGGCCGGGTGACGAACAGTGAGCCGGCGCTGTTCAGGCGCTGCAGGTCGAACGGTGGCACCTGTCCGGAGGCTCCCCCGAAGAGCACCAGCATGCCCCGCATCCGGACGCTGGCCAGGGAGGCGTCGAAGGTGTCCTTGCCCACGCCGTCGTAGGCCACATCCACGCCGCGCCCTTCGGTGAGGTCGCGCACCGCCTGGGACAGTTCGGTGGTCATGTCGGTGAAGGCGTCGTACCGGATCACGTCGGCCGCACCGGCGGCCCGGGACATGCGTTCCTTCTCCTCGGTGGACACCGTGGTGATCACGCGCGCTCCGCGGGCCACCGCCAGTTGGGTGAGCAGCAGCCCCACCCCACCCGCGCCGGCGGTGAGCAGCACATCGTGGCCGGGTTGGACATTGAAGGCACCCTCGACGAGCATGTGCGCGGTCATCCCCTGCAGGGGGACCGCGGCCGCCGTGCGCAGGTCGACGTTGTCCGGCACCGGGACCACCTTGGTGGCCGCGATCGCCAGGAACTTGGCATAGGAGCCTCCGCCGCTGCCGGCCCAGGCCACCCGGTCACCCACGGCGATGTGGGTGACGTCGTCGCCGACCGCGATCACCTCACCGGCGCCCTCGTTGCCGAGTACGAGCGGGAAGTCGGCCGAGTACACCCCGGAGCGGACGTAGGTGTCGTAGAAGTTGACCCCGGCAGCGGCCACATCCACCACCACCTCACCGCGAGCCGGGGTGGGCTCGGGGCGCTCCTGGAGCTGGAGGACGTCGGGGCCGCCTGGTTCTTTCGCTTCGATGACCTGCATGAGGCCAATCTATTACCTGCCGTCCTCCAGCGCGCTCCGTTCGGGATACCGGGCGGGCTCCTTGTCCAGCAGGAGGGCAACCTCGGTGCGCCGGGTGAACACCTCCTCGCGCAGGTCGGCCATCTCGGCCAGGACCCGTTTGCGCACCCGCTTGGCGAGCAGGTCGGTGTAGATCTGTCCGTGCAGGTGACCGGTCTCGTGCAGGAAGCAGCGGGCCAGGTAGCCGGTGGCCTCATGAGTCAGCGGCTCGCCGTGTTGATCCACCCCGCGCACGCGCACGTGGTAGGGCCGGTACAGGTCCGCCCCCGGGCCGGGGACGGACAGGCATCCCTCGGTCATCTCCTCGGTCTCATCGGGGGAGATGACCTCGATCGCTGGGTTGATCAGGTGTCCCACGTGCCGCACGCCGTCGGCATCGGTGAGGTCGTAGACGAAGAGCTGGGCGTCCACGCCGATCTGATTGGCGGCCAGGCCCACACCCTCGGCGACGAGCATCGTAGTGAACATGTCGTCGATCAGGGCGGCGAGGCCGTCGGTGCCGAAGTCGGTGATGCTGCGGCAGCGCCGGTGCAGCACGTCCTCGCCTATTTCGGTGATCCGGCGCACGTTGCCGCGGCGGGCCATCGGAGTGACGGGCCCGAAGTCGGCTACGTCCTGTCCCTGTAGCAGGGTGCGCACCGGACCCTGGGCGGGGTCGGCGGGGTCCTCGGTCAGCTCGGCGGCGTCGGTCATGGGCACCATTGTCCCGCATCGTGCGGAGCAGGTGACCCGGACGTAGCCACGTGCGTGTATAGTTATGCAAATGTCTGTATCAGTCGCCGTGGCAGGTGCCTCGGGATACGCCGGCGGGGAACTGCTGCGCCTGCTGCTTGCCCACCCGCAGGTGCGGATCGGTGCCCTGACCGCCCAGAGCAGTGCTGGGGATCCGCTCGGGCGGCACCACCCCCACCTGCCAGAACTCGCCGATCGGGTACTGCAGCCCACCACCGCTGCGGTACTGGCCGGCCACGACGTGGTGATCCTGGCGCTGCCGCACGGTGCTTCGGGGCCGCTGGCGGCGGATCTGGACGAGGACGTCCTGGTGTTGGACTGCGGTGCCGACCATCGCCTGAGCGATGGCCTCGCGTGGGAGGCCTTCTACGGCACCGCCCACGTCGGCACCTGGACGTACGGCATGCCGGAACTGATCCTGGCCGGGCACGAGCACGCCTCGCACCAGCGCGACCTGCTGTCCGGGCAGCGCCGGATCGCGGTACCCGGCTGCAATGTCACGGCCGTCACCCTGGGTCTGCAACCGGGGGTGGCCGCAGGCCTGATCGACACCGCCGACGTGGTCGCCGTGCTGGCCAACGGCTACTCCGGCGCGGGCAAGGCCCTGGCGCCGCACCTGCTCGCTGCGCAGGCCCTGGGCTCGGCCCAGCCCTACGCCGTCGGCGGGGTGCACCGGCACATCCCGGAGATCGAACAGAACCTGCACACCGCCGGTGCCGGCCAGGTCGGCCTGAGTTTCACGCCCACCCTGGTCCCGATGGCCCGGGGAATCCTGGCCACGATGAGCGTGCCCCTTGCCGCCGGGGCCGACCCCGCGGCACTGCGCCCCGCCTGGGCGCAGGCCACCGACGACGAACCGTTCGTACAACTGCTGCCGCAGGACCAATGGCCGACGACGGCGGCCACGGTGGGTGCCAACCTCGCCCAGGTGCAACTCACCTACGATGCCCGGGCCGGCCGGGTGGTGGCCATCTGTGCCCTGGACAACCTGGTCAAGGGCACCGCCGGAGCGGCGCTGCAGTCGATGAACCTGGCCCTGGGCCTGCCCGAGACGCTGGGCCTGCCGACGACGGGAGTTGCGCCATGACAATCACCACCCCGGCAGGGTTCCGGGCCGCCGGCGTGCACGCCGGGCTCAAGGCGCAGGGCAAGGACGTGGCCCTGGTGGTCAACGACGGGCCGCACCAGGTGGGAGCGGCGGTGTTCACCCGCAACCGGGTGACCGGTTGGCCGGTGCAGTGGTCTCGCGAGGTGGTGGCCGACGGCGTGATCAGCGCGGTGGTGCTCAACTCCGGCGGCGCCAACGCCTGCACCCCGGTACAGGGGCGCGAGCACACCCGCAGCACCGCCGAGCACGTCGCCACCCACCTGGGCCTTGAGCCCGAGGACGTGGTGGTCGCCTCCACGGGCCTGATCGGGGAACTCCTGCCGATCCAGACCCTGCTCGACGGTGTCACCGCGGCCACCGGCGACCTCAGCGGCACCGGTGGCGACGACGCAGCGCAGGCGATCATGACCACCGACACCGTGCCCAAGTCGGTGGCCGTGGACGGCGAGGGATACACCATCGGCGGGATGGCCAAGGGCGCGGGCATGCTCGCTCCCGCGCTGGCCACGATGCTCTGCGTCCTCACCACCGACGCCGTGATCGACACCGAGACGGCGCGCACGGCACTGGCCCGCGCCACCGCCACCACTCTGGACCGGATCGACTCCGACGGGTGCATGTCCACCTCCGACACCGTGGTGCTGATGGCCTCGGGGGCCAGCGGCCGGCAGGCCGACGCCGAGGAGTTCACCGCCACGCTGACCCGGGCCTGCGCGGACCTGTCCCGGGCCCTGATCGGCGACGCCGAAGGGGCCACCAAGGAGATCGCGGTGCAGGTCAACGGCGCCGGCTCCGAGGGTGCCGCCGAGGCCGTAGCCCGCGCGGTCACCCGCTCGAACCTGGTCAAGACCGCCATGTTCGGTCAGGACCCGAACTGGGGCCGTATCCTCGCCCAGGTGGGCACCGTGCCGCCGGAGGTGGCCGCCTTCGAGGCCGACCGCATCGACGTGGCCATCAACGGGGTGTGGGTGTGCCGCGACGGCGTCGCCGCGCAGGACCGCTCCGAGGTGGACCTGGCCGGCCGCGAGGTGCACATCCAGATCGAACTGCACGCCGGTGCCGCCGGAGCCACCGTCTGGACCAATGACCTGTCCCACGCCTACATCCACGAGAACAGCGCCTACTCCACATGAGCGCCGACACGACTCCCGACGATCTGGACCCCGACCTCAAGGCCGCGGTCCTGGTGCAGGCCCTGCCCTGGCTGGAACGCTTCGCCGGGGCGGTGGTGGTGATCAAGTTCGGCGGCAACGCCATGGTGGACGCCCGGCTCGAGCGGGCCTTCGCCGAGGACGTGCGGTTCTTCCGCTACGCCGGCCTGCAGCCCGTGGTGGTGCACGGCGGCGGACCCCAGATCTCGGCGATGCTGGACCGGTTGGCGATCTCCTCGGAGTTCCGCGGCGGCCTGCGCGTGACCACCCCGGAGACGATGGAGGTGGTGCGGATGGTGCTGACCGGCCAGGTCCAGCGCACCCTGGTCTCTGCGCTGAACACCGACGATCCGCTGGCGGTGGGCCTGTCCGGGGAGGATGCCGGGCTGTTCCGGGCGAAACGACGCCACGCGGTGGAGAACGGCGAGAACATCGACGTCGGGATGGTCGGTGACGTGGTGGACGTGAACCCCCGGGCCGTCCAGGACCTGCTCGCCGCCGGCCGGATCCCGGTGGTTTCCACCATCGCCCCCGACGTGGACGATTCGGCCGCGGTGCTCAACGTCAACGCCGACACCGCAGCCGCGGCCCTGGCGGTGGCCCTGGGGGCGGACAAACTCGTGGTGCTCACCGACGTGGAGGGCCTGTATGCGAACTGGCCGGACGCCGGCTCACTGATCAGCCAGGTCCGCGCCGACGGGTTGGCCGCGTTGCTGCCCACGCTCGCCTCGGGCATGGTGCCCAAGATGGAGGCCTGCCTGCGCGCGGTCCGTGGCGGAGTTCCCCAGGCGCACGTGATCGATGGTCGCCGGGCCCACTCGCTGCTGCTGGAGATCTTCACCGACGAGGGAGTGGGCACGATGGTGCTGCCCGATGAGCCTGTGGAGGGGCGACCATGAGTGAACTCACCGATCCCGGTACGGCGCCGGCGCAGGTGTGGCAGCGCCGCTACGCCGGTGCCCTGATGAACGCCTTCGGTGTCCCGCAACGGGTCCTGGTGCGCGGGGAGGGCGCCTACGTCTGGGACGCCGACGGCACCCGCTACCTGGACCTGCTCGCCGGTATTGCGGTGAACGCACTCGGGCACGCCCATCCCACCCTGACCGGGGCGATCAGCGCTCAACTGGGCACGCTGGGACATGTCTCGAACTTCTTCACCACCCCCACCCAGGTGGCCCTGGCCGAGCGTCTCCTGGACGTGGCCCTGCCGGGGCAGGTGCCTGAGGGCTCGCGGGTGTTCTTCACCAACTCCGGCACCGAGGCGATCGAGGGCGCCTTCAAACTCGCCCGGCTGCACGGCGGACCGGGGCGTCCGCGGGTGCTGGCCCTGGAAGGTGCCTTCCACGGACGCAGCATGGGGGCACTGGCCCTGACCCACAAGGCCGCCTACCGCGACCCCTTCGGACCACTACCCGACGGCGTGGAACACCTGCCCTTCGGTGACACCGACGCGCTGGCGCAGGCCTTCGCCACCGACGGCGACAAGGTCGCCGCGGTGGTCCTCGAACCGGTGCAGGGCGAGGCCGGTGTGCGCCCGCTCCCGTCCGGGTACCTGGCGCTGGCGCGCACCCTCAGCCGTGCGCACGGGGCGCTGCTGATCCTCGATGAGATCCAGAGCGGGATGGGGCGCACCGGCCGCTGGCTGGCCCACCACCACGACCACCTGGGCGGCGGCGTCACGCCGGACGTGATCACCCTGGCCAAGGGCCTCGCCGGGGGCTTCCCGATCGGCGCACTCGTGGGCGTGGGGGCGGCGGGAGGTATCTTCGCCCCCGGCCAGCACGGCACCACCTTCGGCGGCAATCCGGTGGCGGCGGCCGCCGCGCTGGCCACGATCGGGGTGATCGAGCGGGACGGACTTCTCGCCCACGTCGCCGCACTCGGGCACGCCTGGCGAGCCGCTCTGGCCGGATTGGGCCACCCGATGATCGCCCAGGTGCGCGGTGAGGGACTGCTCATCGCGCTCGAACTGAACGAGCCGGTGGCCCCGGCGGTGGCCGCCGCCGCGCTGGAGCACGGCTTCATCGTCAACGCCGTGGGACCGGCTGCCATCCGGTTGGCGCCGCCATTGATCCTGCGCGCCGACCAGGCCGCCGACTTCACCCGGGCCCTGCCCGCCATCCTGGACCACGTGGAGCAGAGATGACCCGCCACTTCCGCACCGACGACGACCTCACCAGTGCCGAACAGCACCGGGTGCTCAGCCGCGCCCTGGAACTCAAGGCAGACCGGTTCGCCTCCACCGCCCTGGCCGGGCCCGAGTCCGTCGCGGTCATCTTCGACAAGCCCACCCTGCGCACCCAGGTCTCCTTCGCCACCGGCATCGCCGAGATGGGCGGGTACCCCCTGGTCCTGGACGGGCGCTTGGCCGGGATCGGCCGGCGCGAATCGGTGGCCGACGTGGCCCGTGTGATCGGTCGCCAGGTGCGCGCCATCGTCTGGCGCACCTTCGCCCAGGCCGACCTGGAGGAGATGGCGGAACTGGCCCAGGTACCGGTGATCAACGCACTCACCGACCAACTGCACCCCTGCCAGGGCTTGGCCGACCTGGTCACGGTGGCCGAGCACACCGGCGGCCTCGCTGCCGATCGGCCGGCCCTGGCCGGACGCTCGCTGGCCTATGTCGGCGACGGGTCGAACAATATGGCCCACACCTACCTGCTCGCCGGAGCCGTGGCCGGGATGGACATCCGGATCGGCACCCCACCAGCCTTCCAGCCCGAGGCACGAATCCTGGCGCGAGCGGAGCAGATCGCCCGGGGCACCGGCGGGTCGGTGTCCGTGCACACCGATCCGGTGGCGGCGGTCCGGGGCGTCGATGCGGTCGCCACCGACACCTGGGTCTCGATGGGCCAGGAGGATCAGGCGGACCAGCGGGAGGCACCCTTCCGCCCCTACCAACTCAACGCCGACCTGCTCGCCGCGGCTTCGTCGTCGGCCATCGTGCTGCACTGCCTGCCCGCCTATCGCGGCAAGGAGATCACCGCCGACGTGCTGGAATCGGAGGCCTCGGTGGTGTGGCAGGAAGCAGAGAACCGCCTGCACGTGCAGAAGGCGGTGCTTGAGTTCCTGGTGGGGGAGGCATGATCCCGACCACCAAGGCGGCCCGGCACGCCCTGGTCCGGCGGATCATCTCCGCCACCCAGGTGCGCTCCCAGAGCGAACTGCTGCAGAACCTTGAAGCCGAGGGCGTCAACGTCACCCAGGCCACCCTGTCCAGGGACCTGGAAGAGTTGCGGGCCCACAAGGTGCGCGGTACCGACGGCGTGGCGCACTACGCACTGCCGCCGGAGGGTCACGCGGTCGGCGTGGCCCCCACGGCCAGCGCCGAGGACCTCTCGGCCCGGCTGGCACGGCTGTGTACCGATCTGCTGATCGGGGCCGATTCCTCGGGCAACCTGGTGGTGCTGCGCACACCGCCCGGGGCAGCCCAGTTCCTCGCCTCGGCGATCGACCAGTCCCTGCTCCCGCAGGTGCTGGGCACCATCGCCGGGGATGACACGATCTTGTTGATCGTCACCGACACCGAACCCGGCGCTGCGGCGGCCGTGGCGGAACGCTTCCTCGCCCTCGCCGATGGCGACACCACCCACCCCGAGAAGGAGAACCAGTGAGCAAGGTACTGACACAACTGCCCGTCGGCGAACGGGTTGGGATCGCCTTCTCCGGCGGTCTGGACACCTCGGTGGCGGTGGCCTGGATGCGCGAGGCCGGTGCGGTGCCCTACACCTACACCGCCGACATCGGCCAGTACGACGAGACCGACATCTCCGGGATTCCGGGCCGGGCCAAGGTCTACGGCGCCGAACTGGCCCGCGCCCTCGACTGCCGCGCCCCCCTGGTGGAGGAGGGGCTGGCGGCACTGGCCTGCGGCGCGTTCCACATCACCAGCGCCGGGCGGGCCTACTTCAACACCACCCCGCTGGGCCGGGCGGTGACCGGCACCCTGCTGGTCCGGGCCATGCAGGCCGACGGCGTGGACATCTGGGGTGACGGCTCCACCTTCAAGGGCAACGACATCGAGCGCTTCTACCGCTACGGGCTGCTCGCCAACCCGAATCTGCGGATCTACAAGCCGTGGCTGGACCCGCACTTCGTCGCGGAACTCGGGGGCCGCACGGAGATGAGCCAGTGGCTCACCGAGCGTGACCTGCCCTACCGGGACAGCGCGGAGAAGGCCTACTCCACCGACGCCAACATCTGGGGCGCCACCCACGAGGCCAAGACCCTGGAGCACCTGGACGTCTCCCTGGAGACGGTGCAGCCGATCATGGGCGTGCGGTTCTGGGATCCCGAGGTGGACATCGCCACCGAGGACGTCACGGTGGAGTTCGCCGAGGGCCGGCCGGTGGCTATCGACGGGCGCGTGTTCGACGATCCGGTGGCGCTGGTGCACGAGGCCAACACCGTCGGCGGGCGGCACGGGCTGGGCATGTCGGACCAGATCGAGAACCGCATCATCGAGGCCAAGTCCCGTGGCATCTACGAGGCCCCGGGCATGGCGCTGCTGCACATCGCTTACGAGCGGTTGGTCGCCGCCATCCACAACGAGGACACCATCGCCACCTACCGCGATCAGGGCCGCCGGCTCGGCAGCCTGCTCTACCAGGGTCGTTGGCTGGACCCGCAGGCGCTGATGATCCGGGAGTCGATCCAGCGGTGGATCGGTTCGGTCGTCACCGGCACGGTCACGCTGCGGCTGCGCCGGGGGGAGGACTACACGATCCTGGACACCACCGGGGCGAACCTGTCCTACCACCCCGAGAAGCTCTCGATGGAGCGCACCGAGGGCGCGGCCTTCGGGCCCACCGACCGGATCGGGCAACTCACCATGCGCAACCTGGACATCGCCGACTCCCGGGCCAAGTTGGAGATGTACGCCCAGCAGCCGGTGGACCAGGGCCAGGTGCTGGTGGAGCACGGCACGCTGTTCGGTGCCCTGCCCGGAGGTGGAGCCGAGCGGATCGTCGCCAACCCCGAGGCCGCGGACTCCGAGCAGGACGCGCTGGACGCCGCGGCCATGGAAGCGGGGACGGACTGATGGCCGGCGGCGGTGCGGCCCTGTGGGGCGGACGGTTCACCGGCGCGCCGGCCGACGCCCTGGCCGCCCTGAGCGTGTCCACCCACTTCGACTGGCGCCTGGCGCTGCACGACCTGGCCGGGTCCCGGGCCCACGCCCGGGTGCTGCACGGAGCCGGGCTACTCACCGCCGATGAATTCACCGCGATGCTGCAGGTACTGAACGGTCTCGCCGAGGACGTGGCCGCGGGCCGGGTGCAGCCCGATCCCGAGGACGAGGACGTGCACACCGCGCTGGAACGGCTGCTGATCGAGCGGGCCGGACCCGAACTGGGGGGCAAGCTGCGCGCCGGCCGGTCCCGGAACGACCAGGTCGCCACCCTGATCCGGATGTACCTTCGCGAGCAGGGTGCCTCGATCGCCGCTGCTGTGCTCGACGTGGTCGATGCCCTGTGCGACCAGGCCGGTGCCCACCCACAGGCCCCGATGCCCGGGCGCACCCACCTGCAGCACGCCCAGCCGGTGCTGCTGGCCCACCACCTGCTCGCGCACGCCTGGCCGCTGCTGCGCGATGTGCAGCGGCTGGTGGACTGGGACGTCCGCGCGGCGACGTCCCCGTACGGCTCCGGCGCCCTGGCCGGGTCCTCCCTCGGACTGGATCCGGCCGAGGTCGCGGCCGAACTGGGGTTCGACGCACCGGTGACCAACTCCATCGACGGCACCGCGGCACGGGACGTGGTGGCGGAGTTCTCCTTCGTCGCCGCGATGATCGCGGTGGACCTGTCCCGCCTTGCCGAGGACGTGATCGTGTGGGCGACGAAGGAGTTCTCCTTCATCACCCTGCACGACTCCTACTCCACCGGGTCCTCGATCATGCCGCAGAAGAAGAACCCGGACGTGGCCGAACTGGCCCGGGGCAAGGCCGGGCGCCTGATCGGGGACCTGACCGGGCTGCTGGCCACCCTCAAAGGGATGCCGCTGGCCTATAACAGGGATCTGCAGGAGGACAAGGAACCGGTATTCGACGCCGTGGACACCCTGGCGCTGGTGCTGCCGGCGGTCTCCGGCATGGTGGCCACCCTGACCTTCCACACCGAGCGGATGGCCGAACTGGCCCCGGCCGGGTTCTCGCTGGCCACCGACATCGCCGAATGGCTGGTGCGTGAGGGTGTGCCGTTCCGCTCCGCACACGAGATCGCCGGCTCCTGCGTGCGGGTGTGCGAGCAGCGCGGAATCGAGTTGGACGAACTCTCCGACGCCGATCTCGCCGGGATCTCGCCCCATCTGACCCCGCAGGTGCGCGAGGTCCTCACCGTGGCCGGATCGCTGGCCTCCCGCGACGCCGTGGGGGGCACCGCGCCGGTGCGAGTGGCTGAGCAGCTCGGCCAGGCCCGGGCCGAGTCGGCCCGGTGGCGCCGGACGTTCACGGCACGGGAGCCCGCACCGTCCCCGTGAGTGCCACCGATGCCGCCCTGGAGGTGATCACCTCCAGGATCCGCCATGCCCCGGCGCGGTTGGGCCCTGGCGAGGATGCGCTCACGCTGGTGTGCATCGACGGGCCGGCAGGCTCGGGCAAGACCACCCTGGCCACCCGGCTCAGCCGACGGACCGGCGCACACGTGGTGCACATGGATGATCTGTACGAGGGCTGGTCCG
Organism: Pseudactinotalea sp. Z1732; assembly: GCF_049724975.1. NCBI lineage: Bacteria > Bacillati > Actinomycetota > Actinomycetes > Micrococcales > Cellulomonadaceae > Pseudactinotalea > Pseudactinotalea sp. Z1732. The sequence continues at coordinate 2,733 of NZ_JBMPQC010000006.1, read as the reverse complement.
GCCTCCTGGAGGTCTCCACCCGTCTGCACGAGCAGATCCTGGTGCCGATGGCCGCTGGGGAGCAGGGGCGCTACCAGCGCTATGACTGGCACCGCGGCGAGTTCGCCGAGTGGGTGGACGTACCACGCACCCCGGTGCTGATCCTGGAGGGGTGCGGAGCGGGTTCGGCAGTGGTGCAGCCCCATCTGGGTCTGCTGATCTGGGTGAGGGCACCCGATGACCTGCGACTGCGGCGGGGCCTGGAGCGTGACGGCCCGCAGTCGGAGGGCCACTGGCGCGCATTCATGGCCGATGAGCAGGTGCTCTATGCGCGCGAGCGTACGGCCGAGCGCGCGAACCTGCGCCTCGATGGCTGGGGCCGGCTCGATGAGTAGAGACCCCGGTGGGCCCGATCGCACGCCCGATCTGACCGACACCGCGGTGTCGGTGGCGCCGGGCCTGCTCGGATCGGTGCTGACCAGCCGGATCGGTTCCGACACCGTGAGTGTCCGGTTGGTCGAGGTGGAGGCCTACGAGGGTGGGGCCGATCCCGGCTCGCATGCCTACCGGGGACGAACCGCCCGTACCGAGGTGATGTTCGCCGCCGCGGGACACCTCTACGTCTACCGCCACATGGGGCTGCACCACTGCGTCAACATCGTCACCGGGTCACCCGGACGCGCCTCGGCCGTGCTGCTGCGTGCCGGAGAGGTGATCGAGGGGGAGGAGATCGCGTTCGCGCGACGGCGAGCGGCCGGGGTGTGTCGGTCCGCGGTCGACCTGGCCAGGGGGCCGGGACGGCTGACCGTGGCCCTGGGTCTGACCGGGGCGCACAACGGGTCCCGGCTGGGTGCGGACGCCGACGCACCGCTGCAACTGCACCGGCCCTGCGCCGGGGACCGGTCCGTGCCGATATCGACCGGAGCGCGGGTGGGCGTGAACGGCCCCGGAGGGGACCCGGCGACCTACCCGTGGCGCTTCTGGATCACCGGCGACCGGCACGTCTCGGTCTTCCGGCCGGGGCGGCCGGCCGGTCACCCCGGCTCCGGACGCTCCCGGTAGGGTTCGGACCGGCATCACCTCCACCCGGACGCGGCCTGCGTCCCCGACCTCGCAGAAGGCACGATGAGCGACATCCTTGCCGATCTCCGCTGGCGCGGCCTGATCGCCCAGTCCACCGACGAACAGGCCCTCGGGCAGGCCCTGAAGAGCGGGCAGGTGACCTTCTACGGCGGCTTCGATCCGACCGCGGCCAGCCTGCACGTGGGGCACCTGGTGCTCATCCTGACGATGCGGCGCCTGCAGGACGCCGGGCACCGTCCGCTCGCGCTGGTCGGCGGCGCGACCGGCATGATCGGGGACCCCCGCGACGTCGGCGAACGCGCCCTGAACTCCGCCGAGGTGGTCACCGAGTGGGTGCAGCGCATCCGTGGCCAGATCGAACCCTTCCTGGAGTTCTCCGGCCCGGCAGCGGCGCAGATGGTCAACAACCTGGACTGGACCAAGGACCTGAGCGCGATCGACTTCCTCCGGGACGTGGGCAAGCACTACCGCCTGGGCACCATGCTGGCCAAGGACATCGTGGCCCGCCGGCTTCGCTCCGACGAGGGCATCAGTTTCACCGAGTTCAGCTACCAGATCCTGCAGGGTATGGACTTCCTGGAACTGCTCCGCCGCCACAACTGCACCCTGCAGGTGGGCGGCAACGACCAATGGGGCAACCTGTTGTCCGGGGTGGAACTGATCCGCAAGGCTGAGGGGGTCGCAGCGCACGCGCTGACCACGCCGCTGATCACCAAGTCCGACGGCTCCAAGATGGGCAAGTCCGAGGGTGGGGCCATCTGGCTCGATCCCGAACTCACCAGCCCGTACGCCTTCTACCAGTTCTGGTTGAACACCGCCGATGCCGACGTGATGCGCTACCTGAAGGTCTTCACCTTCCGCACCCGCGCGGAGATCGAATCCCTGGCCACGGACGTACAGGAGCGCCCCTACGCGAGGGCGGCCCAGCAGGTGCTGGCGCAGGACGTGACCACGCTGCTGCACGGGCGCGCCGCCACCGAGGCGGTGATGACCGCGAGCAAGGCACTCTTCGGACGCGCGGACCTGCGCGACCTGGACGCAGCCACATTGGCCGACGCCGTCGCGGAGATCCCCAGCGGTGCCCTCGACCTGGGCGAGGCAACGATCCTGGACGCCTTGGTGGCCGCCGGATTGAGCACCGGTCGCAACGCCGCCCGCCGCACAGTGGCCGACGGCGGGGCGTACCTGAACAACGACAAGGTCACCGACCCGGACCGGGTCCTGACCGAGAACGACCTGCTTGCCGGCAACGTGGCCCTCCTGCGTCGTGGACGGCGCAATCTCGGGGCCATCCGCGCCGGTTGACGCCCCCGGCGCCAACCTGGGGTGACCTGCGTCATACTTCCGTCGAGCAGCGGCCTCAACTGCCCGCCCGGCCTGCGGCGATTAGAGCGTTTGTGCAGGTCAGAGCGGGCACGAAAGCCAAAACCGGTCGGATCGGAGCGCCCCGGCAGAGATTTGACACCCGCCCCGGGGGCTCGTAATGTTACTTCTCGTTGCCCCGCAGCGAGAGGGACGGAAGCCGATCGGCGAACGGCCCGGCGCAGGGAAACACAAGCCCCATGACGAGGGCGGCGGATCCAGCAGGATCTACCGAACTCCGGTTGGACAAGCATCGCCCAGGTGATGTAGGCTTAAGAGGTTGCCCCGAGATGAGCCCGAGAGGGATCA
>NZ_JBMPQC010000005.1:0-270216 GCF_049724975.1 Pseudactinotalea sp. Z1732 | reverse complement strand
TCCCGGTCCTTGGCTTCGCCATCGTCTATCTGCGGGGGCGTTGGGTGAGTGGGAAATTCAGCCTGGGGTCAGTCACAGGAATAATCGCCATTGTTGCGACCGTGTGGGTCGTTCTACAACTGGTCAATATCGCGTGGCCCCGGGCGGTGAACGACCTTCCCGTCATGGACTGGTCGATCGTCATCGGTGCCGCGGTTCTGACGATCCTCGGATTGATCGCGTACATGACGGTTCGCCGTAACATCCCGGACATGACGGGAGTCGAGGTGACCGATGACCAGATCGGCGAGGAGATGCGTCCCGATGGACTCGGGTGAGGCCGTGCCGGTCGCAGTGGTGACGGGCGCCGCGAGCGGCATCGGATCCTACGTAGCCCACGAACTCACCGATGCGGGGTGGGCGGTCGCCGGGCTGGACCTGCACGAGGCCCAGGGATTGGCGGCGTCATACACCGTCGATATGCACGACGCTGACGCCGTCCTGCGGGTGGTCGACCAGGTGACCAAACGGCTGGGGCCCATCAGGGCCGCGGTCTCGGCTGCGGGACACTACGAGATGACGCCGGTCTCCGAGATTGGCCATGACCAGTGGAACCGCATGCTCCGCGTACATCTCGGCGGCTTCATCAATCTGACCCGAGCAGTTGCTCCTTCCATGCGCGCCGGTGGCGGCGGAGCGATCGTCGCGATCGCGAGCGAACTCGCTATTGGCGGCGGAGACCGGGACGCACACTACGGGGCTGCCAAGGGTGCTGTTCTCGGTGCTGTTCGTTCGGTCGCGCTGGAGATGATCGGTGACGGCATCCGGGTGAACGCCGTCGCTCCAGGGCCCACCGACACGCCGCTGTTGGCTCACGATTCACCCTGGCGCGAGGACGGCTTCCTGGCCACGTTGCCCAGCCGCCGACTGGCGACGCCCGCCGAGGTGTCGGCCACAGTGCGGTTCCTGGTCGAGCGTGGAACGTTCTGCGTTGGTGAAGTGTTCGGACCGAACTCGGGAGCGGTGATCTGAGTGGAACGTAGGACTTCGGGTGGGCGTCCTGATCTCGAAGGTCGGGTCGCGCTCGTCACCGGCGCCACGGGCGGCATCGGGCGGGCTGAATCTCGGAGGCTGGCCGCCGCTGGGGCAACGGTTGCCGTCAACGCCCGGCGCAACACGCCAGAACTCCAGGCCCTTGCCGAGGAGATCGGTGGCGTCGTTGCCCCGGCAGATATCCGGGATTGGGAACAGACGCGAGCAGCAATCGCCCAGCTTGAGGGGTCGATCGGTCCCGTCAGCGTCCTGGTAGCCAACCACGCGGCGATGACGATGGCCCCCCTGATCGAGGCAGACCTCGAGGACTGGTGGCACGTGGTCGACACGAACCTCGGCGGCACCTTCAACCTCATCCAGTCCGTCCTGGCAGGGATGCGCAGGATCGGAGAGGGCCGGATCGTCGTGGTCTCGAGTGAGTGGGGCGTCACCGGCTGGCGAGACGCAAGCGCGTACGCGGCGTCGAAGTCGGGTCTGATATCTCTCGTGAAGTGTCTCGGGCGTGAACTCGGGCCGGAGGGAATCATGGTTAATGCTGTGGCGCCCGGGGTGATCGACACGCCACAACTCCAGGTCGATGCCGATGCAGCGGGCCTGACGATCGAGCAGATGCACGACGAGTACCGGGAAGGAATTCCCGCCGGTCGGCTCGGTCAGCCCGAGGAGATCGCGGACCTCATCGCCTTTCTCGCCGACTTCGAACTCCGCTCCTTCGTCGGCCAGACGATCCAGGCCAACGGTGGTACCACGCGTTCACGCGTGTGAGGGCGCAACATCAGGCAGCAACCAGAGGGGTAAGGATGGATGTACGTAACCCGGGACCGATCGGACCGACGGACGGGCAACGATCGCCCCGATACGCGGGACTGACGACGTTTGCCAGGCTGCCCAGGATGTCCGACGTCGGTGAGGCGGACGTATCGGTGGTCGGGGTGCCCTTCGACGCGGGTGTGACCTTCCGTCCCGGGGCTCGGTTCGGGCCTTCTGCAATACGGGAGGCGTCGCGACTGCTTCGGCCGTACAACCCGGCCCAGGACATCTCGCCCTTCGCCACCGCCCAAGTTGTCGATGCCGGTGACCTGGACTGCAACCCATTCGACATCGAAGCAGCGCTCAATGACATAGAGACTGGCCTGCAGCCGCTACTCGAGGGTGGCCGGCCGGCGGTCCTGCTCGGTGGCGACCACACCATCGCGCTCGCTTCATTGAGGGCGCTCACCAGAGTCCACGGTCCCGTCGCACTCTTGCACTTCGATGCACACCTGGACACCTGGGATACGTACTTCGACGCCCCCTATACGCACGGGACGCCCTTCCGGCGAGCCATCGAAGAGGGACTGCTCATCAAGGACCATTCCGCACATGTCGGAATCCGGGGATCGCTCTACGGGCGTGCGGACTTGGAGGACGACGAGCGCCTCGGCTTCACCATCGTGCATACCCGCGACTTCGATCGCGTCGGAGTCGACGCTGTGCTCGCGCGATTGTGCGAGCGGGTGGGCAATGCCCCTCTCTATGTTTCGGTCGATATCGACGTGCTGGATCCCTCGATGGCTCCGGGAACCGGAACCCCCGAGGCGGGCGGCCTGACGAGCCGCGAACTGCTGGAACTGCTGCGAGGCCTCGGCGACCTCAACGTCGTCGGCGCTGACATCGTGGAGGTGTCGCCGCCGTACGATCATGCCCAGATCACGGCGGTGGCAGCCGCGCACATTGCCTACGAACTGCTCTCCATCATGGCCGCGCAGGTGCGGCCGTGACGAACCCCGGACAGCCCTTACCCTGGCCGGCAGGCGCCACGAGTGCTGCTTCCTTCACGTTCGACGTCGACGCCGAGTCGGCGGTGCTTGCGATAAGTCAGGCAGCGGAATCGAGACTGAGCGTGATGTCGCACCAGGCCTATGGGCCACGAGTGGGTGTGCCGCGGCTACTCGGCCTGCTCGACCGTCATCGGATTCGGTCCACCTTCTTTGTTCCCGGTATGACCGCAGAGCGCTACCCGGAGGTTGTCAGAGATATCGCGGCTGCCGGCCATGAGATCGCTCACCACGGGTACCGGCACCTGCCGCCGAGCTCGGTATCGGTTGACGAAGAAGTCGACGAACTGGATCGCGGCCTGGACATCCTCGAGGCCCTGACGGGCTCACGGCCTGTGGGCTACCGGGCGCCGATGTGGGACATGTCCACTCGCACCCCTGACCTTCTGGTGGAGCGAGGGTTCCTTTACGACTCATCCTTGATGGACGCCGATGCCCCGTACGAGCTAACGGTCGAGCACCACGCCGAGTCGCTCGTTGAGATCCCGCTGCACTGGGCGCTGGACGACTGGGAGCAATACTGCTTCCTGCCTGATATTTCGATGCTGGGGCCGATCCAGACGGCTGCGAACGCCACTGCGCTGTGGCGTGAAGAATTCTACGGATTGCACGAGGCGGGTGGGTGCTGGGTGTTGACGAACCATCCGTTCCTCTCCGGCAGGCCCGGGCGCGCCAAGGAACTCGGCCGACTCATGCAGGAAGTCGTGCAGACGCAGGGAGTGTGGGTGGCCACGATGGCGGAGATCGCCAGCCATGCCCGCAGCATCTTCGACCAGGGATGACCTCACCAGTCACGCCCTGGCCGGGACGTGGGTGCGCAGCGTCAGTGGACTTCTCGGGCAGAGCCACGCGCGGGAGGAGAAGGCCGGGGTGCGAGCACGTTCGACGGGGAGCCGGCTGGCGTCCTCGCGGCTGGCCCGCCGGTTGCGTACCTCCGCCGGCGCCCGAATCCCGGCCATCGCGGGCTTGGGTGGCGCCCCGCGCGAACTGGACCCGCTCATCGAGGCGGTCCTGGTCGCCGTCACCCGCCGCGAACTCAGCCCGGCCGAACAGCAGGTCGCCGAGCGCATCGAGGTCCGCCGGGAGGAACTCAGGGCCTCGGACCGGATGGTGGAGTACCGCGACTACGGCGCCGGCGCTCCCACCACCGCAAGGCCGACCGACGACGAGGCCGCGGCCGGGCGCCTGGGCACCCAGTCTTTGGGGCGCCTGACCACGGTGGCGAGCAAGGACGGGATGTGGGCGGCGCTGCTGATGCGGCTGGTGCGGCACACCCGCCCCCACTCATGCGTGGAGATGGGCGCAGCGGTGGGGATCTCCGCCGCCTACCAGGCCGCCGCGCTGCGCCTGAACGGGCACGGCCACCTGGTCACCTTGGAGGGCGGGCAAGCCCTGGCCGAGGTTGCCGAGGCGACCCTGGCCTCCCTGGACCTGTCCGGCATCGCCCGGGTGGTCCCGGGCCGCTTCGCCGACACCCTACCCGCGGTCCTGGGCGAGGCCGCACCGGACTACGTGTTCATCGACGGCCACCACGACGGGCAGGCCACCACCGACTACTTCGCGCGGGTGGAAGCCGTGATGCCCCGCGGGGTGGTGGTCCTCGACGACATCGACTGGTCCGAGGGCATGCGGCACGCGTGGCAGGAGATCAGCACTGCACCCTCGGTGGCGGCGTCGGTGGACCTGGGCCCGTTGGGGGTGTGCGTGTTGGGTGAGTCGCGCGCTCCGCTGCACTGCCGCCTGGAGTACTGACCGGGGCGCCACCGCCACCACCGTGCTCACCCTGGACTGGCCCCTCAGACCCGCCCCGAGGGCCCGCGGCCGCGACCCCCACCCAGCGGGCCGCGCGGGCCGGGTCGGCGCCCGCGCGCCGACCCGGCCGGCACGTCGCGCCGAGGGCGAGCCTGGCAGCCGAGGGCGAGCCCGGTAGGTATCGCCCTGGGTGGCAACGATCGCCCTCGGTGGCCGGGGAGCGTGGGCGGCCCGCCCCGAGGGCCAGCGGACGCTGCCCTCGCCCAGCGGGGCGCGCGGGTGCAGGCGATGCAAGGGCAGTGGTGCCTCAGTCGTCGTCGGCGGTGTCGTCGTCGGCGGTGTCGCCGTCGCCGCCGTCGTCGGGCTCGTCCTCGACGTCGAGCCCGCCGAGGATCTCCCGCATGTGCGTGATCTCGTGCTGCTGGCTGTTCAGCATCGACTGGGCCAGGTCCACCAACTCAGGGTTCTCCCCGTCCAGGATCACGTCCTCGCAGATGCTCGAGCGGGCCTCGTGCAGCGCGATCATCTGCTCCAGGTAGAGCGCGTTGGCCGCATCCCCCGACGCCGGACCGAGTTCACGGATCTCGGCATCGGTCACCACCTCGGTGTCCTGCTCCTGGGGAACCTCCGCACCCCAGTCGGTGAGCATACCCTCCAGGGCCTGCACCTCGTCGTAGTGGGAGGTGTACAGACTCAGGGAGAGCGTGTCCACCTCCTCCACCACATCGGCCTTGGACCGGATCACCTGGTGCAACTCCAGGCTGGTGCGGTGCAGCGCGATGAGTTCCTGGGCGTGGGTGACGTCGTCGTCGCTGAACTGCGGCTCGGCCTCCGGTTCGTCCTCCTGCTCCTCCTCTTCGGCGGCGGTGGTCTCCTCGGTCTCGGTGGGCTCGGGGCGCTCCGGGGAGGGGTCGGTGCAGGAACTGAGTGCCAGTGCGGCCACCAGGGCCACCGCGGCGCTGACCAGGCGGCGGCGCATCATGCCGGGCTGGGGGTAGGAACGATCACGCGCTCCACCCTACTTGGCCGGGGTGATCCGGATGGGGACGCTGCGCCCGCGTCGCAGGGCCTGTTCGAGCACGACGAAGCGGGGCTCGGGCAGATCGGCGAACGTGCGCCGGGGCAGCGCGGCCACCTGCGCCAGCACCGGATCGGCCAGCACCTGCTCACCCAGCGCCCGGTCCCCGCCGACCACCAATCCCTGCGGCAGTTCCGGCGCGGACCCGGCCGGGCCGGGCAGCAGGTGCGCCGCGGCCAACTCCACCACCGCACCCACCAGCGCATCGGCCTGGTTGCCGCGCCGGCGGGCGAACCGCTGCTGGGACCACCCGCCGGCCGCGGTGCGTGACTGCACGTACTTGGTGCCGCTCTTGTGGGAGCGCAGCCGGGGGCCTTCGGCCCGGCCGACGGCGTAACCTCCGCGGCGGATCAGCACCAGTCCCAGGTGGGTCGGCGGGGCGCACCAGGCGCTGATCGCGGCCAGCGTCGCCGCGCTGGTGGCGTCGGGGTTGGTGGCGTCGGGGTCGGGGTAGTCCGCGCTGGTGGCGTCGGGGTTGGTGGCGCCCGGGTCGGTGGCGTGCGCGGTGCCGGGCTCCTCCCCGGCCCGCAGGTCGAGGCCGGTGCCATGGCTGGCCCGCCCGCCGGAGGCACCGGAGCCGAGGGGCCACCGGGAGAACTCGGCGAGTTCCCCGTCACCGCCGCGGATCCGCACGACCTCGGTTCCGTCGTCGTCGGCCGTGCTTTCGGGCAGCACCACGGCCCCCTCGTGACGGTCGGCGAAGCCGGTGATCCACGTACCGATCCGCTCGATCGGCACGTGCACCGTACGGACGGTCATGACGTCCTCAGCGGGCCGATGCGCACCGGTCAGCGGGTGACGAGCCCGGCCAGTTCCTCCCCGGCCAGGTAGGCGCGCACGTTCTGCTCGATCAGCGGCTCGGAGTTGCGCGGACGCCCACCGGCCGAGTGCGGGGTGATGATCACGTTCGGAGCGGACCAGTACGGGTCGTCGGCTGGCAGCGGTTCGGTGCGGAACACATCGAGTGCGGCTCCGCCGATGCTGCCCTGGTGCAACGCCTCCAGCAGCGCCGCATCATCCACGGTGGCCCCGCGGCCCACGTTGACGAACCAGGCGTGCTGCGGCAGCGCCTCGAACACCGCGGCGTCCACGATGGCCTCGGTGCGGGGGTTGGCGGGCAGGATGTTGATCAGCACATCGGTGCGGGGGAGTTCGTCCGGCAGGTCCGCCGCGGTGATCACCGGGAACCCGGCTCGCTCCCCGGCGGTGGAGGCCACCCCGGTCACGGTGGCGCCCATCGCGGCCATCCAGGGGGCCAGCTTCTGCCCGATGGAGCCGAAGCCCCAGATCAGCACCCGGGCCCCGGACAGGGTGGAGAAGTTGCCGGTGCGCAGCGCCTGGTTGCCGCCCAGGCGGGTCTCGTCCCATTCGTTGTCGGCCTGGTAGAGCACGCACAGGTCCAGTCGGCGGGCCGCGGCCAGTACCATCGCGAGGGTGTGCTCGGCCACTGGACCGGCGTGCAGACCCAGCCCGGAGGTCATCGTGATGTCCTCGCTGAACCCGGCGTTCACCGCGGCGTCCATGCCGGCCATCAGGCCCTGCACCCACTTCAGGTTCGGCAGTTCCGCCGGGAGTTCGCCCATGCGGTGCCCGGGTGTGGCCCACAGCACGATCGCTTCGGCATCGCGGTGCTCCTGCGGGATCGGCTCGGTCACCGCGTAGGTGACGGGCTGCACCTGGTCGGGCAGGTTGAGGTCAAGGTTGATGGAGTCGGGCAGGAGCAGTTTCACGAAGGGTCCTGGGGGTCGGGGGCGGGTTCGGTGGTGGGTGCGCCGGTGGGTGCGGCGAATTCGGGACGTGGGCGTAGCCAGGCCCAGATCAGGCCGGCCGCGCCCAGCACGACGCCGGCCACGGCGAGCGAGACGAGTCGGCCGTCGGCGCCGTAGCCGAGCAGGTGGCGGGCGCCGAGCACCAGCAGGACGGCCAACCAGATCAGGATGCCCACGCTGAACATCAGCACGGAGGGCACCCTGGCCGGCTGCAACTCCTGTGGTGTTCGTTCGGGGTCGAGGCTGCGCACCTGTTGATGGTAGAGCCTCGGGCTACTGCGGTGGTGCGGCGGGTGCGGCGGCGCTGGCGGGCCGTGCGGCGGCGGTGGTGAAGGGCGCGCCGACGGCGGTGAGTGGCGCGGCGTTAGTGAGGTGTGCGCGGCGGTGGTGAGGTGTGCCGACGGTGAGGCGTGCGCGGCGGTGGTAGGGACGCGCCGACGGTGAACCGTGCGGCGGTGGCGGTGCTGCGGTGGTGACCCGCTGCGGTCGGGCGAGGTGCCGTCGTCGGGCAATTCCCACCTGATGGGCGGGATTGGACGGAACCGAGTTGGGCTGGCCAAGATAGTGCCCCATGGGACAATCCACGCGCGAGGATGAGCGCACCTCCGGATTCGCCGGCTTCCTGGACCGCTACTTCGAGATCTCCGCGCGTGGCTCCACCATCGGGCGTGAGATCCGCGGCGGCCTGGTCACGTTCTTCGCGATGAGTTACATCATCGTCATCAACCCGCTCATCCTGGGCACCGTGCCCGACGGTACGGGCAACTTCATCGGCGGGATCGAGGAGCTGGCCGTCCCCCGGGTGGCGGCGACCACCGCCCTGGTCGCCGGGGTGCTGTGCATCGCGATGGGTCTGGTGGCGCGATTCCCACTGGCCATCGCCGCAGGCATGGGCCTGAACGCCGTAGTGGCCTACTCGATCGCCGCGCTGCCCGACGCCGGGCTGACCTGGGCCGACGCGATGGGCATCGTGGTGCTGGAGGGCATCATCATGCTCGTCCTGGTCCTGACCGGGTTCCGGCAGGCGGTGTTCCGCGCGGTTCCGTTCGAGTTGAAGATGGCCATCAGTGTGGGCATCGGATTGTTCATCGCCTTCGTCGGCCTCGTCAACGCCGGCATCATCCGGATCCCGGCCTCCATGGCCACGCCGGTGGAACTGGGGCTGAACGGGTCGCTGGGTGGGTGGCCCTCGCTGATCTTCGTGATCGGGCTGTTCACCGCCGGCATCCTGTGGGTGCGCAAGGTTCGCGGGGCGCTGCTGATCGCGATCGTGGTCGGCACCGGCCTGGCGATGCTCGCCGAGGCGTTCCTGAACGTGGGGCGGGCCTCGGAGGACAACCCCTGGGGTTGGCAGCTCAACCCGCCCGAGATCAGCGGTGAGATCATCTCGCTGCCCGACTTCGCCCTGCTGGGCCACTTCTCCCTGCTCGGGTCGATCGAGAAGGTCGGCATCGTCGTCGTCCTGCTGCTGGTGTTCACCCTGATGCTGGCCGACTTCTTCGACACCATGGGCACGATGGTGGCCGTGGGCGCCGAGGCCAAGTTGCTGGATGAGCAGGGCAACCCGCCGCGGACCCGAGAGATCCTGGTGGTGGACTCCTTCGGTGCCATCGCCGGCGGCGCGGGATCGGCCTCGACGGCGACCGCTTACATCGAATCCGCAGCCGGTGTCGGTGAGGGTGCCCGGACCGGGCTGAGCAGCGTGGTGGTCGGCATCGCGTTCCTGCTGGCCACGCTGTTCTCCCCGATCGTGGCGCTGGTGCCTTTCGAAGCGGCTACGCCGGTGTTGGTGCTGGTGGGCTTCCTGATGATGGCCCAGGTGACCGGGATCGACTGGAAGCGCACCGAGGTGGCGATCCCGGCGTTCCTGACCATCCTGATGATGCCGCTGACCTTCTCCATCGCCGCGGGGATGGGCGCCGGGTTCATCGCCTACGTGATCATCCAGGTGGGTGCCGGCCGGATCCGCAAGGTGCACCCGCTGATGTGGGTGACCTCGCTGATGTTCGTCTTCTACTTCGTGCGCGGTCCGATCGGAACGCTGCTCGGGGGTTAGTCCGGGCGGCGGTCCGGGCGCTGGGCGGCGCGGGCGGGCGCGGGGCGGCGCGGGTGGCGCGTCCGCCGGCGGCTTGGGCTTGGCGCGTGGTCCGGGTGGGCCGGTGTTCTGGGTGGGCCGGTGCTCCGGGTGGGTAGGTGCACCGGGTAACTGCTGCTCCGAGTGACCGCGCTGCGGTTGGTGCACCGGCGCCCGCCGATGGACCATGGGGTATGACCCGCTCCGCTTCGCCCCGCACCTGGAGGTTCTCCGGTCGGATCGCCGGGTGGGGGACCGCGGGTGGAACCCGGTTCGTCGTGGGCAACTGGCACACCACTCCGCTGGGGCCATTCGCGGGGGTGATGGTGCAGCATCCGCACGGGCATCGAGTGCTGCTGGCGCCATCGACGGAGGTCGCCGAGTTCGTCTCGGCCACGTACCAGTTCGATGCCGTCGAGCCCGCGAACGTGACCGTGCACCGGTATGCACCCAGGCCCCCGGCAGGTGCGCGTGCGCGTGACGCCGTTGCGTGGGGAATGGCAGATCCCGGCTCCTCCCAGCCGCCCGTACCGGCCGAGGCGCTGCCGCGGACCGTGCCCACCATGGCGGGGGAGCGGTGGCAGATCGAAGCCGGCCCGCTGTCCGCAACCGTGCAGATCGGCAAGCGGGCAGCGGTGGGTTGGCTGTTGCGCGCGCTGCCCGCTGCGGTGGCCGGTGCGCCCTGGTTCACCCTCCTGACCGATCCGGTCGCGCGGGTGGCCCTGCCAGGGGTGCGTACCCGCGGTTCGGCCGGGGGTGGGCGCAGGGAGTACTACGGCGCGAGCGACCTCCATCGTCTCGCCGGTGCTCGTACCTCGTGGGATGGAACGGACCTGGGCGCGATGGTTCCGATCGACCCGCCGGTGCGGTTCGGGTTCGCCTCCACCCCGGCGACGCCCAGCCTCACCGACTTGGTCACCACGGTGCGCGGCGGGGCTCCCTGAGCGCGTACCCCACACGGCCAGTGCGCGAGGCGGACGGGCCCTCGTGAACTGGTCTGGCGCGGTTACCTCCCGCGGGCCCGCGTGGGTGAGCCAACCGAGATGGTCAGGTGGGTCGCCACGTGCGGGACGGTGGTGCCCACCTGGGCCCACGCGTCGACGGCGGTGGCCACCACCTCCGCGAGGTCACCGGTGAGTTTGGTGGCGTAGTGGGCCGCTGGGGCGGCAACGCCGCGCTCCTGCGCTCGGGTGATGGCCGCCTCGATGATGGACATGTGTTCGCCGGCATCGTCCCCACCATCGAGTAGCGGGTACAGCGACCACTGCGCCACCGCCTCGATTCCGGTGGGTTCCAGGCGCACCGGGGCCACCTCGGGCAGGATCGTGGAGGTCAGGTCGCAGGTACGTTCGCCCGGGCAACCGCGGGAGAACAGCACATGGGCGGCGACGTGCCCGCCACCGGAGTGCCGGGAGGCGGCGGCGATGGCAGCCACGAGGTAACCGGCCAGGTCCTGTTCGGCCGGCACCGCCCGGGCACCGACGTATGTGCTGACCTCGTCGGTCTCGATCACCAGCCCCTCGGCGACGCCGCTCGCCTCCACCTCGGTGAGGGAGTCCAGGATCACGCGCACGAAGTCGTCGGTGTGCGGGTGGATGCTGAATCGCATCCCGACGCCCAGTTCGCGTGGGGTGGCCGCGCTGGTGCCGGTCGTGGCGACCTTCTCCGTGCTGCCGTGGCCGGTGGTGCTCATCGGTGTCCTCCGGCCCCGGGGTACCTCATGAGCCGCCGATGCTCATCGGCGGGTGCCCAACTCCCTACGCCGGTACGAACCGGATCAGGTGGACGGGTCTGCGGACTCTCCGCACTCTCAGCGCTCTGCGCGCTCCCCGGGGGTTGGTTCGACGCTAACCGTGGCGGACCGGCGCTGTCCACTCGGGTGCCGATCGGCCTCGGGCGCCTACCGGCGAAATCAGCATTAGTCGGTTCTACCTGCAGGTTCAGCCGATCAATGCTGACTTCGGCGGGGTCTGGTGGGCTGGGGTTAGGGGGTGGGGGTGGGTGAGGTGGGGGTGAGGGCTTGGCGGACTTGGTTGGCGATGGTGCCCGAGGGACGCAGGTCGCGGCTGGTGAATCGCAGGATGGTGGCATCCGCCTCGGCCAGCAACCGGTTCTGGCGCTGCCGGTCCCGGAAGAGCGCCTCGGGTTCGCTGTGGACCTGGCGTCCGTCCATCTCGACGATGATCCAACCGCCGTCACGGCGCCGCCACCCCATGTCACCGCGCCCGATGAACGTACCGGTGGCATCGCGCAACACCACCTGGAGTTGATCCGGTGGCAGGTCGTGGTCATGGCAGTCGAGCCGTGCCCACGTCTCTAATGGCGACTCGGCGCGACCATCCACCAGCGGCCACCACGAGCCGACCCGAGCGGCACCGCGCCGCCCCTGCAGTCGCCGGCGGACGTCGGTGAGGTCGCTGGTGTTGATGAGCCCTTGGTTGAGGGCCGAATCGATTACGGCCACCCCGTGATCACGTCGCAGGAGCGGCAGAGCGTGGACGAGCGCGGTGGGGACGTCGCTCACCTGCCAGCCGGCGTACCGGACCCGGACCGGTACGTCGCGATATCGGCGCACGACGACGCCGACCGGTCCCCGCAGCCAGCGCCCACCCGTGATTGCTACCTCCGGCGTCAACTGCTGGGGCAGTCCGGCGACCCCGTGCAGGGCCAGGGCGCAGCAACCCACGGCGATGGCGTTCTTACCCATCGCCAGCAGGCCGGTCCAGGCGGCCTTGCGCCGGGCCACGTCGAAGTTCGTTGGACGGTCCGGCTCGGTGTCGTAGACGCCGCGTACGACCCGCTGCCACATCCTGCGAGCCACCAGGGTGGCGCACCGGTCGGCACTGATGCCCAGAGCCCGACATTGCGCGGTCGAAATGAGGCCGCACTGCCAGCGGGTGTACCGCAGCAGGCCCTCCGGGATCGGCACCGTGCGCATGACGCCAGTAAGCACCAATCCCCTGCGCCCATAGCGGCTGCAGGTCAGCACCTGTGGACACAGTTTTCCCCCTGTGCATACCCGCCCACCCCCTGCCTCAACCATGCCCATCGCCCCCGCCCACCCCGTCATCCCCCGGCCGGGGGCCGGGAGTCGGGGGCCCGGGGGCCGGGGCCGGGAGTCGGGGGCCCGGGGGCCGGGGCCGGGAGTCGGGGGCCCGGGGGCCGGGGCCGGGAGTCGGGGGCCCGGGGGCTGGGGCCGGGAGTCGGGGGCCCGGGGGCCGGGGCCGGGAGTCGGGAGCCCGGGGGCCGGGGCCGGGAGTCGGGAGCCCGGGGGCCGGGGCCGGGAGTCGGGAGCCCGGGGGCCGGGGCCGGGAGTCGGGAGCCCGGGGGCTGGGGCCGGAAGTCGCGGGCCGGGGGCTGGGGGCCGGGGGCTGGGGCTGGGGCCGGGTGGGGGGCTGGTGGGTTGTTAGCCGTAGGAGTGGCGGCCGATGAGGAACCAGGCCAAAGGGCCCAGGAAGGGTAGGGCGAACACGGCCAGCACCCACAGCGCCTTGATTCCGGAGGTGTAGTTGCGCGACTGCGCGATGGACATGAGCGCGGCGACGATGAGCGCCAGCCACGCCAGCGCGAAGACGACGACCACGAGGCCTCCTGCGGCGGCTTCAAACATGTCCCGACCCTAACAACGCGCCCGGATGGGTACGTGACCTGGGAAGTCAGGTTCCGCAGTAGGTCACGAACGGGGCGGCCTCGGCCGGGGCGGGCTCGGTGTAGCGCTCCAGTCCCGGGCGCTCGGTGAAGGGCTGGGTGATCACGTCCAGCAATTCCTCGAAGGGGCCCAGGTCCGCGGTGCCGGCAGCGGCGAGGGCCTCCTCGACCAGGTGGTTGCGCGGGATGTAGATGGGGTTCACCTGGGCCATCACGCTCGCGTCCGGGCGATAGGAGAGCCAGCGTTGCAGCCACGGCTCGAAGGCAGGCCGCTCGGTCGATGACGCCGCGTCGCCTCCGTTACCGTCGAGCGATGCCGGGGCCGGAACCCCATCGCCACCGGCACTGCCGGACAGCGTCGGTGCCGGAACCTGGTCACTATCGACGTCGCCGAACAGCGTCGGTGCCGGAACCTGGTCACTATCGGCGTCGCCGAACAGTGTCGGCGCCGGAACGTCATCCCCACCCGCACCCTCGAACAGCGCCCGCACCGGGCCCGCGTCCCCGCCGGCCGCTGTGGTCAGGTGGCGGAAGAAGGAGGTGTAGTCCACACCCCAAGCACCCAGGAGCGAGGTGAGGTCGCTGATCAGGTCGGTTGCGTCGTCGTCGGGCGTGAATGACTCCAGTCCGAGTTTGGCGCGCATGCCGCGCGTCCAGGCGGCGGAGTAAACCGCCGGGAAGGTGTTCAGCGCCGCGGTGGCCGACTCGACGGCCTGCTCCTGGTCCGCACTGATCAGCGGCAGCAGCGTCTCGGCGAACCGGGCCAGGTTCCACTGCGCGATCTGTGGTTGGCGGCCGTAGGCGTAGCGACCCAGGGCGTCGATGGAGCTGAACACGGTGCCCGGGTCGAAGGCGTCCATGAACGCGCACGGACCGTAGTCGATGCTCTGCCCGGAGATGGTGGTGTTGTCGGTGTTCATCACCCCGTGCACGAACCCGATCAGCATCCACTTCGCGACCAACTCGGCCTGCGCGGCCAACACCGCCTCGAACAGGGCCAAGTAGGGGTTCTCAGCCTCGCGCGCCTGCGGGTGGTGCCGGGTGATGGCGTGATCGGCCAGACGGCGCAGCAGATCCTCATCACCGGTGGAGCGGGCGTAGGCGAACGTGCCCACCCGCAGATGACTGTCCGCCACCCGGGCCAGGACCGCACCGGGCAGCGGACGCTCACGCATCACCGCCTTGCCGGTGGCCACCACCGACAACGACCGGGTGGTCGGCACCCCGAGAGCGTGCAGCGCCTCGCTGATGAGGAACTCCCGCAGCATCGGGCCGATCGCGGCCAGCCCGTCCCCGCCGCGGGCGAACGGGGTGGGCCCCGAGCCCTTCAGGTGCAGGTCACGCAAGTCGCCGTGGCTGTCGGTGACCTCCCCCAGGAGCAGGGCCCGGCCATCACCCAGCCGCGGCACATAGGTTCCGAACTGGTGGCCGGCGTAGACCTGGGCAACCGGGGTGGCGCCCTCGGGCACCTCGTTGCCGAGCAGGAACCGCAGGCCGGCCGGGCTGCGCAAATACTCCGGGTCCAGACCCAGTTCACCGGCGAGGGTGTCGTTCAGCGCGACCAGCCGGGGCTCGGGGGCCTTCTCGGCCTGCCACGGCACAGCCAATTCCGGCAACTCACGGGCAAAGGTGCCGTGCAGCAGGTTGCTCGGTGGGGCGGTGGTGGTCATGTTTCGACGATACGCCGCCCCCGGCGCCGATGCTCGGGCAGACCCTCGAGGCCCCGGTGCGGGAGAAGCCCCGGACCGTGCCAACCCGGGGAATAGTGTGGCCGGGCATGAGCATGCACATCGGGATCGACCTGGCCTGGTCCACCCGCGCCCGCACCGGGCTTGCCGCGGTGGACCAGGGCGGAGCGCTGGTGTCCTCGACCAGCATGGTCACCGATGAGCACATCGATGACTGGCTGACCGGGCTCGGGGCCGGTGTGGTGAGCGTGGCGATCGACGCACCGCTGATCGTCACCAACCCCACCGGGATGCGCCAGTGCGAACGCCTCATCGGACAGTCCTACGGGGCGTATGAGGCCAGTTGCCACACCAGCAACCTCGGGCGGGCGCACTTCAACCCGCCACGGGCCGCGGTGCTGGCGGGCCGCCACGGCTGGCACACCGATCCCGCGCACCGGGGCGACGTTGCGACACCGGTGGCGATCGAGGTCTACCCGCACGCGGCGATGGTGGGGCTGTTCGAGCTGGGGCGCACGCTGAAGTACAAGAAGGGCCCGGTGCCATCGCGGCGCATCGGCATGCTGGCCGTGCTGGACCGGATGGAGACCCTGGCCGAGTTGGCCCTGGTCGGCAACCCGCGGTGGCAGCAGATCCGCCTCGCGGCCGACCGGGCGAAGCGACAGATCGACCTGAACCGCATCGAGGACGAGATCGATGCGATCCTGTGCGCCCACCTGGCCTGGCTGTGGCACCACCGCCCCGGCGCCCTGCAGGTCTACGGCGACGCCGCGGCCGGCTACATCATCGCCCCGCCACGGCCTACCCATCCACACACCCCGCGAGTGCCACGGTCGGGGCGGGGGTAGTCATCCAGGATGCGCGATGGCATGCTCGAGGTGTACGTCGCAGCCAGCGTGAACGCGTCACTCCGGGTTCACCCGACCGATGCGGAGTTCTGAACTATCGAGTCCGGTTTTGCCACCTATGACCTGGTGACCACGGTGATCGTGATCCTTCTGATCACCGCCACCATTGCCGCCGTCGCATTGATCGCGCGCAAGGTCTTGCGGCAACGGCACCGTGAAGGCGCTGACCCGCGGTCCACCCGGGGCGCTGACCCGCGGTCCACCCGGGGCGCCGACCCGCGGTCCACCCGGGAGCCACGGGACAGACAGACCTGAAGCCGCCCAGACCACGCCGCGCGGGTAGGGATATGACCGGCGCAGTGCCGGCGAGCAGGCGGGCCGGGGCGAACCTCTCAGCCTGTGCTGCGCTCGGCCGACTCGGCGCGGGCGGCCTCGACCCGCACCTGATCGTCGGGTGAGCGGCGCAGCGGCGGGATGATCTCATCGTCGGGGGTGAGGATCACCAGGTCGTTGTCCATGTGATCGGCCATCGCGTGCACGGCGTCGATGAAGTCGCCGCGGCGCACGGCATCCACGATGCGTTCGTGCTCCTTGTGCATGGACAGCACATCGCTGGCGTGGGTGAGCCGCTCGGCGTTGGCGGGTTCGGCGAGTTTCTCGGTGATCCCGGCATACAGGGAGGCGAGCAGGCGGTTCTTGGCGGCGTCGAACAGCAGGTAGTGGAACCGGGCGGCCAGGTCCGCATCGGGCTGCGGTGTCATCACCGGGCACTGCCCGGGCCGCAGGGTCGCGGCTGCCGCGGCCTCCAGGGCCTCGACGTCCTCGTCGCTGCGATGCAACGCGGCTTGCTGGGCGGCCTCGACCTCCAGGGCACGACGGTAGGAGAGCAGTTCCTCCAACGTGTAGGCGGTGAGGAACTCCGAGAGCACGCTGGAGGTGGGCGTCGCCGAGCGCACGAACGTGCCACGCCCGGGCAGGGTCTCCAGCATCCCGATACTGGCCAGGGATCGCACCGCCTCACGCACGGTGGAGCGCCCCACGCCCAGGATCTCGGTGAGTTCGGGTTCGATCGGGATGCGCTCGCCCACCGCCCAGGCACCGGTGGTGATCTGGCGGCGCAGATAGGCGAGCGTGGTGCGGGCCCGCTCGGTACCGCTTGTGGTGGCCATCACAGGAGTATAGGAAGGCTGCCGGTGCAGGCGTGGCCCGCTGCACCGAGCACCGGTGGCGTCCTCAGCCGTATTCCGGCTGCCTGCAGGGCGGTGGTCTGGAGCGGCAAGGGCCGAGGCCAGTTCCGCTGACTCATGACGTCTGACACTGCCGCGCACGCCGGGGTGCTTACTAGCGTGTCGGCTGCGCGGCTCGAGCCCGTGGGACAGGAACAACCCTCCACAGGCACTGCGCCGGCCGGGCACCGCCCGTGCGCACGCGTGTCATCTCCCTGCCCACCCCCTTGATAAGGAGAGCCTGATCGACCCGCACGCCCACATCTCCACCGGTCCGCCGTCGTCGTCCCGGTCGCCCTCCCCGGGCGAGCGTCCGCCCATGCCGACGGAGCGCCCGCCCTCCCCAGCGGACACCACCCGCTGGGTGCTGCCGGTGCTCGGCACCGTGGCGGTCATGGTGGCGGTGGTGGCCGTCGTCGCCGGTCCGGTACGCACCATCACCGAGGTCGGTGCGGGGGCGGCCTCGTTCGTATTGCAGTGCCTGGTACTGGCGCCGATAGTGCTGCTGGCTGCCCGGCGCCGCCCCGGTTCCGGCCGGCCGGTCGTGGTGGCCGCGGCGTTCCTGCTCCTCAGCTTCACGGTGCACGCCCTGCCCGGAATCGGCTTCTTTGCCGACCTGGACTGGAACTGGCAGGGCAAGACGTTCGAGTTGATCTGGCTGACCATCCTGCTGGTCATGCTCGGCCGATGGGCGCGCGCGGACGTCGGCGTGCGCGCACCCGTGCAGGGGTCGTTGCGCCCGGCCCTGGTGGTGATCGCCGTGGTCTTCACGATCCAGGCGCTCCTGGTCACCCTGACGGTGGCCTCCGGGGACAGCACGTTCGACGGCTTCCACTCCACCGAGCGGCTGCTGTTCGACCTGGCTCACGCCAACCTCGTGGAGGAACTGCTCTGGCGTGGCGTGCTCATCGCCCTGCTGGACCGCGCCCTGGGCACGCCGTGGCGATTCTTCGGCGCCAAGGTGGGGTGGGGCCTGGTGCTGACCACGCTGAGTTTCGGCCTCGGCCACGGGTTGCTGCTCACCACCGAAGGGCTGGTGTTCGCGCCGGATCAGATCATCCTGACCGGCCTGCTGGGCCTGATCATGGGGTGGGTGCGGGCACGGACCGGGTCGGTGTGGCTGGCCTACCTGGCCCACTGCGCGCCGGAGATCGCGATCCACGCCGGGGTGGGCGCCGGCTCGCTGCTGACCTGAGGTGGCTTCTGGTCGCCGGCTGACCCCCCAACGACCGACGCAGCGCCACGGTGGTCCGTCGGCTACTGATCCAACCACGTTGCGATCTGATCGCGGCCTTCCACCGTGCTGGTGAACCCGAGGGCCTGGACGTACTTGCCCTCCACGAGGAAGGGCTCATGCTCGGCCACCGCCGGCAGCGCGGCCACCGCCGGGTTGTTCAGCAAGTCGGCGAAGATCGTCTCACCGGAGCCGTTCATGTCCACCAGCAGGATCCGGTCCGGATCGGCCGCCAGCACCTGCTCGGCCGAGATCGGGCCGCTGCGGACCATGCCCAGGTCGGCGCTGGCGTCCCGGCCACCGGCCAGGCGCACCACCTCCAACGGGAAGGCACCCCCGGCGGTCACGAACGGGCGACCGGCCTGGTTGCTCAGCACCAACACACTCGGTCCGTCCTCGTCGGAGGCATCCACCAGCCCGTCCGACAGGGTGGTCGCCAGGTCCGCCGCCTCCTGCTCCATCCCCAGCGCGGTGCCCACCAGATCGATGTTGGTGAGCATCTCGCTCACCGAGGAGAACGTGTTCGGCAGCACCAGCACCGGGAAACCGGCCTCAGTGAGCACCCGGCCCACCCCTTCTTCCATGCCGTGCCGGTCGTTGAAGACCACCAGATCCGGGTCCGAGGCGATCACGGCCTCGGCGTCCACGGCGGACTCGGAGGCGATGTGGTGCTCCACGTCCGCCATCACGTCCGGTTGGTTGGACAGCACCGGGTTGGCCGCTTCGGCCGGGGCCATCACCAGGTTCTCACCCGCGCCGAGCTCGGCCACCAGGGCGGCGGTCTCATAGGTCAGCGCGGTCACCCGCTGCGGTTCGGCGGGGATCGTCACCTCGGTGGCGGGGCGGTCGTCGCCGGCCGGCACGTCCACGGTGCGGGGGAAACCCTGCTCCTGGGTGCCCTCGTCCTGCGCGGAGGCGTCGTCGTCGGCGGTTCCGGTCTCCCCGGACTGCTCGCCGCCGGACTGCTCGGTGGCGTCCTCGGTTGCCCCGTCCGGCTCGTCCGCGGGCACTCCCGAGGAGCACGCGCCCAACATCAGCAGCAGCGCGGCCAGTGGGAGGAACAGCAGGCGCAGGAGCCCCCGGCCGGACCGGGTGGGCGGCGGGGCGGCACCAGCGGATCGGGTGGGCGGCAGGGCGGCACCAGGCGACGTCGGACGCATCGGCACCCCTTTCAGGGACGGGCCACCTCGGGGTGGCGGCGGGTGAAGGTACTGGCAGTGGGACAGGTGGGGCGCACCAGGCTGAGCGTCGGGGCGCCGCTGGGGGAGTCGAACACCTCGGCGGTCACCCCGTACACATCCCGGATCAGCCCGGGGGTGATGACCTCAGCGGGGGCGCCGAAGGTGGCCCGGCCCTCGGCGATGACCGCCACCCGGTCTGCCCAGCGCAGCGCTTGGGTGAGGTCGTGCATGGTGACGATCACGATGTGCCCGGCGCCGGCGCGCTCATGCAGGGCGTGCATCACGGTGAGTTGGTGACCCAGGTCCAGGGCCGCCGTCGGCTCATCGAGCAGCATCACCGGCGCGTCCTGGGCCAGGATCCGAGCCACCTGCACAAGCTGGCGCTCCCCACCGGACAGGCGGGCGTAGCGACGCGGGGCCAACTCGGCCACGCCGACACGGTCCAGCGCGGCCATGATGCGCTCCTCGGTGCCGCCGGACCGCTCGCTGGCCCGGGCCCCGACACCGACCACGTCGCGCACCCGCAGTTCGTTCGGGGCGTAGGAGTCCTGCGTCATGTAACTGAGCACCTCGGCCAGGCGGCGCGGGCGCAGTGAGTGCAGGTCCGCCTCGCCGTAGCGCACCCCTCCGGAGGTGCTCACCCCGTGCCCGACGACGGCGGAGAGCAGGCTGGACTTGCCCGCCCCGTTGGGCCCGACGAGCCCGAGCAGGGTGCCCGGGGTCACCGTGGCATCGATCGGATCGAACAGGGGCCGGTCGCGGTGGGCGACCAGGCCGGACAGGACCAGATCGTGCGCGGCGGCCGGGGGGTGCGTGGCGCGGGCCTCGGTGGCGCTGGCGTGGGTGGCGTGCGCGCTCGCGGTGTGCCCGGCGCTCATGTGTGCCGCCTGGATAGCAACAGCGCCAGGAACACCGGCGCGCCGATGAGGGCGGCCACCGCTCCGGTCTGGATCACGAGGGTCACCGAGGCTGCCCGGGCGGCGGTGTCGGCCAGCACCAGGAACAGCGCCCCACCCACGATCGAGATCGGCAGCAGCAGGGCGTGCTTGGCCCCGATCACCAGCCGCACCGCGTGCGGGACCACCAGCCCGACGAAACTGATCACGCCGGATACCGCCACCGCCGCACCGGTCACCAGGGAGGCGATCAGCAGCAGCACCAGTCGGGTGCGGTGCACGTTGTACCCGGAGGTGGAGGTGACGTCGTCGCCGAGTAGCAACGCGTCCAGGGCCCGGGTGCGGGTGAGCAGCAGGCCCAGGCCGAGCGCGATCGGGATCACCGCGATGGCGGCGTGGTTCCAGGTGCGTAGTTCCAGGTCGCCGGCCAGCCAGAACACGGCGCCGCGGGCCAGGGCGTCGTCGTGGGCGTTGGCCACCAGGATCGAGATCAGCGCCCCGGCGAAGGCGTTGATGGAAACCCCCACCAGGATCAGGGTGTAGGTGGAGGCGCCACGGTTGGTGTGCAGCACCGCCTGCAGCAGCAGGGCCACCACCAGGGCCCCGGTGAACGCCGCGATCGGTACACCCCACTGCAGCGACCCGGCCAGCCCGGCTGTGATCCCGGCCACGGCGCCCACGGCGGCGCCGGAGGAGACTCCGGTGACGCCCGGGTCGGCCAACGGGTTCCGGAACACCGCCTGCATCACCACGCCCACCCCGGCCAGGGCCGCACCCACCAGCATCGCCACCACGATCCGGGGCAGCCGGATCGCCCACACCACGGTGGCCACCTGGGAGTCATCGGGGCTGAACACCGCGCGAACAGCGGCCACCGGGTCCAGGCGCAGGGTGCCCAGGCTCACGCTGATCCCGGCGGCAAGGAACAGGGCCAGGGTGGCGCCCACGGCCAACCACAACGCCCGGCGGGCGACCCTGGGCGCAGGTGCGGCGACGTGCTCGGGGGGCTGCGTCGTCGGCCGTGGCGGGCTGGCGAGATCGGTCATCGAGGGTTCAACCTGACACATCCACTTCATCAGATCAAGTAGTTCATCTGATGTTACGGTGGGCCTCGCCACACCGGCTTCGGAGCCGGCGCGCGGCCGGTTCGTTGCGCCGGTTGGCGCGGCCGGATCGGGTGCCAGGTCCACACCGGCACCCGCCCCGACTGCCGACACCGCCCCGCCACCGACCACTGCCCGATCACCGGCTACCGCCCCGCCACCGACCACCACCCCAACACCGACACCGCCCCGCCACCGACGGACTCCCCGATCACCGACCACCGCCCCGCCACCGACGACCACCTCGACAAGGACCGCGACACCCATGACCCACGCCGCCGCTCCCTATGACGCCCTGCTGCTGTGTTCCTTCGGGGGCCCCAACGCCGAGCAGGATGTGCTGCCGTTCCTGCGCAACGTGGTGCGGGGCAAGGGGGTGCCGGAGGAGCGGCTGGCCGAGGTGGGGGAGCACTACTTCGCCTTCGGGGGCAAGAGCCCGATCAACGAGCAGAACCTGGCCCTGCGGGCGGCGCTGGCGGCCGAGCTGCGGGCCCGCGGCGTGGAACTTCCGGTGCTGTGGGGAAACCGGAACTGGCACCCCTACACCACCGACACCCTGCGCGATGCGGTGGCCTTCGGTGCCAGGCGGATCCTGGTGCTGGTGACCAGCGCGTATGCCTCCTACTCCGGGTCGCGCCAGTACCGCGAGCACCTGGCCGCGGCGGTGGCGGACCTGGGCGTCGAGGGGGAGGGGTTGGTCATCGACGTGCTGCGGCCCTTCTTCAACGACCCCGGCTTCATCGCCGCCAACGTCCACGCGATCACCGACGCCGTGGGCCAGGTGCCAGAGGCCGATGCCGGCGTGCACATCGCCTACGTCACCCACTCGATCCCCACCACCATGCAGCAGGCCTCGGAGGTCACCGGCCCGGGTTACCGCCAGCAGCATGAGGACGTGCGGGCGGTGATCGATGCGGACCTGCGCGCAGCGGGGATGGAGGTGTCGTCGTCGCTGTCGTACTGCTCGCGGTCTGGCAGCCCGCACACGCCGTGGTTGGAACCGGACATCAACGACCACCTGGCCGAGTTGGCTGGCGCGGGCACGCAGCGGGTGGTGATCGCCCCGATCGGGTTCATCTCCGACCACATGGAGGTGGCCTGGGACCTGCAGACCGAGGCGCTGGAGACCGCTGCCGAACTGGGCCTGCAGGCTGCCTGCGCCACCACCGCGGGCATCCACCCGGCGTTCGTGTCCGGGCTGGTGGACCTGGTCCTGGAGCGCGCCGGGCGCGAGCGCGGGGAGGACCCCGATGTGGTGGTGCGCGGCGAGATGGCCGCCTTCCCCGATGAGGCCCCACCCGGCAGTTGCCGGATGCGCCACGGCGAGGTCACCGGTATCCCGGTATTGGCGGGCACCGCCGACTGAGTGCCACCGCCCCGACAGCACCCCCGATCTCGTACTGAAGGAGCAACATGAGCACCACCCCAGAGGCGATCAACGCCGCCACCTCCTACGCGATGTACTCGGTGTTCCGCGTCACCGAAGCGGTCCCGGCCGACGACGAGGACCGCGCCCTGGTGGTGCGCAACGCCCTGGCCGCGCTGGACCTCATCGACGGGCTGCAGGTGCGGGGCTGGTACGACGTGGCCGGGTACCGGGCCGATGCCGACCTGATGGTGTGGTGGTGGGCCGAGGACGTCGAGGTCGTCCAGGAGGCCTACCAACGGCTCCGTGCGAGTGCGCTCGGAGCCATGCTGGAGCCGGTGTGGTCCCAGATCGGCACGCACCGGCCGGCGGAGTTCAACCGCGCCCACGTGCCGGCGTTCCTCTCCGGGGAGGCGCCGCGCGGGTACCTGTGCGTGTACCCGTTCGTGCGCAGTTACGACTGGTACCTGCTGCCCGAGGCCGAGCGCAGCACCATGCTGCGTGACCACGGCATGGCCGCCCGCGATTACGGCGACGTACGGGCCAACACCATCTCCGCCTTCGCCCTGGGGGACTACGAGTGGTTGCTCGGGTTCGAGGCCGACGACCTGGGCCGGATCGTGGACCTGATGCGTGAGTTGCGGGCCACCGAGGCCCGCCGGCACGTGCGCGAGGAAGTGCCCTTCTTCACCGGCCCGCGCCGGGAACTGGCCGAGATCGTCGACCGGCTGCCGCGCGCCTGACCAGTCGGGGCCGCGGGGCGCTCACCCGGTACCGTGCCCGCCGCCTGTGGCCCATGGCGGGATGCGGTCATCGATCGCCTGTGAGCGCTGCTTGCACCCATGGTGGGCTGCGTCGTCGGTGATCGCTTGCACCCATGGTGGGCTGCGTCGTCGTCGGCCTCCGGCCTCCGGCCGCCGGCCGGATGTGACCCGCAGACGCGGGCACCACCGGAAACCCAGTCGCTTTTCATGGTTTCCGCACTGGCGCCTAAAGAGCGCGTTTATTTCGCAAAACTAAGGTCAAGACCTTTACTTAGCGAAACTAACGATGTAGTATCTCCGCAGTGAGCATTTCTCCTGCCCCCAAGCACCCCGGCCCGAGGGTGGCCGACGTCGGGTTCCCGACGCGGCTGCGCATGACGCTGCTGAAACTCACCCGCAGTCTGCGGGCCCAGCGGTCCATGTCGATCCCCGAGGGTCAGCACGCCGTGCTCGCCACGGTGGTGGCACTGGGTGCGATGACCCCGGGAGAGCTCGCTGAACGTGAGCACGTGCGACCACCGTCGATGACGCGCACCGTGCAGTGTCTGGTCGATGCCGGCCTGGTGGAGCGCACCACCCATCCCGAGGACCGCCGCCAAGTGCTCATCACGCCCACCGACGCCGGTACCGAACTGGTCAAAGAGACCAGGCGCCGCCGCGATCAGTGGCTGTCCAAACGACTCGCAACCTTGACCCCCGCCGAGCGCGCAACGCTCACCGAGGCAGAGAAGATCCTCAGGAGGCTCTACAACCAGTGAGCTCGATATTCGCCTCACTCCGTCTGTACAACTACCGAATCTGGTTCATCGGCGCCCTGGTCGCCAACGTGGGCACCTGGATGCAGCGGGTGGCCCAGGACTGGCTGGTCCTTGCCGTGCTGCCCGAAGGTTCGGCGATCCACGTTGGAATCGTCACCGGCCTGCAGTTCCTCCCGATTGTGTTCATCAGCCCCTTCGCCGGGCTGATCGCCGACCGGGTGGACCGGCGCAAGATGCTGATGATGACCCAGGCCGCAATGGGCGTGCTCGCCCTGGCCCTGGGCGCCCTGGTGCTGCTGGGTACCGCCCAGGTGTGGCACGTGTACTTCTTCGCACTGGCCCTGGGTGTGCTCAGCGCCTTCGACGCCCCGGCCCGGCAGGTGTTCGTCTCCGACATCGTGCCCACGTCCTCCCTGGCCAACGCGGTGGCGCTGAACTCCGCCTCCTTCAACGCCGCCCGCCTGGTGGGCCCCGGCGTCGCCGGCCTGCTGATCGCGGTGGTGGGCACCGGCTGGGTGTTCATGCTCAACGCGCTCACCTTCGCCGCCACCATCGGGGCGATGCTGGCGATGAAGTCCGAGTTGCTGCAGCGCCGCGACCGTCCCGTACGAGCCAAGGGGCAACTGCGCGAGGGCCTGCGCTACGTGCGCGGGCGCAGCGACATCATCACGATCATGATCGTGGTGTTCGTGATCGGTGGTCTGGGCCTGAAGTTCCAGATGACCTCGGCGGTGATGGCCCACGACGAGTTCGGCATGGGTGCGGGGGAGTACGGGGTGCTCGGGTCGATCCTGGCGATCGGATCCCTGGCCGGTGCGTTGATGGCCGCCCGGCGCCAGCGCCCGCGGCTGCGCCTGGTGCTGGGCGCGGCCTTCGGGTTCGGGATCAGTTCCGGGGCGATGGCGCTGATGCCCACCTACGAGCTCTTCGCCCTCAGCGCGATCCCGGTGGGCTACTTCTCCCTGACCATGCTGACCTCGGCCAACGCCGCCATCCAGATCACCACCGACCCCAACGTGCGCGGCCGGGTGATGAGCCTGTACCTGGTGGTCTTCTTCGCCGGGAACCCGATCGGCGGGCCGGTGGTGGGCTGGATCGCGGAGAACTGGGGCGCCCGCTGGGCGATCGGCATCGGTGCGATCGCCGCCATCCTGGTGGCGGGGATCGCCGCTCTGTGGACCGTGAAGCGGGAGGACGTGCGGGTGCGTTACCGCCTCCGGCAGCGTCCGCACCTGCTGGTGCAGAACCGCCACGAGCAACTCGACGCCGCGCGGGCCCGCGAGGAACTCAGGACCCAGGAGGGCGTGAACGCCGGCAGCGCCGCCTGACCGGGGGGCTGACCAGCACCGCCTGCCCAGCGTCGCCTGCCCGGCCGGCTGACCAGCACCGCCCTCAGCCTCCTGGCGCTCCTGCGGGAGCGCCGGGTCAGCGGACCTGGACCACCACTTTCCCGAGCGCGCGGCCGGCGCCCACGTACGTCAGCGAAGAGGCGCACTGGACCGAAGCGACTACAGACGCTCGACGACGTAATCCAGGCAGGCGGTCAGCGCTGCGGCATCCTCGGGGGTCACCGAGGGGTAGGTGCCGATCCGCAACTGGTTGCGCCCGAGTTTGCGATAGGGCTCGGTGTCGACGATGCCGTTGTTGCGCAGCACCCTCGCCAGCACCGCGGCATCGATGCTCTCCTCGAAGTCGATCGTGACCACCACCGGCGAGCGGTGTGCCGGGTCGGCCACGAAGGGGGTGGCGAAGTCACGCTCGGTGGTCCACTGGTACAGCAGCTGGGAGGACTGCGCGGTGCGCGCCGCGGCGAAGTCCAGGCCGCCCTGGTCGTTCAACCAGTCGACCTGCTCGGCCAACAGCACCAGGGTGGCGATCGCCGGGGTGTTCACGGTCTGGTCCTGCCGGGAGTTGGCCAGCGCCGCGGGAAGGGACAACGACGCCGGCGCCCAGCGCTGACCCAGTTCCTCGACCCGCTCGATCGCGGCCGGGGACAACAGGGCCAGCCACAGGCCGCCGTCGGAGCCCAGGGCCTTCTGTGGGGCGAAGTAGTAGGCGTCGGTCTGGCTCACGTCCACCTCCACCCCACCCGCGGCCGAGGTGCCGTCGACGAGCATCAGGGCACCGTCGTCGTCGACCCTTCTGACCGGGGTGAGGGTGCCGGTGGAGGTCTCGTTGTGGACCCAGCAGTAGGCATCGATCCCCGCAGCGGCCTCGGGGGAGCGGGTGCTGCCGGGTTCGGCGGTGAGGATCTGCGGGTCGGCCAGGAACGGTGCGCCGCTCGCGGCGGCGGCGAACTTGGCGCCGAACTCCCCGGCCCGGACGTGCTGGGAGCGGGTGCGGATCAATCCGAAGGTGGCCGCGTCCCAGAACATCGAGGCGCCACCGTTGCCCAGGGCCACCTCGTACCCCTCGGGGAGGTTGAACAGGGCAGCGAGACCCTCCCGGACGCGGCCGACCAGGGAGCGCACCGGGGGCTGACGGTGGGAGGTGCCCAGCAGCGTGGTGCCCAGGGCGGCCAGCGCCTGGCTCTGCTCCGGCCTGATGCGCGCGGGACCGGAGCCGAACCGGCCGTCCGCGGGACGGATCGAGGCCGGGATGGCGATCGCGGGATCGTTCATGGGCACGATCATCGCAGGTCCGCCGGCCTCGCCAGGAGCGCTGCGGCGCGCGGCCGGCCGGCCCTGGGCGGGAGAGTTGCCGGCAGGGCGCGCAGGAGGTGCGGCGCACCCGGTCCGGAGCCGGACGCCGGGCACTAGGCTGACGGGAGGAATGCGGCGACCACCAAGGGGCAGGCACGTGAGCGACCTGATCGACACCACGGAGATGTATCTCAAGACCGTGTTCGAACTGATCGAGGACGGCGTGGTGCCCCTGCGCGCCCGGATCGCGGAGCGTCTGGGTCACTCCGGGCCCACCGTGTCCCAGACGGTGGCGCGCATGGAACGGGACGGCCTGATGGTGGTCTCCGGTGACCGGCACCTGGAACTGACCGATGAGGGCCTGCGGCGGGCCACCCAGGTGATGCGCAAGCACCGCCTGGCCGAACGGCTGCTGACCGATGTGATCAAACTCGACTGGCCCTACGTGCACGAAGAGGCCTGCCGGTGGGAGCACGTGATGAGCGAGCGGGTGGAGCAGCAGTTGCTCGAACTGCTCGAGCGCCCGCGGGAGGATCCCTACGGCAACACCATCCCCGGCCCCGCCGAGATCGGGCAGCCCGTCGCCGGTGTCGCCGAACTGCCCGGTACGTCCCTGAGCACCGCTATCACCGCCGATCCGGCCCACTACACGCTGGTGCGGATCGGGGAGCCGCTGCAGGTGGATGTGGAGCTGCTGACCGAGTTCGAGCGCGTCGGGTTGGTGCCCGGGGTGGGCTTCCGCGCCCAGACCGACGGCGCAGCGGTAGACCTGACCGTGAACGGACAGAGTCTGGAGCTCACCGAGGACACCGTGGGGCACCTGTTCGTCAGCGCCGCCGAGCCGGGGTGATCCGGTGCCCGTAGCGGGTGTCCGTGTGACGCCCGCGTGCGTTCGGGACGGGGCGCCGGAGGGCCCGCCGGCAGGTGCTCGGTGCCGTGGATCTAGCACAGCCGCAGCCCGCGCGCTCGCTGGGCGGGTCACGAGAGCGGCGTCCTGCATGTGGCGCAGTCCACATTGTGGCGATGACACAGCGTCTCGTCGATCGCGCCGTTGCCTCGGAATTCCACCATTTTCTGGGGACGTAGGCGCCAGGGGCAGATCCTGTGAACCATTTCACAGAACCAATTGTGACCGGAATGTGACTTTTGCCGGGTGCGTCGGGTAACGTCAGCCGTGCTCGTCGTCCCCTCCATCGATGAGTACCCGCAGGCGGCGCCGAACCCTGTCACCGCCAGCAGGTCCCGACAGACGCAATTGACAGGGACGGGGGACCCAACCTTTGGTGCGCGAGCACCTAGGGGTGAAGTCCCACCTGGTTCGCCAGGTAAGACCGGGTGAATCTCCAACCCGAACCCGACAGCTCACCCCGTAGGCGCGTGGAGAAGATTTTGACTCAACGCACAACCGGAGCCCGCCACCGCGCAGCGTGCCGGCCCTCCACCCCCCTGACCGCTTTCGGCACCACAGTGGCCGGCACCACCGGTCGTCGTGCACTGGCCGTAGTTGCTTCCTCCGGACTGGCGCTGACCATGGGCGCCTCCACCGCGGCCGCTGCCCCCCAGGTGTCCAACTCCGCTTCCGGCCTCGGTTCGCTGGCCAACGTGGTGCTCGATGGTGACCGCGACTCCGTCAGCACCTCGCCGACCATCTCGGTCGACGCCGACACCGACTGGTCCTTCACCGCGGCCGTGGTGAGTTCCGAGGCCCCGCCACCACCTCCGCCCCCACCGCCCCCGCCGGCGGCGACCACGCAGCGGCCCACCGCGGCCACCGCCCCGGCGGCCCGCACCGGCAACCGCACCGCCGCTCCGGCTCAGGAGGAGACGCAGCAGGCGGAGGAGCAGCAGGCCGAGGAGCCCGCGAGCGAATCCACGCAGAGCGCCGCACCCGCGTCCGGTTCCGGCTCTGCCGTGGTGAACCTGGCCCGCCGGTACACGGGCACCCCGTACGTGTACGGCGGTAGCACTCCGGCCGGGTTCGACTGCTCCGGCTTCACCGCCTACGTGTACGCCCAGTTCGGTGTCTCCCTGCCCCGGTCGTCCTCGGCCCAGCGCAACGCCGGCCGTGTGGTCTCGGCTTCTGAGGCGCGGCCCGGCGACCTGGTCTGGTGGCCCGGACACGTGGGCATCTACACCGGCAACGGCCAGCACATCGCGGCTCGCAACCCCAGTTCACCCCTGCACGAGGGCCCGATCTGGAACTCGAGCCCCACGTTCATCCGTGTGATGGGCTGACCGGCACACGCACCACTCACAACGGCTCGTCCCGCATCGGGGCGGGCCGTTGTGCTGTGCGCACCGGTGCGTCGTGTACCTGCGTGCCCGTGCGGAGAGGTGCTGGCACAGGCACCGATGAACAGCTCCGATGAGACAGCTATAAGATTTTCCGGCGACATGCCCCGCAACCGTCAGGCTTGTAGCACAATGGTCAAGATCAGCCCAAAAAACGGGGGTAGACCGGTATGGAACGCGAACCCACGATCCTCGTCGGAGTCGACGGATCAGCCGCCAGCCTGAACGCACTGGACTGGGCGTTGGCCCACGCCGGAAAGTCGGGTTGGAACCTGCACCTGGTGTGTGCCTACGCGCTGCCCACCTTCGCCGCCGGAACCATCGACGGCGGGTATGCCACCCTGGACGACACCGCCATCCGCGACGGCGCGCAAGCGGTCCTGGACGAGGCCCTCACCCGCTGTGAGGGCGTGGGTGTGCAGGTGACCAGCGCCCTGGAGACCGGCGACGCGGCCGGAGTGTTGGTGGACCTGTCCGCCCAGGTGCGCCTCGCCGTCGTCGGCACCCGGGGCCGGTCCGGATTCGCCGAACGGATCCTGGGCACCGTCTCCTCGGCGCTACCGGCCCACTCCCACTGCCCCACCGTGGTGGTGCCGCACCGGGAGGGCGAGGACGACGAGGACGCCGGTCTGCCGTTGCCGGTGCGCCGGATCGTGGTGGGCGTGGACGGGTCGGACTCGGCCAAACTCGCCCTGAACGTGGCCATCGACGAGGCCGAACGGTGGGAGGCGGAACTGACCGCCGTGGTCGGTGTGCCGATGGGCGCCGGCGCCGGCCTGCTGGGCTGGCTGCCCTCCGGGGTGGACCGGGAGACCCTGCTGGCCGACGTCAAGACCGGCCTGGACGTCACGGTGGACCGGGCCAGTCAGGGTCGTTCGGTGCAGGTGCGCCGGCACGCCCTGGATGGCACCGGAGCGGCGCTGCTGTCGGAGTTCTCCACCGCGGTGGACCTGGTGGTGGTCGGCTCGCGCGGCCGCGGCGGCTTCACCGGGATGCTGCTGGGCTCCACGTCCCAGACCGTGCTGCATCACTCCCGTTGCCCGGTCATGGTGGTGCCCACCAGCAGCACCGACGATCCCGAGGACCACGCCTTCAACTGGAAGCGGCGCCGGCACTAAGCCGCCAGCCCGCCACCCCACGGCGCCCACCCGGCCCCCGCGGCACCCCCACCCCCACCCCACCCCCAACCCGTCCCTGCGGCGGCGAGGGCGAGCGTGAGCGTCGAGGGCGAGCCTTGGGGGACTCGCCTTCGGCTGGGAGGCTCGCCCTCGGCGGCGGCGGCTATGGCGGCGGCGGAGGCGGGGTGGCGACGGCGGTGGCGTTGGGGTGGCGACGGCGGCGGGGGGGCTACCGGGCGCTGCGCAGCACCCGGCCCAGGGTGTCCATGAGGCGGTCCAGGTCCGACTCGGTCACCGTCAGCGGCGGGGCGAAGCGGATGGTGTTGTCGTGGGTCTCCTTGGCCAGGATGCCCTCGGCGGCCAGCCGCTCACTGACCTCACGCCCGGACAGAGACACCACGTCCAGGCCCATCCACAAGCCGATCACCCGGGCGTCGGTGGCCAGCCCGTCGGCAACCAGATCCTTGGCCGGGCCCTCCAGCCTCGGACCGAGGTCGCGCGCCCGGGCCTGGAACTCACCCGTGGCCAGCAGTTCCGTCACCGCGATCCCCACCGCACACGCCAACGGGTTGCCGCCGAAGGTGGACCCGTGCGTACCGGCGGTCATCACACCGAGCACATCGGCCCGGCCCACCACCGCAGAGACCGGCACGATTCCACCACCGAGGGCCTTGCCCAGCGTGGTCAGGTCCGCGCGCACGCCGAACAGCTCCTGGGTGAGGGTGGCCCCGGTGCGGCCGAGGCCGGACTGGATCTCATCGAGCACCAGCAGTGTGTTCGTCTCATCGCAAGCCGCGCGCACCTGCTCCAGGTAGCCCTCCGGCGGGATCATCACCCCGTTCTCGCCCTGGACCGGCTCCAGCAGCACGGCCACGGTGTCCGGCGTGATCGCCGCGCGCACCGAGGCGGCGTCACCGTAGGGCACGACGACGAAGCCCGGGGTGTAGGGACCGAATCCTTCCCGGGCAGCCGGGTCGGTGGAGGCGGAGATGATCGTGGTGGTGCGGCCGTGGAAGGCGCCGTCGGCCACGATGATCTCGGCCCGGTCGGCCGGCACGCCCTTGACCTCATACCCCCACTTGCGGGCGGTCTTGATCGCGGTCTCCACCGCCTCGGCGCCGGTGTTCATCGGGAGCAGCATCTCGGTGCCGGTCAACTCCGTGACCGCGCCGGCGAACCGCTCCAGATGCTCATGGCTCACCGCCCTGGAGGTCAGGGTGAGCCGGTCCAACTGGTCCTTGGCGGCCCGGACCAGGTGCGGGTGGCGGTGACCGAAGTTCAGCGCCGAGTACCCGGCCAGGCAGTCCAGGTACTCCCGGCCGCTGGTGTCGGTGACCATCGCGCCCTCGGCGGTGGCCAGCTCCACCTCCAGCGGGTGATAGTTCGGCGCCAGCGGTCCGGGTGCGTTCGTGGTGTGGGGGTTGTTCGTCATCGTGCGACCTCCTCGTCGGTGACTCGCGGGAATCACTGGGCTGCGCCGTCGTCGGCCTCACCCGGGCGCAGGGCGCCCAGGGCGGGTAGTGCGCTCGCGGCTGCGTCGTCGTCGGCCTTGGTTGAACTCCGCAGGATCAGGGTGCAGCACTTGGCGCCGCCACCGCCCTTGAGCAGTTCGGAGGTGTCCACCGCGATCGGCTCCAATCCGCGCTCGCGGGCCTGCGCGGCCAGGTTGGTCGCTCCCGGTGCGTGCACCACGTGGGTACCGTCGCTGACGGCGTTCAGGCCCAGGGCCTGGGCGTCGGCGTCGCCGGCCACGATCGCCTCGGGGAACATGCGCTGCAGCACCCGCTGGGAGCCGGGGGAGAAGGCGGGCGGGTAGTAGGCGATCAGGTCATCGCGCAGGATGGTCAGTGCGGTGTCGAGGTGGTAAAAGCGCGGGTCCACCAGTTGCAGCGAGATCACCGGGCGGCCGAAGACCTCCTGGGCTTCGGAGTGCGCGGCGGCGGAGGTGCGAAAACCGGTCCCGGCCAGGATGTACCCGTTGGTGCACAGCAGGTCCCCCTCGCCCTCGTTGGTCTCGGCGGCCTCGACGGGAGTGAACCCGGCCCGGCCCAACCAGTCCAGGTACGCCGGGGCTTCGCCGGCGCGCTCGTTGTGCCGGAACCTGGCGGAGTAGGCGATGCCGCCGATCACGGTGGCACCGTTGGCGGCGTAGACCATGTCCGGGTACTGCGGCAGCGGGTCGATCACGTCGACGGTGTGCCCCAGGTCCGCATAGGTGCGGCGCAGCGTGTCCCACTGGCTCATCGCGCGGTCGACGTCGGTGGAGACCTTGGCGTTCATCCAGGGGTTGATCTCGTAGGAGACCGTGAAGTGCGTGGGTGGGCACATCAGATAGTGAGCGGGCATCGATGCTCCTTCGGTTCGTGGTCCAAGCCCTGGCCTGGTGGGCCCGGTGCCGGATCGCGGGTGCGGCCCCTGGGTGGTGGGCCACACATGTGATTGTCACAGAAACCCGCGCGTTGTGTGGGGGTGGCTGGATTACCGGCGGGGCTGGTGTGTGCCCTACGATCGGTGCGCGAGAAGTGTGGGCCCGGGTTCGCTCCGGCCCGGTGCTGCTCGCCCCCGCCCCCGTAGCTCAGGGGATAGAGCAACCGCCTCCTAAGCGGTAGGTCGCGCGTTCGAATCGCGCCGGGGGCGCTGGAGTTGGGCGCCGGTGCGGGGCACTGGCGGTGGGGCGCGCTCAGCGCCGGCGCGCCGGTCAGCACTAGCCCTTGGGCGATGCGCATCGTCTCGTTGAACGCCAGGGGCGGAACCCGCTTTCCCGAGTTGACGCCGTGGATCAAGTCGTGTGCGGCTGATCTCCTCTGCCTGCAGGAGGTGACCCGCACCCCGGGCGTGCAGGCTGGACGTGTGACCGGGGCCCGCGATCTCCAGCGGGCGCCGAGCAGAGACCCTAGGCTGGAGACATGAAGGTTCTCGTTGTGGTCCTGCTCGTCCTGTGGGTGCTGGTCTCGATCGTGGGGTTCGCGCTGGAGGGCCTGATCTGGCTGGGCCTGATCGGGATCGTGCTGTTCCTCGGCACGGTGATCATCGCCGCACTGCGCCGTAGCGCCGGTCGCAAGAGCGGTGGCCGCCCGACCCCCTGACCGCCGTCACCGCCGTCGAGCGGGCCGGTCCGGTTCAGTCGCCGGCGTGATGCTCCCTTCCACCAGGCCGGCGATCCGGTTCAGCATCCGCCAGGTCATCAAGGCCGAGATCAGGCTGGTCGCCTCCACCGGTGCCCGCTGTAGGCGGGTTCGTGGGGCGTAGCGTTCCCGCACATGCAGGCGGGTGAGCGGGCGGTCCGAGTCCGGATCGTTCAGCGGAACGAGGTGAAGAGTCCAGGTGTAACCCATGCCGGTGTCCGCGAGCACCGGGGTGCCGGCGTTGGTGGCAGCCAGCAGCACCCCGGGATCGACCGCTGCGATACGCAACTGGACCCGAGGGTGCAGGGCCAGGGTGTCGCCGGCCTGGACGTCCTGCCACTCGGGGTGGATCCGGGTGGCGCCGGCGATCTGGCACCCCGCCAGGTTCTCCAGGGTCTCGAAGGAGTAGAACCCTGCCTTGTCCTGCCCGATCTGGGCGAGCCAGGGCCAGATGCGTGCTGGGGCGGCGTTGATCAGAATGGCCCGGTCGTTCTGCACGGTGGCATCCGGCAGCAGGTAATCCCCCGGCAGTGGGGCTGCCGCCTCCTGCGGGGTGAGGCCGAGGCGGCGGTGCGCGCCGGCGATCATCACGGCGGCGGTCGTTACCGCGAGCGAGACGAACGGGGCGGCCGCCAGCCCCAGGATGGCGCGTCGGGTGGACATGAACATCACCTCACCCACCATCGTGGCACCGGAACCGCCGCCCGGACAGGTGCGAAGGTCCTGGGCGGTGTCAACCGCAGCCGCGCCCGGGCGCTGAGCGCGCCCAGCACCACCGGCACGCAGCCCAGCGCGCCCAGCACCATCGGCACGCAGCCCACCGCGCCCAGCACCACCACCCGCAGCCCCCGCTCCCAGCAGGATCAGCGCCCGCCCCCACCGCCGCCACCGCCGCCGCCACCGGCGCCGCCCCCACCGCCGAACCCCGAACCCCCGCTGGAACCGGAGGTGGGCGAGGCAGCGCCGACGAAGGAGTTCATCGACGAGGCGATCGAAGCCACGCTGGGCACCGCTCCGGGATGGAAGCCGACGTACCAACCGGTGTTCACGTGCGCGCGGCCCTGAGCCTGGAGCTCCTCGAAGATCTTCGCCCACCGCTCGGCCACCCCGAACACGATCGCGTAGGGCAGGTACCGGGAGAACACGTCGATGCCCTCCTCGAAGCGGATCTGGTTGGCCTCGGCGGCAGACAGGTACATCTTGAACCCGCGCAACTGCTCATACAAGGCCCGGCCGGTGGCGCTGCGCCGGAACGAGGTGACGAACGTGATCGCGCGCAGCACGAGCCACAGTCCCAACACGATCAGCAGCATGACCGTCAGACGCACCGCTGAGGGCGGCAGCACGTCGGCGCTGGTGCCGACGAAGGCAGTTCCGAGCAGCACCACGGCCGCGGCGATCTGCCAGACCAACGACCGGCCCCGGCGGGTCGGTCCGCTCTTCCGCCGTGCCGACGCCGACACCGGCCGGGTGAACAGCCCCTGGGCGTCGATCTGCTCGGCCACCCGGGTGCGCAGTGTGGTGGTGAGTTTGGTCAGCCGGGAACGTTCCTTGCTCAACCGCACCGTCGGCTGCGTGGCGAACAGGTCGATCAGGACCCGGTCCTCGAACTCGGCCAACTCGGAGCGCCGCTGCGCCGCATCGGGCGCCAGGGTCACGTCCCAGTCCTTGGCCCGGCCGCGCCGGTCGGTCTTCGCCTCCCGGATGGTCAGGAACCCCCGCACGGCCAGATCCACGATGGTGGCAGCCAGCGCGTGCGCGTCGCTGACCTTGTGCTCGAGCCGGCTGGCCACCGCCGGGGCCAGACCCTCGGGGGGCTGGAACCGGACCGTCTCAGGTGGATTGCGCTGCAACTGCGCCACCGGGTGGGTCTCGCGGGCGTGCGGCGGCGGGAAGGTGCCCGGGGGAATCCCGACGAAGTGGTCATCGCGGCCCTGGCGGTACCGGCGCACCAGGAGCAACGCATAGGCCAGGACGACCGCCCCCACCGGCACCGGCCAGTACGTGGTCAGGGTGTTCACGATCGGGTCGGTCACCTGCGCGATGCGTTCCTGGCCGGCGGTCAAGCCCACCACGTCCCCCTCGGCCGGGACCAGGATCGGCTCGATGTCGTCGAAGGTGCCGGCCGGAAACGCCACCGCGACCGTCTGCTGCTGCCCGGGCCGGAGCGTCCCGGTGGCGAACGTGGCGGTGCTGCCCGCGGCCTCGGCGGCGCACGGCTGGTCCGAACCGGACGGGCCCTCCCAGCAGCGGTGATCGGTGATGTCCACCGGCCCGGTCACCGTGGTGGTGACCTGGTCGAAGCGGACCTCCCACTCATCACCGGTGACGTTCCAGAAGAACTCGTCCTGGTCGGGTACCTCGTCGTCGTCGCGGATCGCGTTCAGGGCGCCGGCGATGGTGTACCCGAGTTCGTAGGTCTGCACCCCGGTGCGGGTGTCGTCGGAGCCGTCCGGGGCTCCGATGTCCACCCTCAGGTAGGCCCCGCGCTCGCTGATCCAGTGCTCCGCCGGGGCCCCGGAAGGGCTGTGGACGTCGAACTGGTCGTAGCGGTACAGGCGCATCAGGTCGGGATCGTGCGGCCAGGCGAACCGTTGGGCGAGTTCCCGTCGCAGCCCCAGACCGTCACGGTCGCCGAAGTCCCACTCATACGTCTCGGTGACGTGGACCAGCCCCCCGGCGTCGATCGTGATCTCCACATCCAAGGCCCGGACGACGTCGTCACGGGCGTCGGCCTGCGTCGGTGCGGCCGTAGCGCTCACCCCGGCGACGGTCAGGACGGCGACGGCCACAGCGAGCAGAGCGGATCTCAGCACAGTCATCCGTGCCACCGTATTGGCCCGCGGGCCCGCCCGACCACCATCCCGGGTGGGCAGGAGTGCCCATGGCGAGATGCGTCGTCGTCGGTTGTTGCCTGCCCCTCCGTAGGATCGTGGCGTCCGCAGCAATTCTCGGTGCCCCGGGGTCGACGTCGAAGTGGAGCAAGGAATGAGCCAGCAGCGCCCGAACGCGATTGCGGGTTATGAGGACTGGGCGGACTATGTGCTCGCCGGCGGCGCCGCGGGAGGCGAGGCACCCACCGGCGGGCTCGCCGAGGTGCTCGCGCCCCCGGCCGCACCCACGCAGCTCCAGGTCACCCACGGCGCGGCGACCAGCGCCGAGGGGGTGCGTACCCTGCGCCTGTCCTGGCAACTGGGGTACGGCCCGGCCACCGCGGCCTACCTGTGCACACCCGAGGGTGCCGATGGCCCGCTGCCGGCGATCCTGCTGATGCACTGCCACTCGGGCAACAAGTGGGTCGGCGCCGAACGGCTGGTGGACCTGGGGGAGCAGGACACCCCGGAGTCCCTGGCGCTGCGAGCACAGATGTACGGCGGTCAGGCGGTGGCGAACCACCTGGCCGGGCAGGGTTTCGCCGTGCTGGCCCACGACGCGTTCGTGTGGGGCAGCCGCGCCTTCACCCTCGATCCGCGACCGGCCCGGGCCGATTTCCACCTGCAGGGACAGATGGCGCTGTGGCGCGAGCAGGGCGAGGAGGCCACCCCGGAGCGGATCTACAACACCCTCGCTGCCGACCACGAGCACACCGTGGCCAAAGTCGCGCTGATGCTGGGCACCACCTTCGCCGGGATGGTGGCCCACGACGACCTGGCCGCACTGACCGTGCTGGCCTCCCTGCCGATGGTCGACGTCGATCGGATCGGCACCATGGGGCTGTCCGGGGGCGGTGGCCGGGCGATGCTGCTCGCCTCGCTCAGCCCCCGGATCCGGGCGCACCTGGTGGCCGGGATGATGTTCACGTTCGACTCGCTGCTGCCCGCGCACATCGACGCCCACTCCTGGTTGATGTACTCCCCGGGCATCCTGCGTTACTCGGAGTGGCCGCTGATCCCCACGCACGCCCCCACCCGCCAGTCGATGCACGTGCAGTTCGCCACCCAGGACGCGTTGTTCTCCCCGGCGGGCATGCACGCGGCCGATGCGATGCTGCGGGCCGCGGACCCAGCCGCCGTCGAGTACTCCAGCGCCTGGTTCGACGAGCCGCACCGGATGACCCCGCAGATGCAGGACGACGCCGCGGCGTTCTTCACCCGGGCGCTGGGATAGCGGCCGCTGGGTAGCGGCCGACGGCGCGGGACGGCGCCATGCGCGAGCGGGCGGGGCGACCTCGCCCGATCCGGTTACTGCAGCGTCAGACCCCAGCGCACGTAGTGGTCATCGCCGGGCTCCAGGCGCACCAGGTCATCCCCGGTGCGGAAGGCGTCGGCGACACAGCTCATCGGCTCGGCGGCCAGGCCGGTGCGGCGCGCGGGGCCGGGCAGCTCATCCCCGGTGCACATCTGCCAGCAACCCATGGTCCGGTCCATCCACACCGCCGCGGTGTGCCCGTCGGCCCCGCGCAGACGCAACCAGGACAGGTCCTGGGCGTCGTAGGTGGCGCCGACGAAGGCATCATCGAGCACCGTGCCGCCCAGTTTCCGGGGCTCGCGGAAGTCGAACTCCTCCGGCAGTTCCTGGGTGCCGGTGGGCAGCAACCGGTCGTCGGTGGCGACCCACCTGGTGGCGTCCAACTGCAAGGTGGCCTCATCCAGCCCGCCCTCGCCGGGGGAGAGCCACGGGTGGAACCCGATCCCGTAGGGCGCGGCCGCGCTGCCGATATTGCGGGTGCGCACTTCGATCTCCAGCCCGCCCGGCCCCAGGGCGTAGCGGATCGTGGTGGCCAGCTGGAAGGGGTAGCCGGGCGTGGCCGGGGGTTCGATCATCAGGGTGACGGAGGCCGCGCTGTGGTCGATGGTGCGCCAGCGCTTCCAGTTCACCAGGCCGTGCAGGGCGGTGTTGCGACCGGGTTCGCTGATGTCGAGCTGGTAGTCCACCCCGTCCCAGGTGTAGGCGCCGTCGCGGATGCGGTTGGGCCATGGCACCAGCACCGCGCCGTGGTAGGCCGGTGGCAACTCGTCCTCGGCGAAGGGGACGACGACGTCGCGTCCGCCGGTCCGGAAGGCGCGCAGGTGCGCGCCCACCTCGGTGATCACGGCGTACTGGTCGCCGCGCTGCAGTTCGAAGGCGGCGCCGGTGGGCAGGGGGGCTTCGTTGGTGGTGATGGTCACGGCCACACGATACTCACCGCGCGCGCACGGGGCCCGATGGGCCCACGGTGCCGTCGTACGGGGTCCCCATCGGCTGCGGTGCCGTCGTACGGGGTCCCCATCGGCGGCGGTGCCGTCGTATCGACACGATCCGGGCAGGGCGTTGCCAGCGCCACGATCGACCTGGCATGATGCGTGGAAGCGTTTACGCAGACACCAATGCCGGTGCTCACTGCCGGCCTCCAGGAGGAACTCGATGGCCGACCAGCCCAGTACCCGCCGTTACGCCGTCGTCGGCACCGGACACCGTTCGCAGATGTACATCAACGCGATCCTCGGCGAGCACGCGCCGGTCTCGGAGTTGGTGGCCTGGTGCGATGTGAACCCGGGCCGGATCGACTACTACGACGAGGTGGTCCAGGCCGCGGGTGGCCGGGCGCTGCCGCGCTACGCACCGGACCAGTTGGAGCAGATGATCGCCGAGCAAGCCGTGGATGTGGCGATCGTGACCTCCCCGGACCACACCCATGCCGACCTGGTCTCCCGTTCCCTGCGCGCCGGCGCCGACGTCGTGGTGGAGAAGCCCTTGACCATCGACGCCGACGGCTGCCGCAGCATCACCACCGCCGTGGCCGAGAGCGGCAAGGCGGTGGTGATGACGTTCAACTATCGCTACTCCCCGCGCAACTCCAGCCTGAAGGAGGTCATCGCCTCCGGCCGCATCGGCCAGGTCACCTCGGTGCACTTCGAGTGGGCCCTGGACACGATGCACGGCGCGGACTACTTCCGCCGCTGGCACCGCTACAAGAACTCCTCCGGCGGCCTGCTGGTGCACAAGTCCTCCCATCACTTCGATCTGGTCAACTGGTGGTTGGCCGACGTGCCGGTGCGTGTCTACGCTCGCGGTGGCCTGAAGTTCTACGGCGACCAGGGCGCCGGCATCGCTCAGGCACCAAGCCCGCGACCCGAGCGCGGCACCCCGGCGCCGGGCAATGACCCGTGGACGCTGGATCTACGCGAGGACGAACGGCTGCGCCGGCTCTACCTGGACGCCGAGCACCACGACGGGTACCTGCGCGACCGGGATGTGTTCGACGCCGGCATCACCATCGAGGACAACGTGGCGGTGCTGGTGGACTATGCCGGCGGCGCGGTGATGACCTACTCCCTGAACGCCCACGCGCCCTGGGAGGGCTACCGCGTCACCGTCAACGGCACCAAGGGCCGGGCCGAGTTGGAGGTGGTTGAGCGCGGTTCGGTGGCGATGACCGCCGAGGGCGTGCTGGACCCGAGTGCCCGGGAGGCGCAGGACAGTGACGCGCTGCGACCCAAGGGGGAGCACCTGGTGGTGCAGGAGCACTGGCAGCGTGCCACCGAGCACCCGATCCCGATGGGGCAGGGTTCGCACGGTGGCGGCGACGCGATCTTGCTCTCCGACGTCTTCCGCGGCCCGGGGGAGGATCCGCTCGGCCGCCCGGCGGGCTACACCGACGGCATCCACGCGGTCTCGGTGGGCATCGCCGGCAACGAGTCCCTGCGTACCGGCGCCCCGGTGGACATCGCCGACCTGCGCCTCAACGACGCGACCTGACCGCCCGGTCCGGGACGGGCAAATGTTTCGGTTCTGCATCAATCGCCGCGGTAGCCACCAGGGGCTGTTGCGGTGGGATGCCTCGTGCTACTCTCTGCGAAAGCGTTTACGCACACGACCAACAAAGAGTCAGATCATCGGAGTGGATGGCCGCGTGAGCGGGCTCCACCACCCAGAGCGACAAGGAAGCCGCATGATGGAAATGGACCCGATCGGCACCCGCTGGTGCCGGAATGTTTCGGGGGGTGGGTAATGGCTGCTTTAGGTGAGTTGTCGAAATTGCGGTC
This sequence comes from Pseudactinotalea sp. Z1732, assembly GCF_049724975.1. Lineage (NCBI taxonomy): Bacteria > Bacillati > Actinomycetota > Actinomycetes > Micrococcales > Cellulomonadaceae > Pseudactinotalea > Pseudactinotalea sp. Z1732. The sequence continues at coordinate 229,840 of NZ_JBMPQC010000005.1, read as the reverse complement.
AAAGGCGGGGCGGCCTACGCGCTCTCCGTCGGAACGTAATGACGGTAAGGCGGCGGTGTTCTTCCTGGGGCCGTGGTTCGTGGGCCTGGCGTTGATTGTGGCGGGGCCGTTGGTGGCGTCGTTGTATCTGTCGTTCACCGATTACGACTTGTTGTCCGATCCGAATGTGATCGGGCTGGACAACTACGTGCGGATGTTCAACGATCCGCGGCTGATCCAGGCGTTGTTCGTGACGTTCTCGTATGTTTTCATCTCGGTGCCGTTGCAGTTGGGTGCGGCACTTGGGTTGGCGTTGATCCTGGACAAGGGGTTGCGCGGGCTGTCGTTGTACCGGTCGGTGTACTACCTGCCCTCGCTGCTGGGGTCCTCGGTGGCGATCGCGATCTTGTGGCGCCAGATCTTCGGTACCAACGGGTTGGTGAACCAGGTGCTGGAGTGGTTCAACGGTGTGCAGCCGTTGATCCAGATCGGTACCCAGGGGTGGGTGTCTCACCCGGACTACGCGTTGGGCACGTTGATGATCTTGAACGTGTGGACGTTCGGGTCCCCGATGATCATCTTCCTGGCCGGGCTGCGGCAGATCCCGGAGATGTACTACGAGGCGGCCAGCATCGACGGGGCGAGCAAGATCCGCCAGTTCCGCTCGATCACGATCCCGATGCTGACCCCGATCATCTTCTTCAACCTGGTGCTGCAGGTGATCAACGCCTTCCAGACCTTCACCCAGGCCTACATCGTCTCCAACGGCACCGGTGGCCCGGTGGACTCCACGTTGTTCTACACCCTGTACCTGTACCAGCAGGGCTTTGCGAACTTGAACATGGGTTATGCCAGCGCGATGGCGTGGTTGCTGTTGATCATCGTCGCGGCGATGACGGCGATCAACTTCTTCGCCTCGAAGTATTGGGTTTTCTACAATGACTGACTCCACCACCCGCCAGCCCGGCGCCGGCGCCGCACAGGCCGTGATCGGTCCCGCCGAGCCCACCGAGCGGCCGAAGTCGAACGTGCGCAGGATCCCCCCGGCGGTGCGGGTCCGCAAGGTCGGCAAGCACCTGCTGCTCATCGCCTTCGGGGCGTTGATGATCTACCCGCTGTTGTGGATGATCTCCTCCTCCTTCAAGCCCGATGCGTTGATCTTCCGCGAGCCGGGCCTGATCCCGGGGGAGTTCACCACCGACAACTACGTCCACGGGTGGAACGCGCTGTTGCACCCCTTCTCCCACTATCTGCTCAACTCCACCATCGTGGTGGCCGGGGCGGTGCTGGGGAACCTGGCCTCCTGCGCGCTGGCCGCCTACGCCTTCGCCAGGTTGAACTTCAAATTCCGCGGCCTGTGGTTCGCGATCATGCTGATGTCGATCATGCTGCCGATCCACGTCATCATCGTGCCCCAGTACGTGTTGTTCTCCGAGCTGGGCTGGATCAACACCTTCCTGCCCCTGATCGTGCCCAAACTCCTGGCCACCGACGCCTTCTTCGTCTTCCTCATGGTCCAGTTCTTCCGCGGCATCCCCAAGGAACTCGACGAAGCCGCCCGTATCGACGGCGCCGGACACCCCCGCATCTTCTTCCAGATCATGCTGCCGCTATCCACCCCGGCGCTGGCGACCACCGCGATCTTCACCTTCATCTGGACGTGGAACGACTTCTTCTCCCAGTTGATCTTCCTGACCAGCCCGGACCGCTACACGGTGCCCATCGCCCTGCGGACCTTCCTGGACTCCACCGGACAATCCTCATGGGGTGCGATGTTCGCGATGTCCATCGTCTCCCTCATCCCCCTCTTCATCGTCTTCCTCCTGGGCCAGCGATATCTCGTCCGAGGCATCGCCACCACCGGAATCAAATAGGAAGCACACCGAATGAGTCACGAACCCGACAAAACGAAAGCGAACTCGATGCAGAGACAACATTCGCGCTGACGGGAAGAAAGTCAGAAATAACGCACCGCACACACCGATTCAAGATATTTCACGAATACCCCGAGTGCGCAGTCATGCCCCGACGGGTAACCGTGCACTAACCGAGACCGGCGGAACGGCGTCACCGCCTCATGACCATGACGCACAACGAAGTGAAAAGTCCCAGGAGGAAGAACAATGAAGAGGACACGAATGGCGCAACCGCGCCTTCTCAAGGTCGCCGCACTCGCGGCCGCCGGGGCATTAGTGCTCAGCGCCTGCGGACAGGCTGACAACCTGGACGATGACGAGCCGGCCGCCGATGGCGAGCCGGTCGAGGAAGTCGACGAGGCCGATGGCGAGGGCGACGCCGAGGAGGTCACCATCAGGTTCTCCTGGTGGGGCTCCGACACCCGGCACCAGATGAACCAGGACCTCATCGACGCCTTCCAGGAGGAGTACCCCCACATCCAGGTCCAGCCGGACTACACCGACTGGGGCGGGTACTGGGACAAACTCGCCACCCAGACCGCCGGCGGTGACACCCCGGACGTGCTCATGCAGGAAGAGCGCTACCTGCGCGAATATGCCTCGCGCGGGGTGCTGGCTGACCTGAACGAGTTCGACATCGACACCTCCCAGATCGAGGACTCCCTGGTGGGCTCGGGAGAGTTCGACGGCGGCCTCTGGGGTATCGGCACCGGCGTGAACGTACGCGCGATGATCGTGGACCCGGAGGTGTTCGAAGAGGCCGGAGTGGACTTCCCCGACGACACCACCTGGACGTGGGAGGACTACGCAGAGATCACCGAGCAGATCTCGGCCAACACTGACGCCGGCACGTTCGGCACCCAGGAGTATGGCTTCATTGAGCCCGACCTGGCCATCTGGCTGCGCCAGCACGGACAGAACCTGTGGAACGAGGACGGCGAGATCGGCTTCGACGCCGAGTTGATGGCCGAACGCTGGCAGATGTCGCTGGACCTGATCGAGTCCGGCGCCGCCCCCTCGGCCAGCGAGTCGCTCGAACTCTCCGCCGGCGGCCCGGAGCAGTCCCTAGTGGCCACCAACAACGGTGCGATCTCGATGTTCTGGACCAACCAACTCGGAACCCTGGCCGGAGCGTCCGGGCGGGACCTGCAGTTGCTGCGCTACCCGGGTGAGTCTCAGTTCGAGCGGACCGGCCTGTTCCTGAAGCCAGCCATGGCCCTGTCCATGTCCGCCACCTCGGAGCACCCCGAGGAAGCGGCACTGTTCCTGGACTGGATGCTCAACAGCGAGGTGGCCGGTGAGATCCTGCTCACCGACCGTGGGCTGCCGGCGAACATGCAGGTTCGCGAGGCGATCCTGGAGGAACTGCCCGAGTCCGAGCAGCAGGCCGCGGACTGGATCGCCGAGATCTCCCCGGACATCGTGGACGCCACCCCGTCCCCGCCGACCGGTGCCGGTGAAGTTGCCAGCCTGCTCGAGCGGCTGAACGAGCAGGTGCTCTTCGGACAAATCAGCCCGGAGGAAGCGGCCGAGGAGTTCATCGCCGAGGCCAGCGAGATCACCGGCGACTGATCCGCCCGGCCCACCGCCGCAGGCACAGTACTCTCCTGCGGCGGTGGGGTTCCGTGCCGCCACCCGCACCAAGCGGGAGGCGACCGACGACCACGCGCTGCCGCGGCCGGTCCATCCGGCCGCGGCAGCGCAACTACAGGTGCCCTGGCGCACCCGAGCAGAGAGGCGCGATGGCCACCATCCACGACGTCGCGAAGCGCGCTGGTGTCTCCATCGCGACCGTCTCCCGGTCCCTGAACGGGCACGGCCGGGTTTCCAGCGAGACCCGGGAGCGCGTCCTGGCGATCGCCGCGTCCCTGGACTTCCGGCCCAACCGCACCGCCCGTGGACTGGTGACAGGACGATTGGGCAACATCGGGGTGCTGCTGCCCGATGTGGCCAACCCCTTCTACGGCCCCATCCTGGTCGCGATCGCCGACATCGCCCAGGACCGGGACCTGGGCGTCTTCCTCGCCGACTCCCGCGAGGACCCGCGCGCCGAGGAACGCCTGTGCCGGCGGCTGGTGGAGCAGGTCGACGGGCTGGTGCTGGTGTCCACGCGGATGCCCTCGGCGAAGATCGCGGCGGTGGCGGCGCAGCGCGACACCGTGCTGGTGAATCGCCTGGTGGACGGGGTGGACGCCGTCGTCGTCGATGCCGCCGAGGGGATGCGCGCGGCGGTTGAGCACCTGGCCGGGCTGGGCCACCGCAGGGTGTTGTACCTGGACGGCCCGGCCGCGTCCTGGTCCGGTGCGGCCAAACTCGCCGGTGTTCGTGAGGGCGCGCAGGCCAGCGGTGTGGAACTGATCCTCGACGGGCCGCACCCACCCAGTTACCTGGGCGGGCGGGAAGCAGCCGACGTGGTCCGCGATGCCGACGTCAGCGCGGTGCTGGCCTATGACGACCTGATCGCCTGGGGCGTGATCACGCGGCTGCAGCAACTCGGCGTGGACGTGCCCGGAGACGTCTCCGTGGTGGGTTTCGACGACGCGATCGCCGAGGGGATGCTCGATCCGGAACTGACCACGGTGCGCTCCGGCGGGGCCTCGATGGGCGCTACCGCCACCGAGATGCTGCTGCGACGCATGGCGGAACCGGACTACCCTGTGGAACATCAACGACTCTCATGCGAACTGGTGGTGCGTCACTCCACGGCACCGCGGTGAGGTGCCATGACCGCCGTCCTGCAGGGCTTCGCCGTCCTGGGCGCCATCATCGCCCTGGGTGCACTGCTGGCCCACGTACGGCTGCTGGGCGAGGAGAGCCAGCAGATGCTGGCCAAACTCGCGTTCTTCGTGGCCAGCCCGGCGCTGATGATCACGGTGATGGCCGACGCCGACGTCGCCACCCTGTTCTCCCTCAACCTCGCCGTCACCTCCGCGGCGGTGGTGGTCTCCGGTAGCGCCTTCCTGCTCATCTCCCGGTTGTGGTTCAAACGAGCCGTGCCGGAGACCGTGATCGGGACGCTGAGTTCGATGTACGTCAATGCCGGGAACCTGGGCCTGCCGATTGCGGCCTACGTGCTGGGCGATGCCTCTCTGGTGGCCCCGGTGCTGCTGCTGCAACTGATCGTGCTGCAACCGCTGGCCCTGGCGGTGCTGGACCGTTCCACCGCAGCCGCCGGCACCTCCCGCCGCGCGCTGACCGTGCGCACCGTGACCAATCCGTTGCTGTTGGGCGCCCTGGTGGGGCTGGCCCTGGCCCTGACCGGCTGGGAGATGCCGATGGTGGTGGCCGAGCCGGTGAACCTGATCGCCGGGATGGCGGTGCCCTCGATGCTGCTGGCCTACGGGGTCTCCCTGCGGGTCGGCCCGCGGGCCGGACGCGGGGTGGGGATGATCGAAGTGGGCGTCACGGTGATCCTCAAGCTGATCGTGCAACCGGTCAGTGCCTTCCTGATCGGGTGGGCGGTGGGCCTGGACGAGGCCTCCCTGTTCGCGGTGGTGGTGCTGGCCGCGCTACCGGCGGCCCAGAACGTGTTCGTGCACGCCGTGCGCTACAACCGCGGGGTGGTGCTGGCCCGGGACTCGATCTTCCTGTCCACGGTGCTGTGCCCGGTAGCCCTGCTGGTCATCGCGGGCCTGCTCACCTGATCGCCCGAATATGCCCCTTGCGCCCCATCGGCAGTGATCTTCGGCGCAAATACCCGACATCCGGCGGGTTAGCCCCGACTTACCGCTCACAGCGTCTAGCGTGGAAAACGTGATCCCCGTACGTCGTTCCCGAATCGCCGGTGGGCGCTCGCGCTCGCGCGGCGAGCCGGAGGCGCCGCCGCGCGCCGAGCCGATCACGCCGCGGGAGCGGATCGTGGCTGAGGCGGTGGAGCGCTGGCACACCGGCCTGTCCGAACTCAGCGGTGGCAGCGGGCTGTGGGATGTGCGCTCCCTCGGTGATGCGCTGGTGGATCTGAGTTCGGCCCACCCCTCCGGGATCGCCCAGTTGTTCGCCGGGCGTCCCACCCGGTTGAGCAACCTGATCCGGGAGGGCTCGGCGCTGGCGCAGGCCCGCCGCCGGATCCGGGTGGTGTCGGCGCGTACCGACGAACTTGCGCAGCGTTACGGCGTGGCCCCCACCTACGTCGCGGTGGGCGTGGCCACCTGGCGCACCAGGATGGGCACCGCGGCCGACACCGCCGTGGCGCCGTCGGCGCCCTCCCCGGCCTCAGGGAGCGCGACGGCAGGTGCTGGCGCCGCTACGGCGGGTGCGTCGTCGTCCGCGCCGGCCCAGGAGGCGGACCCGAACGCGCCGATGCAGCGCTCCGGCCCCCAGGACGTGACCCGTGCCTTCCCCACCGAGAAGGTCGCGACCCGGGTGGTGCGCGCCCCGGTGCTGCTGCGCCCGGTGCGCCTGGATGTGCACGGCAGCGAGTCCGAGATCGACCTGGAACTCGACCCGGCGGTGGAACTGAACCCGGTGCTCGTGCGGGACCTGCAGGAGCACGGGGTGGCGCTGGATCCGGGCGCGATCGCCGCCGCCACCATGACCCCGCACGGGTTCAGCCCGCAGAGTGCATTGGATGAGGTAGCGGCGCTGGGCGGGGAGCTGGAGGAGTTCCAGTTGGAGCGACGGATCGTGCTGGGTGCGTTCGTGCACCCCGGCCAGTCGCTCGCGGAGGACCTCGAGGCCCTGCAGGACCGGGTGCCCCGGCACGACCTGATCGCGGCCCTGGCCGGTGAGCCGGGGGCTCGGGAGAAGCTGGCCTCCCAGTCGCTGCCCGAGCCGGTGGGCCCGGACCGCCCGCCCGCGCAGGAACCGGGCGTGGGGGATCTGGACCGCAGCCAGCACCACGTGCTCGACGCAGTCGCCAGCGGCGGGCACCTGCTGATCGATGCCCCGCCGGGAGTGGACGTGCCCGGCACGGTCGCCGCGGTGCTCGCCCAGGCCGTGACCGCCGGGCAGAAGGTCGCCTACGTGCCCGGGTCCCGCCGCGCCGCGCACGGGCTGATGGACCGGCTGCGCAGCCTCGGACTGGCGGACCTGACCCTGGACCTGTGCGGGGACCCCACCTGGCGGCGCAGTTCGGTGCTGCGGGTGGTCGACGGGCTCAACCCGGCCGAACCCGAGGTCGACGCGGAGCAACTCGCCACAGACCGTGCCGAACTGGTGCGGGTGCGCCGCACGCTCGAGGGGTTCGTCGAGGCCCTGCACCAGCGTCGGGAGCCGTGGAAGGCCTCGGTGCACGAGGCGTTGCAGTCCCTGGCGGCGCTGACCTCCCAGCGCCCGGGTCCGCGTACCCAGGTGCGCCTGGACGGACCGGTGGTGACGCTCGATGAGGACGGGCGGGTACGGGCCCGTGAGGCGCTGGCCCGTGCCGCGGCCCTGGGTGCCTTCCGGCTCCGGGCCGCCGACACTCCCTGGTTCGGTGCCGAGCTCACCAGCGCCGAACACGCCCTGTCCACGCTGGAGCAGGTGCGCTCGCTCTCGGAACTGATGCCCACCCTGCTGGAGCAGGTCGAGGCCACCTCGGCACAGACCGGCCTGGACCAGGCCACCACGTTCACCCAGTGGGGTGACCAGTTGCGCCTCCTGGAGGGCATCCGGGCCTCCCTGGACATCTTCAACTCCCACGTGTTCGAACGCTCCGCCAAGGACATGGCCGCCGCCACCGCCACCCGGGCATGGCGCGTCGAGCGGGACGTGGACCTGGGCTGGGCGGAGCGGCGCCGGCTGCGCCGCCAGGCCAAGGACCTGGTTCGACCCGGGGTGTCCGTGCCGAACCTGCACGAGGAGCTGGTGCAGGTGGAGCGCCGCCGGGATCAGTGGCGCAAGCACTGTTCCGGGGGTTCCTGGCCGCACCTGCCCCAGGGGCTGCGGGAGATCACCGAGACCCACCGCCGGGTCCAGGGCCTGCTGGAGGACCTCGGCGGCGTACTCGCCCCCACCGTGGGTGGGCAGGACCTGTCCGAGATCCCGCTGACCGACCTTGCCACGCGGATGGAGCGCCTGGGCGCCGACGATGACTCGGTGCGCCAGATGCCCGAACGGGCCGCGGCGCTGTCGGTGCTGAACTCGATGGGCCTGGCTCCGCTGGTGCAGGATCTGACGACCCGGCGCATCCCGACCGCGATGGTGGGTGCCGAGTTCGAACTGGCCTGGTGGTCCAGCGTGCTGGAGGAAATGCTGGCCGCTGACCCGGCGTTGTCGGACATGGACGCCGACACCCTCGCGCAGATGACCGAGGAGCTGCGCCGGCTGGACTCCGCGCACATCGACTCCCTGACCGCCCCGGTGCTCTCCGCACTGCGCCGGCGGGTGCGGGCCGCGATCGAGGCCGACCGACCCCGGGCCCAGGAGTTCTACCGGGCCGCGCACGGGGGTCTGGCCGACCTGAAGGAAATGCTGGCCCGGTTCGGGGAGGTGGCCTGGGAGCCGCGCCCGGTATGGCTGGTCCCGCCGATGGTGGTACCCACGGTGCTGGGCCCGGCCGACCAGGTGGACCTGTTGGTGCTCGACGCCGTGCAGCACCTGCCCGCCGAGCACGCCATCCCCGCGATCGCCCGGGCCAAACAGGTGGTGGTGGTCGGGGACACCAGGCGCGCCGGCACCGGGCTGGTGCAGCAGGTCTCCTGGCTGCCCAGGCTCACCCTGTCCGGTGACCTGGTGGACCAGGAGCCGGAGATCGCCGCGTTCCTGGCCGGGCACGGTTACGAGGGGCTGGTGCGCCCGATCCCTGCCCCGCCGCGGCAGGCCCCGATCCGCCTGGAGGTGGTGGACGGCTCCGGGATGCCGACCCCGGACTCCCAGGTGGTCGAGAGCGTGCAGGCCGAGGTGGACCGGGCTGTGGACCAGGTGATCGACCATGCACTGACCCGCCCGGAGGAATCCCTCGCGGTGATCGCCATGAACACCCGGCACGCCGACCGGGTGCGCGAGGCGGTACTGAACGCCGCGCAGGGCTCCCGCACGCTGGAACGCTTCTTCGACGCCGCAGCCGCCGAGGCGTTCACCGTGGTGGAGATCGAGGCCGCCGCCGGACTGCGCCGGGACGCGGTCATCCTGAGCCTCGGCTTCGGCAAGACCCCGCACGGGCGGGTGCTGCACCGGTTCGGCGCCGTCTCCGGCTCGGACGGAGCCGCCTACCTGATCGACGCCCTGGACGCGGCCCGGCACCGGCTCAGCGTGATCAGTTGCTTCCGGGCCGGTGAGTTGGACCCCGAACGGCTGCGCAACCCCGGCAGCCAGATGCTGCGGGAGGTCCTGCAGTTCGCCGAGGACGGTGCGGCACCTGCCGGGGAGGAGGACGGCGAGCACGTGGCCGATCCACTGCTCAGTGACCTGACCGACCGGTTGCGCCGCCGGGGGCTGCGAGTGGTGCCCCGGTACGGCCGGGCCGGTGGTGTGCGGATCCCGCTGGCCGTGGGACACCCGGCGTTGCCGGGTGAACTGGTGCTGGCGGTGCTGACCGACGACGACGACTACGTGGCCGAACCGAGTCTGCGGTTGCGGGAACGGCACTGGGTGCAACGGCTGCAGAACCGCGGCTGGCACGTGCGGATGGTCTACTCACCGGCAGTGTTCATGGATCCGCAGACGGTCGCGGCCCAGATCGCCGCACAGGTCAGCGACATCGTCACCGAGCGCCGCGGCGGAAAGGCGCCCGCCACACCGGTGGTGCCGCCCCGCACGGTGGTGGATGACGACGACCCGCTGGTGACCACCAACGCCACCCTCTCGGCGCTGCGCGGTGAGCAGATCGCCGGCGCCCGTGAAGCGCCGCTGATGGACGCGGTGGCCCCGATCGCCGGGGAGCGCAGCGCCCGACCCGACATCGAGCCCGGCCGCCCGCTGGGCGATTACGGTGACAACGAACTCGACGCACTGCTGGCCTGGATCGGCTCGGACAACCGGCCCCGCACTGCGGCTCAGTTGCGCACCGAACTGGCCCAGGCGCTGGGGCTGCGCCGCCGCGGCAAGCACGCGACCGCGGTGCTGGGTCACGTGGTGGCACGCTCCGGGCTGGCGCTGGCCGAGGGGGAGTTCGAGCCGGAGTCGGCGGCGGGGACCGACGCAGGGACCGAGGCCGACGCAGGAACCGAGGCCGACACCGAGGCCGAGTCCGCGAGCGACGCCGGGACCGAGCCCGGTGCTGCGCACCAGCAGGCGCAGCAGCCGGCCCAGGAGCAGGAGCAGGACACGGCTCCGGAAACAGCGGCGGCTACCGGTCCCGTCGATGCCGGTGCACCCGTGCCTACCGACCAGATGCCGGTCAGGGGCAGTGACTCCGCCACCGCGGCCGGCACCAACTCCAGTACTGGGGCCGGCGACGACGCCGCGCAGGGAACCCTCGACCTGGGCCCGCAACCCACCCGCCGGGCCGACCTGCGGCACGCCCCGGGTCGGCGTAGGCGCTCAACGCGGCGCAGCGGTTCCGGTGAGCCGCAGGCCGGGTCCACCGCAGGCGCTGAGGTGACCGGGAACGCTCGCTCCGAGCCTGCCAAGCGTCCCGACCGACCCGTGTGGTCGCCGGTGATGCCGGACCGGGCCCGCGAGGACGATCCCCGGGCGTGGGGCGAGCGCAGCGAGGACGACGACGAGCGCATCCTGACAGAACGCCCACCGCACTGGCAGTGAGACCTAGGCGTGTGAGATCCAGGCAGTGAGGCATCCGCGGTGAGGACGTAGCCGGAGCCGGAACGCGCCCGGCTCCGGCCGCTGCCGACTTCAGACGGTCGGGCCGGCGGGGTTGACCGGGCCGGGGGCGCCGGTGCCCGGGGTGCCGGGCGCGTTCTGGGCGGCGAGGGAGTCGCGGATCTCACGCAGCAGCAGAATCTGCTCCTCGACCTCTTCCTCCGCGCCCGCCTGGCGACGCTCGTTGAACTTGTTCATCGGTGTCACCACGACGAAGTACAGCGCCAGTGCCACCAGTAGGAAGTTGATCAGTGCGGTGATCACGGTGCCGGGCATCACCAGCGCGTCACCGATCTGGAAGGACAGGACGGTGTCGAAATTCGGCTCCCCGACCAGCCCGGCGATCAGGGGGTTGAGCACGTTGTCCACGACGTTGGTCACCACGAGGGTGAACGCCGCGCCGACGACCACACCGACGGCAAGGTCGATGGCGTTACCGCGGGCGATGAAGTCTTTGAATCCCTGGAACATCTCTGGTCCTCTCCCGAACCTCCCCGAGCCTGAGTACTCGAAGAGAGGGTGCAGAACGCATCGAAGCCGCTCGCACCTGCCAGCACAATAGCGCGCCGGCCGATCCGGGTAGGCCGCAATGATCTTGTCGGGCGCCACCAGAACGAATACTCTCCGATCACAACCAGTTGTCATATGCAATCAGAGGGAGGTGCGATGGGCGCTCTCATCGCCTGGAACGTGGTGTCCGCAGATGGATTCTTCGAAGGGGTCGACCCGTGGGACTTGAGTCACCACGAGTACATCTGGGGTGAGGACCTGCGCCGGCTCAGCCTGGACATCGGGCGGGAGGCCGGCCTTCTGGTGTTCGGCCGGAACACCTACGAGGGCATGGCCGCACATTGGCCCACCGACACCACTGAGCCCGAGATCGCCGATTACATGAACTCCATCGCCAAACTCGTGGCCAGCCGCACGCTCACCGAGGCGTCCTGGCAGAACACCGAGGTAACCGCGAACATCGTCGATGAACTGCGACGCCGCAAGCGCGCCGACGACCGGCCGATCTACGTGTTCGGCAGCGCCACGCTCACCCATTCCCTCCTCGAAGCCGGCCTGGTGGACCAGGTGCTGCTCGGCATCGCTCCGGTGCTCCTGGGCGCCGGGACCCCACTGTTCAAGGGTGCGCACGGCCCGCGCGGGCTGACGCTCATCGAGTCGCGAACCGTCGACACCGGTGGCGTGCTCATTCGCTACGGCGTGCCACGTGGTTCTGAGGAAGACGACCAGGCCGGGTAGCACCGGGTCCCGGTACCGCTGGGGCCGGGTGCGCCCTGGCGAGGCGGTGTTACTCGGGCGTCCCGTTCCGGAGCACGGCCCGGAACGGGGCGAACCCGCTGGCGCCGGTCAACGCAATCGCGTCACCGGCCCGGACCGCGAGGATCACCACGTCACCACTGCTCGGCGGGGCAAGCGTCCCGAACGGTCCCGCATCCTCCCCAGCCGCCTCGGGCAGACTCAGGATCACCGCGCTCTGGGTGATCAGATCGGCCTCCTCGCGTTGCCCACCGGTGTCCGCCGGGGCGAGGTAGAGGTCCACCAGATCCCCGGGCCGGGCCAGGCTCAGCACCGCGGGGTCGGCCAATCGCACCGGAGCCACCACGGTTCCCGGGGGAGCCCCGTCCGCCAGCCCCGGGCCCACCAGCATCGTGGTGGCCAGCGGCATCCCGGCCGGCAATCCCACCGACATCCGCAGGCCGATCAGATCCTCGGCAGCAGGCTGGTGGGCCGGCGGGTCGGGGTCGTGCCGCACGCGCAGGTCGTCGGCGCCGAGCACGATGCCGGCGCTGAGATCATGAGCGGCCACCACCACCGGTGTGGTGGCCGGGCCGGGCGGGCGCACCTGGAGCAGCACCACCGCGATCGCCGTGCCCACGCACGCCGCCGCGATCAGCCAGCGCATCCGCCACAAGGTGGCCCTGGTCCGTACCTTCATCGTCCTCCACCCCGTCCGAACGTGCCGGTGATGGCGCCACGGTAGGCACGGCACGGGCAGCCGGTTCGTGTTCAGCACCGCCGATGTGGACGGCCGGTCCCGGGTGGTGCGGCTGTGGAGGGGTGAGGACGGGACAGACCGGCGCGCCAGCCCTGCCCGGGTTCCCTCAGGTCGAGGCGCCGGCCTTGGCGGGGGTCTTCTTCGCCGTCGTCGACGTACTCGAGTCGCCGCCCGAACTCGAGGAGGAACCGCCGTCGGCCGTCTTCCCGTTGCCCGCGGACTCCTTCGCCGCAGCGGGCTTGCTGTCGCCGTTCTTGCTGGTGTCCTTGGCCGCACCGGACTCGGTGGTGGAACTGGAGCCGCGAGCGTCGTTTCGGTAGAACCCCGACCCCTTGAACACCACGCCGACCGCGGAGAACTTCTTGCGCAGCACCCCCTGGCACTGCGGGCACTCGGTCAGGGCGTCATCGCTGAACGCCTGGTAGATGTCGAAGGCGTGCCCGCACTCGGTGCAGGCATAGGAATAGTTCGGCACGTGCCCTCCGCTGGGATAAGCGCGGCCCGGGTACAGCAGCCGCCAGAGGGATTGTAAACGTTTCGGAGCGAAGTTGCCGTGACGTGGCCCACCCCGACGTGCAGCAGTGGTGTGACCGGCGTCGCGCCGCACCGCCCGCGGGGGAGTGTCGGGCACCGCCCGCAGTGGAGTGTCAGTGCGCGCCGGGCCATCGCGCCGCGTTACCCTGCCCAGTGTGAGTCCTCTCTCGGTCATGCGTCGCGTCTCCCTGGGGCTGGCTGCGGCCCTGGTGGTGGTGCTGGTGGCCGGGTTGATCACCACCGTGGCGCTGGTGCGACGCCCGCTGCCCTCCCTCAACGGGGAGTTCCGTGTTGACGGGCTGGCCGAGCAGGTGGACGTGATCCGCGATGAGAACGGCATCCCGCGCATCTACGCCCACAACACCGACGACCTGTTCCTCGCCCAGGGCTACGTGCACGCCCAGGACCGCTTCTTCGAGATGGACTACCGCCGGCACCTGACCGCCGGGCGGCTGTCGGAACTGGTCGGTGAGGCCGCGGTGGCGCCGGACACGGTGATCCGCACCATGGGCTGGCGTGCGGTGGCCGAGGAGGAGTGGGAGATGCTCGATCCCACCGTGAAGGAGTACCTGGAGTCCTACACCGAGGGCGTCAACGCCTACCTGCAGGGTCGCCAACCCAGCCAACTGGCGCTGGAGTACACCGTGCTGGGCTTCAGCGTCGAGGTGGAGGACATCGAACCGTGGCACCCGGTGGACTCCCTGGCCTGGTTGAAGGCGATGGCGTGGGACCTGTTGGGCAACTACTCCGACGAACTCCAGCGCGCCGCGGTGTTCGGCCAGACGGATGATCTGGAGATGGTCGAGGCGCTGTTCCCGCCCCACCCGACCGACCGGAACCTGCCGATACTGCCCACCGACGCCGAGTACGAGGCCCATGCCGCGGCACGAGAGACCAATCCGGATCAAGCGGCCGACGACGGCGAGGACGCCGAGGTCGAGGACGCTGATGCGGGTGCGGACGGCGGCGCCGGTGCGTTGGCCCAACTCGATGCCCAGGAGGCGGTCGAGTTCGCCCTATCGGCGCTGACAGCGGTGCCGCACGCGCTGGGGGAGGGCGACGGCGTGGGCTCGAACTCCTGGGTGATCGGTGGAGAGCACACCGCTTCGGGGATGCCCCTGCTGGCCAACGACCCGCACCTGGGAGTTTCTGCGCCGGGCATCTGGTACCAGGTGGGTCTGCACTGCGTGGAGGTGAGCGAGGCGTGCCCGTTCTCGGTATCGGGATTCTCCTTCGCCGGTCTGCCCGGTGTGGTGATCGGACACAACGACCACCTGGCCTGGGGGCTGACGAACCTGGGCGCCGACGTCTCGGACTTCTTCCTCGAGCGCCTCTACCCCGACGGCACCTACCTGCACGACGACGAGCGGCTTCCCCTCGTGGAGCGGCGTGAGGTGATCGCCGTCAACGGTGGCGAGGACGTGGCGATCAACGTGCGCAGCACCCCGCACGGTCCGATCATCTCCGACGCGATCCATCAGACCCGGGAAGCCGCCGATACCCCCCTGCCGGAGGATGCTCCGCCGATGGGCCTGGCCGGGTTCGGGGTGGCGCTGTCCTGGACTGCGCTGGAACCCGGCCGCACCGCCGAGGCGATCTTCGCGATCAATACCGCCACCGATGCCGAGGACATCGCCGCCGCGGCCGCGCTGTTCGAGGTGCCCAGCCAGAACATCGTGTTCGCCACCACCGACGGCGACATCGGCTACCAGGCGCCCGGGCGCATCCCGATCCGCGCCGATGTGGCCGACTCGCCGGTGCCCTCCGACGGCACCTGGCCGCGACCGGGTTGGGACTCCCGCTTCGACTGGCAAGGTTTCGTCGAACCGGAGGACATGCCCGCACAGACCAACCCCGACGAAGGGTTCATCGTGGCCGCCAACCAGCCGGTGACCGGCCCGGCTACCGGCCCCTTCCTGGGTGTGGACTTCGACTACGGCTACCGCTCGCAACGAATCCGGGATCTGATCACCGCCCAGATCGAGGCCGGTGCACGGTTAACGGCGGCGGATATGAACGCGATCCACCTGGACGATCACAACCCCTACGCCGAAGTGCTGGTGCCGGTGCTGCTGGAGGTGCAGATGGAAGACGCCTTCGTGGCCGAGGCGGTGGAACTGTTCGAGGAGTGGGACTACCGCAACGCCCCGGATTCGGCGGCAGCGGCCTACTTCGCCTCGGTATGGGTGAACCTGCTGAACCAGACCTTCTGGGACCAGATGCCGGTGACGGACCGGCCCACCGGGGGCAGCCGCTGGCTGGAGGTGGTGACCCACCTGCTGGAGGACGAGGACAACGAGTGGTGGGACAACCGGGCCACCCTGACGGTGGTGGAACAGCGCGATGAGATCCTCTCCCTGGCCCTGCGTGATGCGCGCGAACAACTGACGGTGAGTCTGGGCAAGGACCCGCAGTCCTGGCAGTGGGGCCGGTTGCACCAGGCCGCGCCGCTGCACCCCGTCCTCGGTGAACAGGCGCCTGGCCCGATCCGCTCCTTCGTCAACCCCGACCCGCAAGAGGTGGGCGGCGGATCGTCGATCGTCAACGCCACCGGATGGGACGCCTCGGCATGGGAGGGCGGCTATCCCGACTACTCCGTCACCACCGTCCCCTCGATGCGCGCGGTGGCAGACCTGGCCGACTTCGACGCCTCCACCTGGGTGTCCTTCACCGGCAACTCCGGTCACCCGGCAGCCGATGCCTATGACGACCAGTTCGGCGCCTGGGCTGCGGGGGAGACCTTCACCTGGCACTACTCCCGTGCCGCGGTGGACGAGCACGAGGCCGACACCCTCACGCTGATCCCGGCCCACTGACCCCGCCGGCCCCGTCCGGCCGCCCCGGATCCCGGAGCCACCCGCGTTCGCGACTCACCGCCCACCGCCGTAACCGTCCAATTGCGCGCGTGTGGCGGGGCAGGGGGTGGTGGGAGCGCTGCAACTGTCCAATTGTGCGGTTGTGGCGGGGCTGGGGGTGGTGGGGTCGCTGCAACTGTCCAATTGGGCGGTTCGGGCGGTTCGGGCGGTTCGGGCGGGCGCGCGGGCGCGGGGGTGCGCGGGTGCGCGGCGGGCGCGCGGGCGCGGGGGTGCGCGGGGGCGCGGGGGGTGCGCGGGTGGGCGGGTGCGCGTGCTGGGGAGGGAGCGGGCGGCTCAGGCCAGGGTGCGCACGCCGTTCGGGGTGATGACGCCGTGCACGACATGGTCGTGCTCTGCCCGGGGCAGGGGTTCGTCACTGATCTCATCGTCATACGTCAGGGCGTAGATCGGTGCGCCCGGGGTGGCGTGGCGCAGCACCCGGTCATACCAGCCACCACCCTGCCCGATCCGGAAACCACCGGTGTCCACGCTGAGCGCGGGCACGATGATCAGGTCCGCCTCGCGGATCGCATCCTCACCCAGGCCCGGCCCGGCCGGCTCCGGAGGGCGCCCGGGCGCACGAACCTCCAGCGGCTCCCCGGGCCGGTACTGCGCCCAATCACGGCTCAGCCCGGCCCCCAGCATCGGCATCAGGATCCGGATATCGCGCTCGTGCATGCGTGCGATGAGCGCCTCGGTCCCCGGCTCGAACCGGCGCGAGGCGTAGATCGCCGAACACCCGACACCCTCCAGGAGGGCTTCGGCGTGTTCGGCGATCTGCTGGGCGGCCTTCGCGCACTCGCGCTCGGACCGTTCCCTGCGGTGTGCCCGGATGGCTTCACGGAGCAGGATCTTGGCGTCCTCGACCTCCAGGTCTGTCCCGGGAGGGAGGGTGCTCGACACTGACCACATACGCCAACTCTCTCATTAGTCCGATGAGGTTGTGCACCGATAACCTGCACCCATGTCATGTGCTTGGATCCGGACCGAAGAGATGCAGCGCCGATGAAGTCGGTCTCCGCCCATCTGCGGGCCATCCTCGACCTGCTGCAACCGCTGCCCCCGCTGGCCGTGGTGCTGCACGACGCCGTGGGTTGCGTGCTCGCCGAGGACGTCCTCGCCCCTGCGGACCTACCCACCCGTGACGTGGCCACCCAGGACGGTTACGCCGTGCGCTCGGTGGACGTGGCCGGAGCCAACCCCGACCGCGCGGTGAGCCTGCGGGTGCTCGATGAGGTGCGCGCCGGCGCCCGGGAGACCGAGCGCCTGGTCGCGCTGTCCTCGGTGCGGATCGCCTCCGGTGCGCCTATTCCGGTCGGAGCAGACGCCGTCGTCCCCTTGGAACGGACCGACCGCGGCATGGCCACCGTCCAGGTCCGCACTGAAGTAGGCCCCGGGACGAACGTGCGCACCCAGGGTGCGGACCTACGGGCCGACCAGGTCGCGCTGGCTGCCGGGGAACGCGTGGGGGCCCGGCAGATCGCGCTGCTGGCTGCGCTGGGCCGTTCGCGGGTGAGCGTGCATCCGCGACCGCGGGTGGTGTTGGTGTCGGTGGGCGATGAGCTGGTGGAACCGGGCCGGCGGATCAGCGCCGGCGAGGTCTATGACGCCAATGGTCATGCCCTGGCCACGGCCGTGCAGGACGCCGGTGGGTCCACCTTCCGGGTGGCGGCGGTGCCCGATGAGCGCTCCAGCCTGCGCGAGGTGCTCGAGGACCAGTTGGTGCGGGCGGATCTGATCATCACCACTGGCGGCCTCTCGGCCGGGGCCAACGACACGGTCAAAGAGGTCCTGTCGCCGCTGGGCACGGTCCGGTTCGACAACGTCGCGATCGCGCCGGGCCGTCAGTTCGGAGTGGGGGAGGTGGGCGAGGGCACCCCGATCGTGTGCCTACCGGGGAACCCGGTGGCGGCGCAGATCGGGTACGAGGTGTTCGTGCGCCCGGCGTTGCTGTCCATGGCCGGGCACGCCGATCTGTACCGGCCGACCGTGACTGCCGCGGTCACCCGGGGGTGGTCCTCCCCGCTGGAACGGCGCGAGTTCGTCCCGGTGCACCTGACCGGGACCCCCGATGAGGGCTACCGCGCCGCTCCGACCGGGGACCCGCTGCTCCTGACGTCGATGTCCAGGGCCAACGCGCTGGTGGTGGTGCCCCAGGACGTGGGCCACGTGGCCACCGGCGACCGACTCGCCGCGATGGTGCTGGAGAGCTGACCATGCCTCCGGGTCGGGCGGGGCACGGCGCACCGCGCCAGGGGCCGGGTGGGGGAGCGATGCCCCGACCACCCCGGGTGGGTCGCGGCTCCCTGCGGGATGCGGACCTGCGCCACGGCCTGCGCGCCGGCGACCTGATGCTGCGCCGGATGAACCGGAGCGACCGGGCGGCCTGGCAGCGCCTGCGAGAGTCCAACCTCGACTGGCTCACGCCGTGGGAGGCCACCAACCCGGGCCCGCCAGCGCCCTCGATGACGTTCGCGGAGTACGTGCGCCAGCAGCGCGTCCAGGCCCGCCAGGACATCGGGTACGCCTACGTGCTGGAGTGGCGCGGACAGGTGGTGGGCCAACTGACCATCGCCGGGGTGGCCCGGGGTTCCCTGCACTCGGCACACATCGGCTACTGGATCTCCGAGCACGTGGCCGGGCAGGGGCTGATGACCAGGGCGGTCGCGTTGGCGATCGACCACTCCTTCGGCGCGTTGGGGCTGCACCGGGTGGAGATCAACGTGCGCCCGGAGAACGCCGCCAGCCTCCGGGTGCCGCAGAAGTTGGGTATGCGCGAGGAGGGGCTGCGCCGGCGCTACTTGCACATCCAGGGGCTCTGGCGCGATCACCGCAGTTTCGCCGTCACCGCCGAGGAAGTCACCGGCTCGATGCTGGATCGGCTCTCGGCCCCGGAATGACGGCGGGAGCCGGTCGGACCCGGCCCTGCGGGCATTGCCACACCGGTCTTGGCCATGTCGGCACCGACACGCCGCACCGGCTGATCGATTCGCCCGCCCGGCGGTTCTACCGTCAGGAGGGTGAGCACGGGACAGGTCGAGAGCGTCGCAGGGTTCGTCCTGTTGGCCATCGTGCTGATGTCTCTGGGCTACCTGCTTCCCGCGCTGATCCGCTCCCGGCAAGTGGTGAGCGATGCGCGGGTCGATGACCGTTTCTCCACCAACCTGCGGGTGCTGGCCCGCGCCGGTGGAACCCCACCCCAATACTCCAGCACCGCTCGGGTGTACCTGCACACGCCCAGCGCCCGTGAACCGGAGGCCCCGATGGACCGCCAGCCCGCCCCACCCGCCTCGCGTAGCGCCGCCGAAGCACGCCGGGTCGCGGCGATGCGCGCCGCCCGCGCTGCAGCGGCGAGCCGACGTGCTGCGGCCGCACGCCGTCGTCGGGTCCTGCTGCTCGGTCTGGTGTTCCTCACCGCCGCGCTGTGGACCCTGTTCGCCACCATCACGCTGCCGATCGCCGCGCCGATCGTGGCCTCGGTGCTGCTGGTGGCCGCCGGGGTAGCCGGGCGTCGCGCGGCGGTCCGGGCCGCTCTGGCGGAGAGCCGCGAGGCCGAACGCTCCGACCGCCCGGCCCGCACCGACCGCAACCCGCGACGGCGCAGCGCCACCGGGTCGTCCGCCGCCGGCGCCGAGCGAGTCGAGCAGGATAAACCGACGACGGCGACCGGTCCGCTCGCGGTGCGGCACGCCCGTCGTAGTTCCCAGGGTGAGGCCGCCCCCGCTCCAGCCGAGACGCAGGAGGGAGGCGAAGCCACGAAGGCCGCGGTGGCCGACGGCGGCACCGGCGAGGACGCACCGGTCGCCCCGCCCAAGCGCACCCCGGTCAGCGAACGCACCGGAAGCCTGCGGATCTCGGTGGATCCGGCCACGATCGACAATCCGGTCGCCATCGACACAGCCGAAGGCTGGACGCCGGTCCCGGTGCCACGGCCGACCTACACCCTCAAGGCACCCGCGCCGCGCCGGGAGGTGGCCGCCTATGAGTCCCCGCAGTGGGAGTCCGCTCCCGCGCCGGCCGATGCGGAGGTGGAGCGGGAGTTGACGCTGGCCGAGGTGGAGCAGACAGTGCGTGCGCGCACCGACGCCCAGGCGCCGCCGGCCACACCCGAACAGGTCCTCGCCGAGCAGGAGTCCGCCCGTCTCGATACCCAGGGCGAGGCTGCCACCGCGGCCGGGGTTACGTCGTCGTCGGCTCCGGTTGCGGCCACCGGCACCGATGAGGCCAAGCGGCCCACGATGGATCTGCAGTCGGTGCTGGAGCGTCGCCGCGCCGTCGGGCAGTAGTCCGCACCTGGCGGTAGTCCATGGCGTCGTCCGGGCGCCGTCGCTGAGTGGGCCGCGGCGGGTGCGCCCGGAGTGATGTGGTCCGCGCCACCAGGGGTGGGAATCACCGGGCACCGGGTGATAATCTTGGTGCTGCCTGGGGCTATGGCGCAGTTGGTAGCGCGTCTCGTTCGCAATGAGAAGGTCGGGGGTTCGAATCCCCCTAGCTCCACCAGAGGGTGAGGTTGTCGGCCAGTTGGGCTTTGCCGATACCCCGACGCCCGCCTATGGGTGTCGGCCTCTAGGAGAGTTCGCGCACCTACTCAGTCCGGTGAACGGCGGACTCGATAGCTTAGGTGGAGCACTCGTTCGCCTTGAATGGCCACGTCGGGATCCTCCAACAGATGCTGCGCGTCGACCGACCCGAAGTAGCGTTTGCCGGACCCGAACACCACGGGTACGACGTCCATGCGCACCTCGTCGACCAGACCCGCGGCAAGGACCTGGCCCCCAACGTCCCCGGCGCCGACCTCGACCACGCGGCCACGTGCAAGTTCCTGTGCCTTCGCCACCGCGGCCTCGATGCCGTCGACAAAGTAGAACGGCGCCCCGGGATGCCAACCCTCGGGCCTGCCCCGGTGGGTCACGACGACGACGTGGTCGATCCCGCTCGGCGGCGTTCCGTCCCAGCCGTCCGTCATGTCGAAGACGTGGCGACCTACGATTGTCACCCCGATCTGGTCCCAGTAGGCCCGAGTGTGATCGTAGGATGCCTGCGACACCGTCAAGAATCCGCTGTCGTCCAACGGCACGTCGCCGCTGGTCAACCAGTCGAACAGAGGTCCGGGCCGGTCGTTCTCGTCCGCGATGAAGCCGTCGACCGACACCGATGCGTACATCACCACCTTGCGCATGGGACTCTCCTTTGCTCTGGTACCCACAACCTAACGAGTCGTGAGCCGTCGGACTTGTAAGAAATCAATCCGCCGGCGCTCCGTGCGCGGACATTAGGCTCGGGTTCGTGGTCAGGGCTGTGTTCGTCGGCGGTCCGACCGGATCCGACGCGCCGCGCCTGGTGAGTCGTAGTCGGTGTTGGGTCACATTCGTCACGGCCGGTGCGTCATTCCGGTAACGGCTACGGAAGGAAGGGCGATCGGTGTGAATCAGACGGAGGTCTTTGAGCGGGAGCGGCCTCGATTAGTTCGCCTGGCAACCGGTGTGCTGAACGATCACGCCGAGGCCGAGGATGTGGTGCAGCAGGCATGGCTGCGGCTGGAACGTTCCGACACAGACATCGACTGCCTCCCGGCGTGGTTGACGACGGTGACCACCCGCCTGTGCCTGGACCGGCTTCGCTCCAGGACGCCGGTGCCGGCGGAGGAGATAGAACCAACCAGCCTCGCGCCCGATGTCGCGGAGGAAGTCTCCCTGGCTGACACGGTCGGCGTCGCCCTGCAGGTGGTACTGGATCGGCTCTCGCCGCAGGAGCGCGTGGCGTTCGTGCTGCACGACAGTTTCGGTTTCGAGTTCTCCACAGTTGCCGCCATGCTCGAGACCACACCGGTGGCGGCCCGCAAACTGGCCTCACGGGCCCGCGCGAAGGTGCGCCAACCCTCGTCCGAGGACCAGGCGTCCAACTGGGAGGTCGTTGACGCGTTCATGGCAGCAGCGCGTAACGGGGAGTTCGAGCGGCTGATACGGCTCCTTGCCCCTGAGGCTGTGGTCAGTGCCGATGCCGCCGCGGTCCTCGTTGGCACGCCGGAGCGGATCGAGGGCCGTCACGAGGTGGCGACGTTCTTCAACGGCAGCGCGCACGCTGCGCTGCCGGTCTACATCGATGACCGGCCTGCTGCGGCCTGGTTCCACCGAGGAGAGGCGAAGGTCGTCTTCGATTTCACGCTGCGCAACGGGGTGGTCAGCACGATCACCTTCCGCGCGGAGCCCGACGTGCTGGCCCGGGTGTCGCGCCGCGAGGGTCCAGAACGACGCTCCTGATCTCGGCGGTCACACTCGCCGGTTCCTGCTCGTCACCAAGATGTAGGACTCACCATCACCGCTACCACCAGAGGGAAACGACCATGAAGACTATGACCTGCCGCCAGCTGGGAGGGCCCTGCGGCCTCGAACACACTGGCGAAACTGCCGACCACGTGATCAAAGCCCACGATCGTCACCTCAGGGACGCGGTGAAGGCCGGCGATGCCTCCCACCAGCCGGCTCGTGACGCCATGAAAGGCCGCTGGCGCCATCCGAAGAAGTCGCTCGATTGGTATCGCGATGTGCAGAACACCTTCGCCGACCTTCCCAAGAACTGAGAACCCCGCCATGACGTGCGTACGAGAAGCGACAGTCCGATGAACCCGACGACGAGCCCGACACTCGTCCCCAGGAACAGCCAGGATGTGCCCGGTGGAGTGGTGCACCCACTACCCACCGACCTGCGCGAGGCAGTCATCGGCAACACCTCCGCTCTGGCGGCCTGGCAGTCGATCACGCCCCTGGCCCGCAACGAGTTCATCTGCTGGGTCGAAGACGCCAAGCAAGAGACCACGCGTCAGCGCCGCATCCGCGTCGCCTTGGATAAGTTGCAGAACGGTGAACGCCGACCATGCTGCTGGCCCGGATGCAAACACCGGGAACCCGGCCGGCTCAGAAGACCACGCCCGTGATCATCAGTACGCCAAGTATGCCCACAACGCCGTTTCCGGTCAGCGTTGTCAGGTGTCGAAACCGTGCACCGGTCCGCCAGCGCAGGATGGCTCCAGCGAGCACCAACAGAAGCTGCCAGCTCAGTGATGCCAGCGCGACCCCCGCGACGAACAGTGCGGCAGCGACAGTGGAGGTCGAGAGTGTCGATAGGCCGGTCACGATCGCCGCGAAGTAGACCAGGGTCGCTGGGTTGATCGCCGTCAGGCCGAAGAACAGCAGGTAGCGGTGGCTGGACCGTGTGTGGGGGGCGTCATCGCTAGGCCTGGCCTCGACGATCGAGCGTCTCGTCCGGACCAGGTTCCAGACGGCGAGCGCGACCAGGGCTGTGCCACCGGTGATTCCCGGCCACGGAGCCCAGGTCGCGATCACCGGCGCGAAAGCGGCACCTGCCGCCACAGCGGTAGTGCAGTAGAGCAGGTCCACGGTTGCGACCGCGAGAGCTGCGGGTGCACCGCCGGCCCACCCCCGGAGAGTTCCCTCGTGGATCAGTAGGACTCCGATGGCTCCGAGAGGGACCGCCAGAGCCAGCCCGGCGACCAGGCCGGCCCCGAACACGGCGATGAACTCCATGCCGACGAGTGTCAGGGCTACCAGACGAGGTAACTGCACGAATGTGTCATCACGTGAGATAATTCGCCATGTGGACCGTATCAACGAGCAGATCATCAGCATTCTCCACGTGGATGGCCGCGCTTCGTTCAGTGCGATCGGGCGACAGGTCGGCTTGAGCACCAATGCTGTCGCGGTCAGGGTCCGACGCCTGGAGAACAGCGGTGTCATCGTGGGCTATCGAGCGGTGCTGGGCTCCGACGTCCCCGAGAGCACCACTGGGCTGGAGGCGTTCATCGATGTGCGCCTGCATCCGGACCGTGATTCAGAAGAGTTTCTCGCTTGGGCGGTCGGAGTTCACCAGATCATCGACGCGGTGCACGTCACCGGCCCCTACGACTACCTGCTGCGCGTGCGCGCCAGAGACACCGCAGCGCTCGACCGTCTGCTCAGACTGCTGAAGAAGGACGCCGGAGCTGCCCAGACACAGACCCGGCTCGCTCTCCGAGAGGCAGCTGGGCCGGCCCCGTCGCCGTAGCGCCGCGTGCCTCGAGGCTGCCGGCTGGCACCACTCAGGCCCGCGCCCAGATCCGTAGGCACCGGGCCATGATGTGGAAGGGGAGTGCGTTCGCCTGCGTCTGGTCCACCGTGCCGGCCAGGTGCACCCCGAGTTCGGGGCAGGTGAACAGCCAGGTGCCGGTTGAACCGGAGTGTCCCACAAGGGTGACCGGGGCGTGCGAGGGCGACATGAGCCGGTTCACCGTGAAGATCATCGTGCCCAGCCCGTAGCGAAGGCCCGGTGCGTTGCGCAGTCGGTTGGCGCGTTCGGTGAGCAGGTTCGGGGTGCCGGGGTCCCGGAACGGATGACCAGCCACCAGCGCGCGTTCGAAGGCGAGCAGGTCGCCGGTGGTGCTGATCAGGTCGTTGCTGGAGGCTATGACGCGGTCGACGGTCACCCGGCGGCGCCGGGCATGCAGCGGCGCCGTGGCCGGCAGGTCCGGTGCCGCGGGCCGACCGGCGGGATGCCAGGTCCGGTCCAGGCCGAGCGGGACGGTGATGCGCTCGGTGAGCAGATCGGGGAAGGAGCGGGCGGTCACCGACTCCAGGATGCGGATCAGTAACTGGAACCCGGTGTCGGAGTACCGGGCCCGCTGTCGGGGCGCACCCAGGTCCTGCGGATCGAAGTGCGGGCGTTGCTGGTTGCGGGTGATGTCGAGGACGTCGTCGAAGTCCCAGGAGGTGTCCTGGCCCGCGCGCAGTTGCTTGAATAGGCTCGGTGCCCCGCGTCGTCGTTCGAAGAAGTCCGGCAGGCCGGAGGTGTGGCTGGCGAGGTGGCGCACGGTGATCTCGCCCGAGCGGTCCCCTCCGCCGCGCACGTGCAGCCCGGTGGTGACCGAATCGGGCAGGTAGGCGGTGATGGGTGCGTCCAGGTCGATTTCGTCGCGTTCGTAGGCCTGCAGCAGCAGCGTGATGATGAACCGCTTGGTGATCGAGGCGATGAAGAACGGTGTGGAGGGGCGGATCTGCAGTTCGTCGTCGGTCGGTCCGGCAGCACCTGACCAGGACCGCCCATCATCGCCGGCGATGGCCAGGTTGACGTGGTGCAGCCGGGACCTGGCGCTGAGGGTGCGCACCAGGTCCTTCAGGCCGGCATCGACGTCAGCGCTGACGCGGTTGTCGGGTGCGAGGAAGGTGCGCCGTGGCGTTCGCATCGAGGTCCTTTCATTGGAACCTGTCTACTAGACATGTCTATGAGGGTCAACAGAATAGACTTGTCCGGTGGCACACGTGATCCTCGGGCTCCTACTCCTGCGCCCGCAGAGCCTGTACGAGTTGATCAAGAACGTCGAGGTGGGCGTCTCCCTCGTCTACAGCGCGAGTTCCGGCAGCATCAAAAGGGCTCTGGACAGCCTCCTGAGCAAGGGCCTGATCGAGGTCGCCAGCGTGGAACCCGGCGGTCGGGGTAAGAAGACCTACCGCACCACCAAGGCGGGCCGGCAGGAGTTCCACGAGTGGATGACCGGGGAGATCACCGGGCCTCAGTTGGAACTGGCGGCGCTGCCCCGGCTGTTCTTTCTGGGTCTGTTGGAACCGGGGGACCGCTCGCCCGTGTTGCGCAGAATGCAGGAGCGAGCCGCCGCAGATCTCGCCGAGTTCACCGAATTGGAGGAGCGCCTGGACACCATGGAGGTGCCTGCGGAGCTCAGCGACGTGTTCGCCTACCAGCGCGCCACGCTGGACTACGGGATCACCATGGGTCGCCATGCGGTGGCGTGGTTCGACGCGTTGGCGCAGCGGGACGGCGCCGCATCCGGCCAGTGAGGCGGATAGTGCGGATGACGGCGTGATGCGCGTGGAGATGGCACTGGCGACGGCGCCGGTCATCGCGGCGACCTGACGGCGTGCCTGCGACTGTGTGATGGCGTCGTCATCGCAGCCAGCGCTCAGGCTCGATGCCCTACCGGGAGCGGCCCGTCGGTGCTCGGGTCTGTCGTTAACGATTGCCTGGGTTCGTGCGAGTCTTGACCTGGAGTGCACTCCAGGCAGCACAGTGATGACACGAAGCCCGGAAGGAGTGATCCCATGACCACGAACATCACCCGCACACCCCCACGCAGACTCGGCCGCGAAGGTCCCGAGGTCTCCGCGCTCGGCGCCGGGACCTGGGCCATGGGTGGCCCATTCACCGTCGACGGCCGCGATGCGGGATGGGGACCGGCCGACGACGAGGTGAGCCTGCGCGCCCTACGCACCGCCTTCGACCACGGAATCACCCTGATCGACACCGCGGCGATCTACGGGACCGGGCACAGCGAACGCGTCCTGGGCCGGGCCCTGGCGGAACTGAACCCGGACGCCCGGGATCACGTCGTCGTCGCCACGAAGTTCGGCCACCTCTTCGACGAGGCCACCCGCACCGACCGCGGACACGACGTCTCCGCGGCCAGCATCCGCACCCAGTGCGAGGCGAGCCTGCGGCGGCTGGGCATCGAGGCCATCGGCCTCTATCAACTCCATGGCGGCGCCCGGAGCCTCGCCGAGGCCGAAGACGTCGTCGCCACCTGTGAGGAACTGGTCGATGCCGGGAAGATCCGGTGGTTCGGCACCAGCCAGGACGCACCGGAGATCGTCGAGACTTTCGCCTCATCGCGGTCTTGCGTGGCCGTGCAGACGCAGGTCAACGTGTTCGGGTGGTCCTCCGCAGTCCTCGACGTCGCCCGCCTCCACGGGCTCGCCGTCCTTGCCCGATCACCGCTCGCGATGGGTCTGCTCAGTGGCCGCTACGCGCCCGACCGCCGTCCCGGGCCGGGCGACGTCCGGCTCGACACCCCTTGGTGGACGTACTTCGACGAGGGTGAGATGCACGCCTGGTTGGAACGACTGGACCGCGTCCGCGAACTCCTCACCGCCGGGGGGCGCAGTCTGGTCCAGGGTGCGCTGGGCTACCTGTGGGCCCTGGACGAGGCGATCATCCCGCTGCCCGGCATCCGCACTCCCGAGCAGGCCCAGGAGAACGCCACCACCCTCGAGTTGGGGCCGCTCCCGGCGCCCGTCGCTGCGCAGATCACCGAACTGCTCGCCGACTCCCCGGAGCGCCGCTGAAGGTCGCGACAGCCCCAACCTCGTCCCGGGGAGGCAACCATCCCGGGGCGATACTCTGCCCGGACGAAGGGAGCAGACATGGCACGCGTGATCGGAATCGGAGGATTCTTCTTCCGGGCACGGGACCCGGACCGGCTCAGCGCCTGGTACGCCGAGCACCTCGACGTGCTTCGGCCACCGGCCTCCTACGACGCGCCGGCGTGGAACCAGGCAGCCGGACCGACCGTGTTCGCCCCGTTCGGTGGTGACGGGCCGAACGACCACCTCGGCCCGTCCGGGTGGGGGCTGAACCTACGGGTGGACGACCTCGACGGCATGATCGAACGACTCCGTGGCGCCGGGATCGACGTTTCCCTCGACCCCGAGCCCTATCCGAACGGACGGTTCGCCTCGCTGCACGACCCCGAGGGAAACCCCGTCCAGCTCTGGCACGTCGCGGGGCCCGCGACCTCGTGACGACGGACCGAGGAACTGACCACCCCGGGCCCTCGCCGGCGCCGTTTCAGCGATCGCGTCAGGGACCGGTCACGAGGGTCAGGTTGTGCTGGAAGCGCAGGCGCTCGCTGCTGCTGGGCCAGTGCTCGGCCAGGAGTTGCCGGTAGATCATCGCCGCCTCCCCCGGACGCCCGCTCTCGTCCAGCCAGGAAGCCTTGTGCTCACGGACGAAACTGCGATAGACCCGCTGCTCCAACGCGATGCCCTGGTCGTAGGCCGCTTCGACCTGCCGGGCATCGGCGCCCGACTTCTGCAGCACGGTGGCGAGGTTGACCGCCATCACCGACCGATCGACCTGCGGCAAGGTGGCGCTGCTGATCAGACGATGGAATATCTGGACCGCCTCCTGCGCCCGGCCCTCCTCGAAGGCCGCGTTGGCTTGCTGCGTGAGGTCCGAGTACTCCTGATGGTCCATGGCCAGCAAAGTAGCGGATCAGGGTGTTGAGCACCTCGCATCCCGCGTCGAGAAGCCCTTTTTCTGGGTTGAGCGCGCGCTATCGCCCGGGCCCGCGCACACTGATCTCCTCCCTCGAGCCATCCCGCGTCGAGACGGATCAGAACCGGAAGGACCGAATCGATGACTGAGGACATCAACCGCCCACCCCAGGGCCCCACAGTCTCAGGCGGGGGCGTCACCGATCCAGTCGGTGATCCCATGCCCCAGACGTCCGAGCCGATCGCGGCTACCGGGTCGCACGACTCCGGCGGCGCATCCGCTGACAGCAGGGCGGATACAGCCAAGCAGGAAGCAACCAAGACCGCTCAGAACGCTCAAGCACAGGCCGCGCACGTGGCCGAGACCGCCGCGGACGAGGCCAGACAAACCGTCGGGGAGGCCAAGCGCCAGGCGATGGATCTGCTGCGGCAGACGTCGACCGAACTGAACGAACAGGCCGGGACCCAGTTGGAACGGTTCACGAACGGACTTCAAGGGTTCTCCTCCCAAGCGCGCCAGATGGCCGATGGAGCCGAGCAGGACGGAACCGCCGCGACCCTCGTGCGGTGGGCCTCGGAAACCGCCGGCGACGCCGGGCGCTGGTTGGAGGGTCGCGACCCTTCGGCGGTACTGGAGGAGGTCAAGCGTTACGCCCGTCGTCGTCCGGGCATGTTCGTGCTCGTCGCCGCAGGGTTGGGCCTGGCGGCCGGAAGGATCGCGCGCGGTCTCAAGGATGCCGGGCAGGACGACGGCGGTGATCACGCGGCGGGCAGTGGCGCTTCACCGGCGTCCGCACCGGCCGCAGTGACGGGAGGGGGCACGTCCGGCGCGGCAGTGCCGGTGCCGGCAGCGGCCCCGCCTCCAGTACCGGCAGCGACCCCACCCCCGGTGCCGCCCCGACCGCGCACCGCAGACAGGGTCCCGCCCCCCACCATTCCGCCCGCGCCGCCGCGCCCCTCCGGCGGCCAGCACAGCGGGCCGTATGACGAGGGAAGGGCCACCTGATGACCACCACCCCAGAGCACAGACCCGACCCTGCGGTCGGGCCCAGGTCGCAGGCAGGAGGGGCAGGCAACGCCGCACCCCACCCCGCCGCAGCCGGTCCCCCGAGGCCTCCTCGACCTCCCGCCCCGAGGACGCATCTGTCGGAGAGTTGCTGGGCAACCTCACCGCTGACTTCTCCACCCTGGTGCGCCAGGAGGTGGAGTTGGCCAAGGCCGAGATCACCGAGAGCGTCAGCAAGGCCGGGAAGGGAGCCGGACTGTTCGGTGGCGCGGGCGTGGCCGGGCACTTCGTGCTGCTTTTCGCTTCGCTCGCCCTGTGGTGGGCGCTCGGCGTGCTGCTCAGCGCGGACGGAGCGGACTGGCCCGCACTGGGCTGGTCCGGCCTGATCGTCGCCGTCCTCTGGGCGATCATCGCCGCAATCTTGGCCGTCACCGGCCGCAAGGAGATCAAGGAGATCGCGGGCATTCCCCAGACCACCCGGACCGTCAAGAAGATCCCGGACGCCGTGAAAGGACAGGAACACCGATGAGCACCAGAGACCCAGATGAGATCCGTCGAGACGTCGAACGCACCCGGGCTGACCTCAGCCGGGACGTCGACGCGCTCACCGACAAGACCAGCCCCCGGAACATCGCCCACCGTCAGGGGGAGAAGGTCCGTGACGCGGTCGCCGGGGCCAAGGACAAGGTCTTCGGGGCCGCCGAGGACGCCTCGGACTCGATCGGTGCCCAGACCTCCCGAGCCGGTGACATGGCACGCGAAGCCCCGCACCGGGTGAAGGAGAGGGCTGAGGGCAACCCCTTGGCTGCCGGCCTGGTCGCCTTCGGCGCAGGATTGCTGGTCGCCGGGCTGATCCCCTCCTCCCGCAAGGAACGTCAACTCGTGGATCAGGCCAAGTCCAGTGACGCGGTCAGCCACGCGACCGAGGAGGTCAAGTCGATGGCAAGCGAGAGTGCCGAGCACCTCCGCGAGCCCGCCGAGCAGGCGGTGCAGGAGGTCAGGGACACCGCCACCGAAGGCGCGCAGCATGTGCGCGAGGAAGGCACGGACGCCGCTCAGGACGTTCGGTCACGGGCCGAGGACTCGGCCCAGAACGTGCGCGGGAGCAACTGAACCCAGTCGGCCACTCCCACGGACGAAGGTCCCCGGCACGTACGCCGGGGACCTTCGTCTGTGTGTGGGGTGGCAGGGGTGACCATCTGCTGACGTGAACCCGTGGGGCCGGGCAGGTGCGTCGTCGGACAGGCGGCGACGCCGTCGGGCGGGCTATTGCGTCGTCCTACCGTGTGCGGCGGGTCCGGCCTCAGCGGGTGCTGCCGCCCCGGCGGCTGCGGCCACCCCGGCCGCGGGCGCGACCCTCGCCACGGCCCTCGCCCTTTGCGCCCGCGCTACGGCGGATCGTGGCCGCCTCCTCGACCAGGTCCGCACGCTTGTCCTTCTTCTTCACGATCTGGGTGTCGTCGCGGGGCGGCAGTTGGATGTGTTCCTCGGCCGGCATGTCACTCTGCAGTTCACGGCCGCGTTCGAGTTCGGCGTCGAACTCAGCGCCGAAGAGGATGGCCAGATTCATGATCCACAGCCACAGCAGGAAGATGATGACTCCGGCCAGCGCGCCGTAGGTGGCGTTGTAGGAGCCGAAGTTGGCCACATAGAAGCCGAGGCCCGCGGTAGCCAGGGCGGCCGTCACGATCGCCAGGAGCGCTCCGGGGCTGACCCAGCGCAGTCTCTTCATCTTCACGTTCGGGGTCATGTAGTACAGCAGCGCGAGCACCAGCATCACGATCAGGACCAGCACCGGCCACTTCGCGATGTCCCACACCAGCACCGCCGTCTCACCCAGGCCCACCAGATCCCCGACCCAGCGGGCAACCGGGCCGCTGACCACCAGGATCAGCGCCGCGATCGCGACCAGGATGATCAGCACCGCGGTCAGCAGGTACATCAGCGGGCGCAACTTCCAGATCGGACGCCCCTCGGCGACCTCATAGACCGCGTTCATCGCCCGGCTGAAGGCGTTGACGTAGTTCGACGCGGTCCACAGCGCGGTGAGGATACCGATGACCAGACCCAGCCCGGCGCCCTGGCTCTCCGTGATCGAACTGATCGGTCCGCGCAGTTGGTCGGCGGTGTCCTCGGGCAGGTACTCGGTCAGCATGTTCAAGATCGCGTTCGTGGTGGCCTCCCCCTGGCCGAGCACGCCGAGCAGGGAGACCAGCACCACCAGCGCCGGGAACATCGACAGCACCGCGAAGTAGGTCAGGGCGGCGGCCCGGTCGACGAGCTGGTCGCGGGTGAATTCCGCGGCGGCCCGCTTCAGGGTGTACTTCCACGTAGGCGCCTTCAGGTCCGTGGGACCTTCGGGGTTGCGGTCCCCGGTGCGCGCTGCCTTCTTGGTGCTCATGGCAGAAGCGTCATGCACTTTGGCCGAGTCGGCCACCTGAACGCGGCCCCGGGGCTGCTGACCTATGCCGGTAACCTCCGGACGGTGAGCACCAACTCCCCGCCACTGCCCCCGTGGCCGGACACCCCGCCCAGGCACGGGCGAGTGCTGCTGCGCGCAGTGACCGAGCAGGACGTGACGATGGCCAGGGACCTTTCGACCGATCCCTATGTTCCCGCCACCGGCTCCCTGCCCGCCCGGGCCACCCCGTCCCAGGCGCGTGCCTGGGTACGTCGCCAGCAACGCCGCCACGCGGAGGGGAGCGGCTTCTCCTTCACGATCGCCGTCGCCGCAACCGGTCGCGCAGTTGGTCACTGCGGCCTGTGGCTGAGGGAGTTCGGAGCAGGGCGCGCCAGCGCCGGGTACGCCCTCGCCCCCTTCGCCCGCGGACAGGGCCTGGCCGTTGACGCGCTCACCGCGCTGACGCACTTCGCCTGGACCGTGCCCGGGCTGTTCCGGATCGCGTTGTACATCGAACCCGACAATCACGCCTCGATCCGCACCGCCGAGGCCGCCGGCTACCTGCGCGAGGGTCTGCTCCACAGCCACCAGGAGATCGCGGGCCGGCGCCGGGACATGGTGCTCTACGCCGTCGTCAGGCCCAGTGGTACGGCGACGGATGCACCGGTGGCCTAGGAGCTGGCCGTACCACGGCACCGGCAGGCGGAACAGCAGCGAGACATGCTGGACCGACGCGCCCGCCGGCGGGCACACTGGCAGGCGATGACCCAGCGCATTCCAGGCGGCGTGCCGATCCACACCTGGGTGGACCGGCTCATCCACGAGGCCCGGGAGCGGGGCGAGTTCGACAACCTGCCCGGTGCCGGCAAGCCCCTACCCGGCCTGGACGAACCGGTGCATGAGGACTGGTGGGTGCACCAGAAGATCCGCGAGGAAGAGGTCCCGGCCCACGTCCTCCTGCCCCCCGCTCTGCAGTTGCGCAAGGAGATCGCGGAGTTGCCCGAGGTGGTGCGGGACCTCCCGGATGAGGAGTCGGTCCGCGCGGCGGTTCACGAACTCAATCGGCGGGTCGCGGAGTGGATCCGCGCTCCCAGCGGGCCGGTGCTGCCGGTCGGGCGCGCCGACGTCGAGGAGGTCGTCACCGGGTGGCGCACCGCCCGTAGCCGGACGGCCCCGGCAACGCCCGACGACGACGCAGCCTCGGGTGGGCAGGGCGGTGCACCCGGGGACGAACCAGCCGAGGTGCCACAGCCGCGCCGTGCCCCCTGGTGGCGCCGGATACTTCGACGCGAACGCCGGACCTGAGCGCTCAGTGGGGCACGCCGGGGGTGGCGCCCACCCCGGCGATGACCACCTGGTAGGGGGCCATCATCTTCCCCCGGGTGGCGGTGGTGCCGAGCACCACCGCCAACTCATCCGCGCCGCCCGCGCCGCCCGCGCCTGCGCCACCCGCACCGCCCGTACCCGCCCGGCGCAGCAGGGCATCGAGCCGGTCGCCGAGCACCTGGCGGGGGCGCCGGATGGGCCGCCCGGTCAGGTTCACCTCCACCAACCACACCTCACCGTCGGGGCCGGTGCGCAGCCACCCGAAGTAGTGGCGGGACCGGGGAGCGCAGAAGTGCACGTCGCCCTCGGCCAGGGCCGGATGAGCCCGGCGCAGTCGGATCAGGTTCCGGTAGAAGTTCAGCACCGAGCCGGGTTCGCCGTCCTGCTCCAGCACGGTGAATCCGCTGGAGTCCTCCACCCCGGGTTGCCACGGATCGCCGGCGCTGAACCCGGTGGTCTCTCCCGGTTGCCAGCGCATCGGCACCCGGGAGTGGTCCCGCGCCCCGGGCAGCACCTCGGCCAGGGCCTGGGCCTCGGTGCGCCCCTCCTCCCGCAACTGCGCGAAGCGGTCGCGTGACTCCACGTCCCGCAGGTCGATCACCGAGGTGAAGTCCTGGTTGATCGCCCCGATCTCCTGGCCCTGGAAGATGAACGGGGTGCCGGGCAGCGTCAACTGGATCGTGGCCAGCACCTTGGCCACCGCGGTGCGCTGATGGGGGATGTGGTCCTTGTCCCCGAGTGCCTTGGAGACCATCCGCGGGTTGTCGTGGTTCTCGATGAACAGGGCCAGGTGGTCATCGGGACCGAGCCGGGCCAGGTAGTCCTGATAGTAGGTCTTCAGGTATCGCAGGTCGTAGCGGTAGTCGTCCCAGCGGATGCGGCCGGGGTTCTCCAGCACGTCGAAGTTGAACACCAGGTCCAGTTCACCGCGTCCGGCCGCACTGAGCAGGCGTCCCATCTCCACCCCCACTCCCGGGGTCTCCCCGACCATCACTCCCACCGGATCAGGGGGCAGCCGGTCGCCGATCAGGCCGTCGCGGTCGCGGGCCCGGGCGGTCGAGGCAGGTGCGGGTTCGTCGGGGGAGCGGGTGAACCCGTCGGCGCGCAGTTCACGCAGGTAGGTGTGCAGGTTGGGGCCGTAGAAGTAGTTCTCGATCCCGGGGAACCCGATCAGGTCCCCGATTCCGTCGTCGCCGTCGGGCAGGCCGGGCCGTTTGGAGATCAAGTTGATGACGTCGAGGCGGAAGCCGTCGATGCCCCGTTCGCGCCACCAGCGCACGATGTCGGCGACCTCGCGGCGCACCGCGGGATTGTCCCAGTTCAGGTCCATCTGCCCGGGCGCGAACAGGTGCAACGCCCAGCGCTCGGCCTCGGGGATCCACCGCCAGGCCTGGCCCCCGAAGAACGCCCTCCAGTTGTTCGGCGGCGGCCCGGACCCGTCCTCACCCGCGAGGCCCGGACGCAGATGGTAGTACTCGCCGTAGGGTCCATCCGGGTCCCGTACCGCGGCGTGGAACCACTCGTGCTGATCGGAGGTGTGGTTGACCACCAGGTCCAGGATGATCCGCATCCCCCGTTGGTGACAGCCCGCGATCAACTCGTCCAGGTCCTCCAGGGTCCCCATCTCCTCCATCACCGCGCGGTAGTCACGCACGTCATAGCCCATGTCCATGTTGGGGGAGTCGAAGATCGGGGACAGCCACACACAGTCCACCCCCAGGTCCGCCAGGTAGTCCAGGTGGGAGATCACCCCGCGCAGGTCCCCGATGCCATCGCCGTCGGAGTCGGCGAAGGAGCGGGGATAGACCTGATAGAAGACGGCGGAGTGCCACCAGGGGGCGGGAGGTGGCGCCGTGCCCGGGGGTACTGGGACGTCGTGCGGCCCGTCCGGGGTGCCGGACCGCTCGGGATGGTCGGCAAGCACCGCGAGGAAAGCGTCGGCGAAGCCCGGGCCGACGCTGCGGCGGGCCAGGCGCGCCACGGCGGCCAGGGGCAGGTTCGCCACCACCGGGTTGGTCACCCACCGCCGGGAGCGTCCGAGTTGGAGCAGTACCTTGTCGATCGCGTCCCGGCCCACCGGGTGGGCGTAGACGTCCTTGATCCTGGTCTGCCCATCGGGTCGGGCCATCGATACCTCCACGTGGTTCGGTTCGCGCTGATGTTCTCGCACTTCGACCCGCGGCGCCCGGGGAAGGGCAGTGCTAGTCGGCGGGGCCTTTAACAGGTTCTTAACAGCGGTCTCCTAGCGTCGCCGTTGACGCCGGTCAGGAAGTCTCTGACGAGGAGGCACCGGGGGATGAGGGAAGGATCGACGATGAGACGGAACATGCGAATCACACTGCTGGCGGCGGCTGCCGGTGTGATGCTGATGCTGTCCGGGTGCGGCATGTTGCCCGACGGCCTCGGAGGACCCGGTCAGGACGAGGAGATCGACGACGACGACGGCCTCGCCGCCGCCGAGCCGGCCCAGCCCGCCGCGGATGAGGCCGAGGAGACCGTGGAGGCCGAGGAGGCCGGCGGGGACCTGGAACCGTTGCCGGTGCAGCCCCAGCAGGTCGGTGCCACGGTGCATGTCGGCGGCATGGAGTACACCATCGAGTCCCTGGACGTCATCGACGTCGACGCCGAGCACAACCAGAGCGACCGGGTCCAGGGGGCGCGCGTGATCCTGACCGGGAGCGTGACCAACCCCGGAAGCAGCAGCGCACCGGCCAACGCCGGGTTCGTCCTGGAATGGGAGGACCCCGAGACGGGGCACTCCTTCGAGTCATCGGGACGGAACATCGGCGATCCGGTGCCGAGCGGAGGCACCGGGCCGCTCGAAGTCGAGATCCCGCTCAACCCCGACCAGTTGGAGACCTTCGATCAGGACCGGGCCATCGTGCTGGTCGGCTCCCCCGAGCGAAGCCGGGCTCAGGCTCCGCTGGGCAGCCAGGGTGAGTTGATCACGCGCATCCCGGTGCAACAGCCCGGTCTGGTCGGGGAGGCCTTCGACGTGGGCGGCCAGTTGACGGTGACCGTTCAGGAGGCCGACCTGCGCTGGGACATCGATCAAGGTACCGAGGACGGCACCGCCGTGCTGGAACTGATGGTGGAGGTGCGCAACGACACCGACCGCCAGCAGTGCTGGAGCCGGGGCGCGGGGAACAACTTCGCGTTGCTGACCTCCGATGGCACCGACACCGTGGACCTCGGCATGAGTGACCGCGGCTGTGTCCCCGGTGGTGGATCCACAGTCTCGCTCACCGGGCTACCGGTCCATGAGGCCTACGCCGGTGAGTACACCCTGGTGCTCGACTACGAGCCCATCACATCGGATGACCGGTTCGCCGAAAACCAGGTGCCGATGGAGTTCACGATGGTCGAGGAGCCGGCCGTGCTGCTGTCCGAGCGCTGACCGGCAGGTCCGGTTGCCGGCCCAGGCCGGCGATCCCGGCCACCACCACCGCGACCGATCGCGCGCCACTGACTGCCATTTCCTCGGTGAGGCGTTCGGGTCCGAGCACCTCACCGAGGCGGGTGAGCACATCCGGCAGATCGGGCACGGTGGTGGGGTCGGCCCCGTGCCCGCTGCGTTCGCGGTGCCGGCGGGCCACCCCGAGCAATCCGGCGGCGTGCCCGGGTCGCTCGGGCACCTCGAGCGCTGCGCTGGTTTCGATCAGGCCGGAAACCCACCAGGCGTCGAGGAGTTCATCGGTGACCACGGCCTGGGCCACCGTCCGCACCAGTTCCCGGGCCTCGGTCTCCTCACCCAGGGCGCGGTGTCGCAGTGCGCGCTGCCAGCCCAGCCGTGCCTGCTGCTCCGGTGAACCGACGTCAGCGTAGATCGCCTGCGCGGAGCGGGTCAGGATCATCGCCGCCCGATGCTGCCCCCGTTCGGCCTCGATCCCCGCGAGACGTTCCAGCGCCATCGCCTCCATGTGCGTGCTGCCCAGGTCGCGGTAGGCGGTCCGGGCGCTCTCCAGATGCGTCGCGGCATCGTCGAGCCGAGCCGACTTGTGCGCAGCGATGCCGCGATTGAGTTCGGTGGCGGCTGTGCCGACCGCGTGGCCGCTCTCCACGAACAGTCCGTGGGCGCGGCTCCACATCTCATACGCACCCGCGTGGTGGCCCCGGTCCGAGGCCAGCCCGGCCATGTTGTTCAGGGTCAGCGCCTGCCCGGCCTTGTCCCGCAGGCCCTTGCGGATCTGCCACGCCTGGTGCAGCAGGTCCTCCGCAGCGGGCCGGTCGCCGTCGTCCCAGGCCAGGCCACCGGCGGCGTGCAGGGCGGCCCCTCGTACAGCCGGGTCGGCATCGTCGCCCGCCTCGAGGAGCTGGCGCAACCATCGGCGTCCCTCGGTATGCATGCGCCGCCGCATCCAGAACGGCGACAGCGCCGCCGCCATCGAGAGGCCCCGCTGCGGATCGGTTTCCACCGCGTGGGCCAACCCCGCGCGAAGGTCCGCATCGAGTTCACCCAGGCCGGCCAGTGCCGGTGCCTCGCCGGGGCCGCCCACGTGCGTCACGGCCTCCCGGACCTGGTGGTGCAGGTACTCCAGATGGCGGGTCTGCAGTTCCGGTGGGGCGTGACCCAGGCGGGAGAGCACCTGTGGCGCAGAACGGCGTACCGGGGGCAGTAACGAGTACCGACCGCGTTCTCCGCTGAGGTCGGCGACCACCACGGCCGCGTGCGTGAGTTCGGCGAGGAGCGCGGGAAGGTCCCCGCCCGGCACCGTCGAGTCGGAGCAGACCGCCTCGATCGCCTCGACCCCCACCGGGCTGCGGAAGATGCGCATGCGGCTCAGCAGCTCCCGGGCCGCAGGCCGCAGGTGCTCCAACGTCCCGGTCAGCGCCACCTCCATGGACCGGTGCCGGGTGGGCCGGTCCCGTTCCGAAGCAGCCGAACCCAGGTTCCGGTGCAACTGGTCGATCACGTCCGAGACGGTGAGCACGCCGCACTGCGCGGCGGCCAGTTCGATGGCCAGCGGAAGGCCGCCGAGCAGGGTGGCCACCTCCCGCAGGCGAGGATCGTCGTCGTCCGGCAGCACGGTGCCGGGGCCTGCTTGGCGGGCCCGCTCCAGGAACAGCCGCACCGCCTCCGGTGCGCCCGTCCCGTCGACGGAGACCTCCAGCATGGGCGTGACCCACACCGACTCACCGACGACGTTCAACGGGATCCTGCTGGTGGCGAGAACCCGGACGCGGGGGCAGGCGGCGAGCAGACCCGATACGAGGTCCGCCACCGCCTCGGCCACGTGCTCGCAGTTGTCGAGCACGAGCAATTGCTCCCGGGTGTCGAGCGCAGCCGCGACCCCCTCGACGTCGGCAGCGGAGATACCCAGAGCAGCAGCGACGACGGAGGGAACCAGCGCGGGATCCTCCAGGGCCTCGAACGAGGCGAAGATGACGCCGTGGTTGAAGTGAGCCGCCGACGCCTCCGCCGCGGCCACGCTCAGCCGGGTCTTGCCCACCCCGCCCAGGCCGGTGAGGGTAGCGAGCCGGTGCCGGCCGATCAGGGCGGTGATTGCCTCGATCTCTGCGGATCGCCCGACGAAGGAGGTCGCGAACACCGGCAGGTCGACGTTTGCCGCGGCCGGTGGATCCAAGGCCGGGTCGTGCCGCAGGATCTGCTCCTGGAGCCGGCGCAGCGCCGCAGTCGGCTGCACGCCCAGTTCCTCATCCAGTGCCGCCACGGCGCGGTGGTAGGTCTGCAGGGCATCACCCTGCCGCCCGTTCCAGTACTGGGCGGTGATCAGCAGACTCCAGACGCGTTCATCGAACGGGCGCTCCACGGTGAGTGCGGACAGGTCGCCGGTGTCGGTGTTCGCGCCCTGCGTGCGCATCTGCAGTTCGGCCAGGTCCACGTTGAGTTCACTGCGCTGGGTCAGTATCCGCTCGATCTCGGCGGTGGCGCCGGAGCGGACATCGGCCAGCGGCAGACCCCGCCAGAGGCTCCTCGCCGCCAGTAGATCGTGTCCGGCCCGTTCCAGGTCGCCGGAGCGGAGGGCCTCCCGACCGGATCTGGTGTGCCGGTCGAATTCGGCGATATCGACCTGCTCCCGGGAGATCGCGAGCCGGTACCCGGTGCCGATCCGCTCGAGCAGATCGGGTCGGCCGAGCATCCTGCGCAGATGGGACACGTGCACCCGCAACGCGCTCTCCGCTGTCGCCGGCGGAGCGCCGTCCCAGGCGAGTTCACACAGCAGGTCCACGCTCAGCACCTCACCCGGATGCTGGGCGAGGACCGCCAGCAGCGCCCGCCGGATCGGCCCGGTGATCGGCCGCTGTTCCCCGTCGATCCAGACCTGGAGCGGCCCGAGCAGCCCGATGTGCACGTCACTGCCGACCTTGCTCATCAATCGATTCAAGCATGTCGGGCTGCTCCGGGGGCAGGGAACGGGTGCTGATCGCGGAGTGGATGTGGTGCGGAGATCTGGCGGATTGCAGGGCACCCAGATCGCACGCACGTTCTATGAATGTCAGTGGTGGGGTCTAGCGTGGTCTTCATGTCCACCACATCGGCGCCGAGTACGGGGGATTCCTTCCCTGGGCGGGGGCCCGCGGCACGAGAGGCCGCCGCCCGGTACCTCGGCGCGCCGGTGGCCGGGTGGGAGCGGTTCAAGCGCCTGAAGACCTATCTCGATGCCGCCCCGGATGATCCTGGGGTGCTGATCGAGCTGGCCGCCGCGTGCGGGCAGGTGCGGTCCAATATCGACGGGATCGAGTCCGAGATCCTGCAGGCCCTGTTGCGGGTCCCTTCGCGGTCGGGCTGGGGTGAGGAGATCGCCGCACGGATGGCGCTGTCGACCCGGGCGGCCGAGGGACGGTTGGATCGTGCCGCGGCGTTGGATCAGTACTCAGAGGTGCACTTCGCCTTACTCGGTGGCGAGATCGATCTCTCCAAAGCCCGGGTGTTCATCGATGCGGTCAAGACGTTGCCGACGGGACAGGGGCGGGCGATACACCGAACGATCCTGCCTGATGCGCCGGAATTGACCGTGGGCCAGCTGCGGCACCGGTTGCAGGCGGCGGCATTGGCGGTAGATGCCGAGAACGCCCAGGCGCGCCACGAAGAAGCGGTCAAGGACCGGTATGTGCGCGCCGAGCCGACCGAGGATGGGATGGCGTACCTGACGTTCTACCTACCGGCAGTGGACGCGGCGGCGGCGATGAGTGTGCTCGACGCGCTGGCGGTGAAGGACGGGCCGGAGGATGAGCGTCCGATCGCCGCGCGTCGGGTGGATGCGTTCATGGGGATCATCCGCCAGATTCTCAGTAGCGGGACCACTCCAGACGGGCAGGACCTTCCCACCCAGCACCGTAAGCGCCCGCAGATGGTCTTCACCGTGGCCCAATCCACCCTCGACGGAGACGATGATGCTCCGGGGTATCTGGCCGGGCACGGGCCGTTGGCCGCCGACATCATCCGTCATCTCGTTGGCACCGCCGATATCACCAGCAGGGTGGTGCACACGGATCTGCTCGATGGCACCGCGCAACCGCCGCCGGTGCCACCACAGCACACCACAGGGGAGCGGGCTGCGCTGCGGCGAACCGCGCCTGAGCAAGGCCTACCGGAGGGCGTCCCATCACAGCAGGGTGTACCGGAGCACGTCCCACCGCAGCCATGCCTACCCGACGATCCGGCGGCAGCGTTAGCCGCGATGGGGGTCCTCGCGTGTGACTCCTACCAGCCCGGGGTGGCGCTACGGGAGTTCATCCTCGACCGCGATGTCACCTGCAGGTTCCCGACCTGTCGCCAGCCAGGGCGGCGCTGCCAGATCGACCACATCGTTCCGTTCACCTCCGACCTGCCGGCGTGGGCACAGACGCATCAGGGCAACCTGCACCTGCTGTGCGCACGCCACCACGGGCTGAAGACCGCCGGAGCCTGGAGCGTCACTCGTGAGCCGGCCACCGGTGACACCCACTGGACCTCCCCGCTCGGCTACACCTACACCCGCGCCGCGCAGGTCGTCGACCCCGCTCATGACCTACCGGTCCTGCATCGGCAGCTCCAGGCGATACGTGTCGAGCACGCCGACCAGCCAGAGATGTTCACCGAGTCCGCCCCCCTGTCACCCGGGATAGTCAGCGAAGTCGAATGGGCACGAGCGATGTGCCGAACCCCTGCCCATGCCCGGCCCGGCGTCTGTGATTGCGCCGAACGCGCCGAGGACATCACCGCCATCCTCGCCCGGCTGCAACCGCCTGGCCTGCCCGATCGGCCAGACGCGGCCGGCTCGCCCGAGTTACCCCATCCGCCCGGCTCAGTCGACCTGCGCGCGGAGCCTCCCGCCACCAGCGACCCGGGCGAGTTCCCGACCAGCACCGACCCGCCGCCATTCTGAGCCCGGGCCCGCCGGGCGGGTTGTCCGCGACTCACAGAAGCGCGAACCCCGCTAGAGCTGCCAGCAGCACCACCGCCCAGGAGGGGGCCTTCCACCATGCCAACGCGGCGAACGCGGCCAGCGCGAGCACCAGCCCCCACAGGGTCGTGACGCCCTGGGTGATCACCGGGTTCACCAGGGCCGCCGCCAGCAGCCCGACCACGCCGGCGTTCACCCCGGCCAGCGCCCGGCGCACGCGGATCCGACGGCGCAACCGG
This sequence comes from Pseudactinotalea sp. Z1732, assembly GCF_049724975.1. Lineage (NCBI taxonomy): Bacteria > Bacillati > Actinomycetota > Actinomycetes > Micrococcales > Cellulomonadaceae > Pseudactinotalea > Pseudactinotalea sp. Z1732. The sequence goes on along the minus strand of NZ_JBMPQC010000005.1, from coordinate 188,496 downwards.
TCCCAGTACGGCAGCAGCGCGAGCACCAGCAGCGCCGAGGGCAGGAAAATCGCCACCAGCGCGATCGCCGCACCGAGGATGCCCGATGGCGGCACCGAGCTGGCCGCGCCCAGGTAGCCGGCGAACGTGAACAGGGGGCCGGGCACCGCTTGCGCGGCACCGTAACCGGCCAGGAACGCCTCGGCATCCACCATTCCGGTGGTCACCACCTGGGTCTGCAACAGCGGGAGCACCACGTGTCCGCCACCGAACACCAGGGCGCCGGTGCGGTAATAGACATCGGCCATCTCCACCACACCGTGGCCGCTCCACCGGGCCAGCAGCGGCAGGGCAGCCAGCAACAGCGCGAACAGGCCCAGGCTCACCGCCGGCAGCGTGCGGCGCCCCCCGACGCTGCGGTGCCCCTCGGTCGCGCCGCGCCCGGCATTGTCCCGGCCGGCCTCGGTGGCGTCTTCGCTCGTCCCGGTGCCATTCCTGGTGCTCTCAGCCGCCCCCGCCCCGAAATCGCGGGGAAGCACGATCAGCCCCAGTAACCCGGCCGCCACGATGACCCCGACCTGCACCAGCGGGTGCGGCACGGCCAGGACGAGGACGAGGGCCGCCACCGCGATGAGGGCGCGGCGAAGGTCGGGAGTCAGGGTGCGCGCCATGCCCAAGACGGCGTGGGCCACCACGGCTGCGGCAGCGGCCTTCAGCCCGGCCAGCCACCCCTGCCCGAAGGCATCGAGGGCCTGCACACCGAAGGCGAAGGCCACCAACACAACCGCCGAGGGCAGCGTGAAGGCCAACCACGCTGCCACTAGCCCGGCCGCCCCGGCCCGCTGCAGCCCTATCGCCATGCCCACCTGGCTGGAGGCCGGTCCGGGCAGAAACTGGCACAACGCCACCAGGTCGGCGTAAGCGGTGTCGGTGAACCACCGTCGGCGCTGGACGAACTCGGTGCGGAAGAAGCCCAGGTGCGCCACCGGTCCGCCGAAACTGGTCAGGCCCAGGCGCAAGAAGATCCAGAACACCTCCAGCACTGAACCGCCCGAACGCGCCGAGGCAGGGGGAGCCACGGGTATCAATCGTCCTCGGCCGGCGCGGGAGCGGGCGCAGGCTTGGGAGGATCAGTAGCAGCGCGGGACGCAGGGTTCGCCGTCGCGCCGGGCGCAGGGCCGGGGCCGGCAGGCTTGCGTGCGAGCAGCCAGAACCGACGCCGCTCCACCAGCAGCGGTTCGCCCCGGGCCGGACCGCGCTGGTGCAGGGAGTGCAAGGCCTGCGCATAGCGGTCCACGGTGAAGTCGGCCGGGGCCTCCCAGGGGATCAACTGCAGGTAGGCCACCAGGGCGGCGATGTCAGCGAACGCGTAGTGGCCCACCGACTCGGCGCCGTCGACGATCTCCAGACCAGCCCCGAGCAGGCCCTCCCGCAGCACCCGGTAGGTCACGCCCGGAGCGTGCGGTCCCAGGCCGAAGGCCCCGCGGACCTCACCGAACTCGCGGCCGTCCACCTGCTGGGTGAGGAAGTACCCCCCGGGCCGCAGCACCCGGGCAACCTCCACCGGGTGATAGGACTCGTGCCGGTTCAGCACCAGGTCGAACCGGGCGTCGGGAAAGGGCATCGGAGCCGGGTCGGCCGCATCATCCGGCTGGGCGAAGGCCACCAACTCGATCCCGTGGCCGGCCAGTGCTGCCCGGGCGATCGGCACGTTCGGCTCCCACCCCTCGGTGGCGATGGTGTCGGGAGGTAGGAGGTCGACGAACCGCAACAGGTGCTCGCCACCACCGGTGCCCAGGTCCAGGACCGACCGGGCGCCGGCGAGGCGCTCGCGGTAGAGATCGTCGAGGTCCCATGGAACCGGCGACTCCTCCACCCGGCCGGCCAGCGCGGAGAAATCCCACCCCTGGGCCGGGCCGGTCTCCTCGGCCCGCCACGCTGTGAGCAGGGCCTCGGGTATGGCCATGGGCGGCAGGTCCGGGGCCGAGTTGGATCGGGGTGGTGTCATCACCGCCAGGCTAGCGCGCGGGCAGCACAGCCTGCCGGCGGCCGGAGCAGCACGGATATGTCCGCTCCGGCCCACCCGGCCGCGCCCGCCCGCGGACCACCCCATAGGCTGGTGAACAGTGGCGTGCACCGGCCCCAGCGGCCGCGCCGGCGGACCACCCGGCCCGCCCCAAGCCCCGAGCGACGACTTTCCAAGGAGTTGGCACCGTGTCTGCCCCGAAAATCCCCTCTACCGCCGCGCCCACGGAGGATCTGGCCGAACGTCTCACCAGCTTCACCCCGGGTGCCGGTCGCCTCGCACCCCGGGCCACCGCCCGGACCAGCGCCCAGGTGATCGACCTGGACGGCACCTGGAAGTTCCATTACGCACCCAGGGCGGACGCCGCGGTCGCCGGCTTTGCCGAGGAGGCCTTCGATGACGCCGGCTGGGACGACATCACCGTGCCCAGCGCCTGGCAGATCGAAGGGCTGCGCGACGCCGACGGCACCCTGCTGCCGCGCGGCCGGGCCCGCTACTCCACCCCCGCCTACACCAACGTCATCTACCCATTCCCGCTGGACGTCCCGCACGTGCCGCACGACAACCCCACCGGGCAGTACCGCACCACCTTCACCGTCGATGACCCGGGCCTGGACCGGTGGGTGCTGCGGTTCGAGGGTGTCGACTCGATCTTCACCGCCTGGGTCAACGGGGTGGAGTTGGGCTGGTCCACCGGCTCGCGGCTGGCCGCCGAGTTCGACGTCACCGAGCACCTGCGCGCCGGGGCGAACACCCTGGCGGTCCAGGTGCACCAGTGGTCGGCCGCCAGCTACCTGGAGGACCAGGACATGTGGTGGGTCTCGGGCATCTTCCGCTCGGTCTCGCTGCGCCAACGTCCGCTGGGCGGTATCGAGGACGTCCGGGTGCGCGCGGGGTATGACCACGCCACGGGCACCGGCACGCTCCGGATCGATGCCGACCTCGCCGAAGGGACGACATCGGCACGGGTGGCCATCCCGGAACTGGGCATCGACGGGGAGGCCGGTACCGACATCGACGCGGGCCCGGTGCAGCCGTGGAGCGCCGAGTCGCCGCAGCTGTACACCGCGACCGTGACCACCGACGCCGAGACCCTGACCCTGCGCATCGGGTTCCGCTCCATCGAGGTCAAGGACGCGCAGGTTCTCGTCAACGGCCGCCCGATCCGGTTCAAGGGTGTGAACCGGCACGAGTGGCACCCCGACACCGGGCGCACCCAGAGCGAGGAGATGATGCGCACCGACGTCGAGTTGATGAAGCGCCACCACATCAACGCCGTGCGCACCGCCCACTACCCGCCCGACCCGCGCTTCCTGGACCTGTGCGATGAGTACGGGCTGTGGGTGATCGATGAGTGCGACCTGGAGACCCACGGGTTCGAGCAGGTGGGCTGGGTGGGCAACCCCAGCGACGACCCGCGCTGGACCGAGGCCTACCTGGACCGGATCCGGCGCACCGTGGAGCGGGACAAGAACCACCCCAGCATCATCATGTGGTCCCTCGGGAACGAATCGGGGACGGGAGCGAACCTGGCGGCCATGGCTGAGTGGATCCGTTCCCGCGACGATGACCGGATGGTGCACTACGAGGGCGACCGGGAGAGCACCTACGTGGATGTGTACTCCCACATGTACACCCATCCCGATGAGGTGGCCCGGATCGGTGTGCACGCCGAGGACGCCACCCGCGAGGGCGCAGCGGACGCCCGGCGCCGCCAACTGCCCTATCTGTTGTGCGAGTACGGGCACGCGATGGGCAACGGCCCGGGCGGGCTGGTGGACTACGAGCGACTGTTCGATGCCCACCCGCGCCTGATCGGGGGCTTCATCTGGGAGTGGATCGACCAGTGCATCCGGCAGGTGGACGAGCAGGGCCGGGAGTTCTTCGCCTACGGCGGGGACTTCGACGAGCCGGTCCACGACGGCACCTTCATCGCCGACGGCCTGATCTTCCCCGACCGCACCCCCTCCCCGGGGCTGGTGGAGTACGCCGCGGTGATCGCCCCGATCCGGATCACCATCGGCGAGGGCACCGCGGTGATCGAGAACCGCCGCGACATCATCGACACCTCCGACGTCACCTTCACCTGGACCCTGCACCGGGACGGGCACGTCGTCACCGAGGGCGAGTTGGACGTCCCGGCGGTTCCGGCACGCTCGGCGGTGGAGGTGGACCTGCCGCTGGAGGCGCTGAAGGCCGAGGGCGCGGGAGAGTGGTGGCTCGACGTGCGGGCAACTTCTGCCGCTGAGGCCCCCGGGGTGCCGGCGGGCCTCCAACTGGGCCTGGGCCAGCGACGCCTGGCCGAACCGGCTGTCGTTGATCTGGCCGGTGGGGTCGCCCCCGAGGCCGACGACGACGGGTGGCGCCTCGGGCCCGCGCGGTTCAGTCCCGATGGGCTGCTGCAGGCAGTGGGACAGGTGCGTCTGGACGGCCCCCGTGCCGACCTGTGGCGCGCCCCCACCGACAACGACCTGAGCAAGCGGGGGCAGGCCCGGAACTGGCGCCAACTGGGCCTGGACCGGCTGCTGCACCGCACCGAGTCGGTGGCCGCCGAGGGCGATGAGTTGGTGGTCGTGACCATGTCGATGGCCGCCGGCCGGGACGCCGGGGTGCGCACCACCTACCGCTGGAGCAGCGACGGCACCGCGCTGGGTCTGCGGGTGCAGATCGACCCGGTGGGGCAGTTCCGCACCAACCCCCACGACCGGGGACGCATCCCCGGCCCGGTGATCACCTGGCCCAAGGTGGGTCTGCGCCTCGCGGTGGCCGGCCCGGTGCAGCAGGTGTCCTGGTTCGGCCGCGGCCCCGGCGAGGCCTACCCCGACACCTCCGCCGGCACCCGTGTGGGGCGGTTCAGTTCCGACCTGGCCGGGCTGCAGACCCCGTACGTGCACCCGCAGGAGAACGGCAACCTGACCGACGTGCGGGAGCTGGCGCTCGGGGCTGAGGGCGAGGCGGGTCTGCGCATCCGCGCCGCCGGAGGTTCCCCGGGGTTCAACGCCACGGTGCGCCCGTGGACCGCCGAGGCGCTGACCGCCGCCGCCCACACGCAGGAACTGGTACCCGATGAGGTGTCCTGGCTGACACTGGACCCCGCGGTGAACGGCATCGGTACCGCCGCCTGCGGTCCCGACGTGTTCGTGGCCGATCGGTTGGTCCCGCAGCGGGTCGGCTACGCCGTCACCATCGAAGCGGTCTGAGCCCGGCACGGCCGGCCTCAGATCCCGAGCACCAGCCTGGCGGTGACGAAGTAGATCACCAACCCGGTGGCATCGACCAGGGTGGTCACCATCGGGGCGGACACCACGGCCGGGTCGATCCCGAACCTGCGGGCCAGCAGCGGCATGGTGCCCCCGATCGTGGCGGCCCAGGCGCAGATCAGGATCAGCGAGATGCCCACCACCACCGCGATCGGGAAGTCCACGAACGCCGCACCGATACCCAGGCCCAGCACGGCGAGCATGGTTCCCAGCAGGAGACCGACCCGCGCCTCACGCCAGATCACCCGGCCCAGGTCCGAGATCCGAATCTCACCCACCGCGATGGCGCGCACGCACGCGGTGGCGGCCTGGGCGCCGGCGTTGCCCCCTGCGCCGATGAGCATCGGGATGAACAGGGCGAGGGCGGCCACCTGGGCCAGGGTCTCCTCGAACGCCTGCGTCACACCGACCGTGAGCGTGGCCGCGAGGAGCAGCAGGCTCAGCCACACCGCACGGGTGCGGGCCAGGCGCAGCACGCCCACCGCCATGTAGTGCCCCTCCCACGGGGCCGACCCGGCCTGGCGGGCCACGTCCTCGGACTCGGCCTCCTCGAGCACCTCGATCGCGTCATCGAAGGTGAGCATCCCCACCAGGCGCTTCTCGGAGTCCACGATCGGCAGGTTCAGCAGGTTCGCCTCGCTCATCAACCGGGCGGCGTCCTCGGCCGGGTCGGTGGCGAACATGTAGGTCGGGGCCGTCGAGACCAGGTCGGAGACCATCGCCGTCGGGTCGGACAACACCAGTTCGCGCAACTCGGCCACGCCGCGGAGCCGGCGGGAGGAGTTCACCACCGGGAGGGTGTAGACCGTCTCGGCTTCACCACCCTTGGCGCGCACCACCTCCAGCGCCGCGGCCACCGACAGGTCCTCGGCCAGGGCGACCACCTCCGGCGTCATGTAGTGGCCCACCGAGCCGTCCGGGTAACCGAGCAGAGCCGCCGTCATCTGGTGCTCGCTCGCGCTCAGGCCGGCGAGCACCCGCTTGGCCACCTTGGCCGGGGCCTCCCGGAGCATCCGGGCGCGGTCGTCCGGGTCCATCCCCTCCACGAGCTCGGAGAACCGGGGCCCCCGCATGCCTTCCAGCAGGGCCTGCTGGTCGGTGGGTTCGAGCTCCTCGAACACCTCCAGGGCGTCGTCCTTGGCGAGCATCCGGAACGCGACCGCTGCGGTGTCCGGGGGAATCCGGGCCAGTTCGTCGGCGATGACGTGTGCGGCGTGTTCGTTCAGCCAGGCGGCCGCCGCGGTGTACTGGTGCTCGGTGAGCAGGTCCTCAAGCGAACCGGTCGGTTCGGTGCGGCGCTCGCCGGGAAGGGTGTGCTGTGGCATGGCGGATCCTCGAGGTCAGCGGGACGAGACGCGGGGCGCCGCGGGCACCGGTGCGTCAGCGGGTGACGACGATGCCGCGCGGCCGGCAACTAGGAGGGTCGGTGCGCATCGCACTCACCTCCTGCGCTCGGGACTGCCGGGATCTGCCTACCAGTGTGCCCTTGTCGCGGGACGACGGCAATCGTGAGCGTCACACCGGGACGGATCGCCTGGTGCTCAGCCCCGGTGGTCTCCGGTTCGGAAGTGCTCGGCGGAGCTGTCGATCCAGGTCGTCATCGTCCCGATGAGGAGTTCGGGGCGCCGGGCCCACCGCAGGTGTCCCGGCGGCTCCTGCTCCTTCGCACCCAGGTGCAACCGGGTGATCCGGGCGCGGTCGAACTTGGCCAGCAGGCCCTCGAGGGCCTTCGGTGGGGCGAAGGAGTCCCCTTCGAAGGAGACGGCCAGGATCGGCAGCTCCAACCTCGCCAGCCCCGGGTCGTGGTTGACGCGGGGAGCGCCGAATTCCAACCGCCCGGTCCGGTTGAAGCGGATCCAGTCGCGCATCTGGCCGCGGGCCTCCCGGCCGGCGAAACCCAGCCGGTGGCCGGGGAAGTACCCCAGCAGCGCCGTCAGCAGGCTCATCAGCACCCCGATGGCGTACATCCGCCAGTCCCACAGCCGCCACCACACCGACCCCGTGGCCACCAGCATCAACCCGGCCAGGGTGCCTGGGTGCTGGGCGGCGTAGACCGACCCGACGTGTCCGCCGAGGCTGTGCCCGAGCAGCAGGATCTGCGCCCCGGGCACTCGCACGCGCAGTTCGTCCACCGACCGGCCCACGTCCTCGACCAGGTCGGCGTAGCCGAAGTCGTAGCGGCGCGAGGGCCTGCGCCCCCCGGACGTCTCGTGTCCGCGTAGTTCGGTCACCGCCACCGACACCCCCGCCTCGCGCAGGGCCGGTGCGAGCTTGTTGTAGTACCCGGCCTGCACCCCCATCGCCGGCACCACCAGCACCACGGGTGCACCGGCCGGCCCCGGATACCACCGCAGGGTGAAACAGGTGCCCTCCGGGCGGTGGATCAGGATGTCCTCTGGGCTCGGAGCGCTCACTCCGCCTACGCTAAACCCCTACGAGGAAGGTGGGGACATGAACACCACGACCGACGCCGGTGCGGGCCTGGGCCACCCGGTCCCGGTGCTGCGCATGTTCGATGAGGGCGCCGCCGCGCGCTTCTACCAGGACTTCCTCGGGTTCACCGTGCTGTGGGACCACCGCTTCGAACCCGGCCTGCCGCTGTACCGGCGGCTGCGCCGGGACCAGATGGTCCTGGACCTGTCCGAGCACCACGGCGACGGCACCCCGGGGACGGTGGTGTGGGTGCCGGTGGCAGACGTGGCCACCCTGCACGCCGACCTGTCCGCCACCAGCTACTCCGCGCAGTTGCCCGCTGTGGAACCGGACGCCGCCGGTGGGCCGACACTGAGCGTGACCGACCCGTTCGGGAACGTGCTGCGGTTCTGCCAGCCCCAGACCTGACCCGCGGTTCGGACCCTGTGGGTGGGACGACGTAGGCTCAGCGGTGCTATGACCTCACTGTTCGACAACCTGCACCTGGCCTCCGGCGAACCGAGTGCGGCCGCCCACCTGCCCACCACCATGCCCCCGCGCAACGGCCACGACGGTGAGGAGATCCCGGTCGGGCCGGAACCGGTGGGACCGGAGCAGGCCCAGGAGGCCGCCGCCCGGGCCGCCCGGGAGCGTGCCGAGGAACTGCTCGAGGGCCTCAACCCCGCCCAACGGGCCGCCGTGGTGCACGAGGGCGGGCAGCTGCTCATCATCGCCGGCGCCGGGTCCGGGAAGACCCGGGTGCTGACCCACCGGGTCGCCTATCTGCTGGCCACCGGACGGGCCCGGCCGGGCCAGATCCTGGCGATCACCTTCACCAACAAGGCCGCTGCGGAGATGCGCGAGCGGGTCGCGGACCTGATCGGGCCCAGGGCGCGGTCGATGTGGGTGTCCACGTTCCACTCCGCGTGCGTGCGGATCCTGCGCTCGGAGGCCAAGACGCTGGGTCTGCGTTCCTCCTTCTCCATCTACGACGCCGCGGACTCCCAACGGCTGATGACCCTGGTCTGCCGGGAACTGGACCTGGATCCCAAGCGGTTCCCGCCCAAGGCCTTCAGCAACCGGGTCTCGGACCTGAAGAACGAGTTGATCGACCCCGACGACTACGCCGCCACGGTCAACGACTCCAACCCCTATGAGCAGAACCTGGCCGCCGCCTACCGGGCGTATCAGGAGCGTCTGCGCCAGGCCCACGCCCTGGATTTCGACGACCTGATCATGACCACGGTGAACCTGCTGCAGGCCTTCCCCGCCGTGGCCGAGCACTACCGGCGCCGGTTCCGCCACGTGTTGGTCGATGAGTACCAGGACACCAACCACGCCCAGTACGTCCTGGTGCGCGAACTCGTCGGGGTCTCCCAGAACGACGACGACGCAACCGGCGGCGGCGGGGTGCCTCCCGCAGAACTCACCGTGGTCGGTGATGCCGACCAGTCGATCTACGCCTTCCGCGGCGCCACCATCCGCAACATCGTGGAGTTCGAGGCCGACTACCCCCGGGCCACCACCATCCTGCTGGAGCAGAACTACCGCTCCACCCAGACCATACTGTCCGCCGCGAACGCCGTGATCTCCCGGAACACGGGCCGCCGTGCGAAGAACCTGTGGACCGACTCCGGCGCCGGACCGCAGGTGGTGGGCTACGTCGCGGACAATGAACACGAGGAGGCCCGCTTCATCGCCTCCGAGATCGATCGTCTCGCTGACTCCGAGGGCATCACCCCGGCGGATGTGGCCATCTTCTACCGGACCAACGCCCAGTCCCGGGCGCTGGAGGAGGTCCTGATCCGGGTGGGCCTGCCCTACCGGGTGGTCGGGGGCACCCGGTTCTACGAGCGCCGCGAGATCAAGGACGCCGTGGCCTACCTGCGTGCGATCGCCAACCCCGACGACGCCGTGAACACCCGCCGCATCCTGAACGTGCCCAAGCGCGGCCTCGGGGACCGTACCGAGGCGATGCTGGCCGCCCACGCCGAGCGGGAGCGGGTCAGTTTCGGCGCCGCCGTCGACGACGCCGAGAACGCGATCGGACTGGGCACCCGGGCGCTGTCCGGGGTGCAGGCGTTCGCGGAGATGATGGCCGGCCTGCGCGCGCTCGCCGACGGTGGGGCCGGGCCGGCCGAGGTGCTCGATGCCGCCCTGGAACGGTCCGGCTACCTGGCCGAACTCCGCGCCAGCGAGGACCCCCAGGACGCCTCCCGGGTGGAGAACCTCGCCGAGTTGCACGCGGTGGCGATGGAGTTCACCGAGGCGGAGCCGGAGGGCGACCTCGGTGACTTCCTCGAGCGGGTGGCCCTGGTGGCCGACGCCGACCAGATCCCCGACGCCGAGGACTCCGGCGTGATCACCCTGATGACGGTGCACACCGCCAAGGGCCTGGAGTTCCCGGTGGTCTTCGTCACGGGGCTGGAGGACGGCACCTTCCCGCACCAGCGGTCCCTGGCCGACGAGGACGAACTCGCCGAGGAGCGGCGCCTGGCCTATGTGGCCCTGACCCGGGCCAAGCAGCGGTTGTACCTGTCCCGGGCGGCGGTGCGTACCTCCTGGGGGATGCCGAACGAGTTCCCGCCCAGCCGTTTCCTGGACGATGTGCCCGTGGAACTGCTGGACTGGAAGCGCGCGGAGTCCTCGATCAGTCTGCTGCGCGGCGGTCCCTACGCCGGCCGCGGCAGCGGCGGGCCCCGGCACGGAGGTTCGCGCGGCCCCTCCGCCCCGCCGAGCGCGGGGGAGGGCACGCCGTCGTTCGGTTCGGCCACTCCCCGCACCGACATCCCCTCCCTGGCGATAGGGGACCGGGTCACCCACGACTCCTACGGCATGGGCCGGGTGGTCGGGCTGGAGGGTGCCGGGCACAACGCGGTGGCGAAGGTGGACTTCGGCGGTGAGACCGGCACCAGGCGCCTGCTGCTGCGCTTCTCCCCGGTCGCCAAGCTCTAGCGCGATTTCTCCGTGACGTCCGGCGGCGTTCGTGGGAAGGTGCCGATGTCAGTCGTGCGTCCGCACAGGGGAGGACCGATGGAGGCCAGCACGGGGTCGTGCCTGGTGATGATCGCGGCGGGAGCGCTCCTGCTCGCCGGGTGCACCGGAGCCGAGGGGGACGAACCGACGCCCGAGCCCACGAGTGAGGGGCCGAGCGCGCCCTCGGAAGCAGAGGAGCCCGAGGAGAAGGCTGAGGAGGAGCCCGAGGAGGAGCCGACCGGTGCGACCACTCTCGGTGAGTGGGCCGAACTTCCGGCGCGGACCTACTTCGTCACCGCCACCGCGGATCTGGCGTTGCTGGCCACCGGGGACCAGTCCTTCGGTGAGGTGATCACCCGGGACGTGATCGCCGTCGACGCAGACGGGCAGCAGGTATGGACCCACGCCGATGTGCGGGAGCGGCACAACCTTCCCGAGGCCGCCTCGGCCGGGGAGTACGTGGCGCTGATCGACGCCGACGGCGACGTCACCACGCTGCGCGGCCTGACCTGGGCCGAGGGGAACCAGGTGTGGGAGCAGCCCGTGGCGGCGTTGTTCTCCTGCACCGAGCAGGCCTCGGTGCAACCGGGCGCGCCCGGCTCGGTCCTGGTGGACGCGCTCGGTGAGCCGTGTGCCGGTGCCGGTGCCGAGCCTCGCGCGGCAGCGGCCAGCATCGACGCCGCCACCGGCGAGGTGCTGGGACTGCTGGAGGTCACCGGCGAGGTCACCGGGGTGTCCTCGCCCGATGGCACGCGGGCCTGGTACTGGCAGATGGACGGGAACGAGGTGCAGGTGCACAGCCTCGACCTCGACACCGGGCAGGTGGGCACCGACGTGATCGAATTCGACACCGAAACCCGCGTGGCGCTCACCGAGGGTGCGGTCGAGATGATCTCCATGTGGCCGGTCTCCGAGCACCAGGTTGCGCTGCAGGCATGGCACAGTGCCACCACCAGCGTGCTCGCCCTGGCGGACTTCGACACCGGCCGGGCGCGGATGTACCCCGAGGGCCAACCCTGCGGGCACTTCACCGCGAGCCGGGACGTGGCCAGCCGCACGTGCGTGGTTGAGGACGAGGGCGCCGTCGCATATGACTTCGATGGCAACGAGTTGTGGAGCACCGAGGGCTCGATCGGGCTGACTCTGGACACCGGCGTCCCGGTCCGAGCGGTGGAGGTGGACGGGGAGCGTGCCTGGCTGGTGAGCGTGGGCACGGACCTGATCCAGGCCCGCGCAGCCTCCACCGGATCCCAGTTGTGGGCGGCCGGGGCCGGGGAGGGGGCCGGGTCGCCCGGTTCACGACAGGTCTCCGGCACCGACGTGATCGTGCTCGGTGTCCAGAGGGGTTCTCCGGCCACCGAACTACTGCGGCTGGACGCCGCGACCGGCGCGGAACTGGACCGGACCGGCCTCACCGACGCCTGGGTGCACGGCAACGACGACGCGATCGCGGTGCACGCCGACGAGGCCACCCTCCTGGCGTTCCCCGCCGCCGCGGAGCACTGACGTACACCGCCTAGGGTGGGGTGGTGACTGTCGATGAGCCGGGCGTGCAGGCGCCGCCGGGTAGCGGTCCGCACTGGGGGGTCTTCCTGCGCAACGCGGCGCTCGTCGTCGTCGTGCTGGTCATGTTGTGGCTGGCATTCAACGTGCGCCTGCCCGCCATCGAGGACTTGCGTGAGGGTCTGGAGCAGTGGGGCTGGGCGGCCCGGATCGTCTTCGCCGTCTCCTACGCCCTGGTTGCCACCACCCCGATCCCGGTGTCGATCATGGCGGTCAGTGCCGGTGTGCTGTTCGGGGTGCTGGAGGGCTCGATCCTGTCGGTGATCGGGGTCCTGGCCGGGTGCTGGGGGGCCTACTGGCTCGCCCGCGGCCTCGGGATGGCCACCGTCGAGCGGATGCTGGGCCGGCACGGACCCACCGTGAAGGAGCGACTCAGCAGCAAGGGCTTCCACGCCGTGTACACCTTGCGCCTGATGCCGGGGGTGCCGTACTGGCCGGTGAACTACGGCAGCGGTGCCTTCGGCGTGGGCCAGCGCGACTTCGTGGTCGCCAGCGTGCTGGCCACGGTTCCCGGGCAGGTCTCGCTGGTGGCCGTCGGGGCGTTCGCCGCCGACCCCACCGTGGTCACTGGGGTGGTCGTGGCGATCGCCTGGGCCGTGGTCCTGGCGATGACGATCTGGGCCTGGCGAAGCTGGCGGGGTACCTCACGGCGGCCGCTGCCGGGTGCCGGGCTGCGGTAGCGGACAGGTGTGATGCCGGCCTCACGAACGTTCAGGCCCATGTGAAACCGCGATAGGCTGCGATGCGGTGACCCGTGGCTGTCACGGAGGGAACAACGGAAGGCGCACATGGACCTGTTCGAGTACCAGGCACGTGATCTGTTCGAGAAGCACGGGGTCCCCGTGCTCGGCGGCATCGTCGCCACCACCCCCGAGGCGGCCAGAGCAGCCGCCGAGGAGTTGCTCCCGGCCGACGGCGGGGTCGTCGTGGTCAAGGCCCAGGTGAAGGTCGGTGGCCGCGGCAAGGCCGGTGGGGTCAAGGTCGCCCGCTCCGCCGATGAGGCCCAGGCACACGCCGAGGCGATCCTGGGCATGGACATCAAGGGGCACACCGTGCAGCGGGTGATGATCGCCGAGGGCGCCGACATCGCCGAGGAGTACTACTTCTCGGTGCTGCTGGACCGTGCCGAGCGCCGCTACCTGGCCATGGCCAGCGTCGAGGGCGGCGTGGAGATCGAAGTGCTCGCCGAGGAGCGCCCGGAGGCGCTGGCGCGCATCGCGGTGGACCCCAGCGAGGGCATCGACGAGGCCAAGGCCGCGGAGATCGTCTCCGCCGCCGGGTTCGCCGACGACGTGTCCGCCGGCGTGACCGAGGCGATCAAGAAGCTGTGGACCGTCTACGCCGAGTCCGACGCCACCCTGGTGGAGGTCAACCCGCTGGTACGCACCGCATCCGGTGACGTCGTGGCACTGGACGGCAAGGTCACCCTGGACGACAACGCCGAGTTCCGCCACCCCGAGTGGACCGAACTGGCCGAGGTCGCCGAGACCGACCCGCTGGAGGCCAAGGCAGCCGAGTCCGGCCTGAACTACGTCAAGCTCGACGGTGAGGTCGGCATCATCGGAAACGGCGCGGGCCTGGTGATGTCCACCCTGGATGTGGTCGCCTACTCCGGCGAACAGCACGGTGGTGTCAAGCCCGCCAACTTCCTCGACATCGGAGGTGGCGCCTCCGCCGCCGTGATGGCCGCCGGCCTGGACGTGATCCTGGGCGACGAGCAGGTCAAGAGCGTGTTCGTGAACGTCTTCGGTGGCATCACCGCGTGCGACGAGGTCGCCAACGGCATCGTGCACGCTCTGGAGATCCTCGGCGACGCGGCCACCAAGCCGCTCGTGGTACGCCTGGACGGCAACGCCGTGGAGGAGGGCCGCCGCATCCTCGAAGAAGCCGGCCATCCGCTGGTGACCGTCATGGACACCATGGACGGTGCCGCCGACAAGGCCGCCGAGCTGGCCGCTTCCTGACCGAACCCGCACACGACACAGAACGCAGAGACACACACCATGGCGATCTTCCTCAACTCCGCTTCCAAGGTCATCGTGCAGGGCATGACCGGCGCCGAGGGTCAGAAGCACACCCGGCGCATGCTGGCCTCGGGCACCACCATCGTCGGCGGGGTCAACCCGCGTAAGGCCGGTACGTCGGTCGACTTCGACGTCGACGGCGAAACCACCTCGGTGCCGGTCTACGGCACCGTGGCCGACGCCGTGGAGCAGACCGGTGCCGACGTGTCGGTGCTGTTTGTGCCGCCGCCGTTCACCAAGGCCGCGGTCGTGGAGGCCGTGGACGCCGGGGTGCCGCTGGTGGTCATCATCACCGAGGGTGTGCCGGTGGCGGACACCACGGAGTTCTACAACTACGCCACAGCCAAGGGCGTTCGCCTGATCGGCCCGAACTGCCCCGGCCTGATCAGTCCCGGCAAGTCCAACGTCGGCATCATCCCGGCCAACATCGCCGGCGCCGGCCCGATCGGGCTGGTGTCCAAGTCCGGGACGCTGACCTACCAGATGATGTACGAGCTGCGCGACTTCGGTTTCTCCTCCGCGATCGGGATCGGCGGTGACCCGGTGATCGGGACCACGCACATCGACGCGCTGGCCGCGTTCGAGGAGGACCCGGAGACCTCGGTCATGGTGATGATCGGTGAGATCGGCGGGGACGCCGAGGAGCGTGCCGCCGAGTTCATCAAGGCCAACGTGACCAAGCCCGTGGTGGGCTACGTGGCCGGGTTCACCGCCCCGGAGGGCAAGACGATGGGACACGCCGGCGCCATCGTGTCCGGGTCCTCCGGCACCGCCGAGGCGAAGAAGGACGCCCTGGAGGCCGCCGGGGTCAAGGTCGGCAAGACCCCCTCGGAGACCGCCGCGCTGGTGCGCGAGCTGCTGGAGTCCCGCGCCTCCTGAGGCGCCCACCGCGGAACCGGGGGCGGCCCCGCTGCGCCCAGGCGGCGTCGTGTGGCGCCGCCCCGACGGTGAGCCTAATCTGATCCTGTCGGTATGTTCGGTGACCCGTGAGGGGGCGTTGTGGTGTCAGGCACTTCGGCACGTCTGATCGCTGCCGTCTTCGTCGGGACCGGCCTGCTCGCCGGGTGTGCGAGTGCCGAGGCGGACGAGGAGACCGCCGCCTGCGCCGCGCCCGTGCTCAGTGTCAGCCCGGCCAGCGCCACCGCCGGCGAGGAGGTCCTGGTGATGGGGGAGAACTTCCTGGACGGATGTCCGGGGGCCTCGGCCTCGGACCGGGAGGTACTCCGCCTCGCCGAACCGGCCGTGCCCTACCTCGACGTCGCCATCCAGATGGTCGACTCGGCCGGGTCGGTAACCCTGACGACGGTGGACGCCGGCACCGACGGCACCTTCGAGGTCACCGTGCCGGTTCCGCAGGACCAGCAGCCCGGCGTGGTGGAACTGATCGCCGACGTGCCCGGCACCAGACCGGCCGAACTGGTGATCGGCCTCTCCTGAGGCCCACCGCCCGCCGGCGGAGCGGTGCAGACACGCCGTTGCCCCTCGGCCCGTGAGCGCCCTGGGCAGGCGACGATGGGTCTTGTCATGACCACCACCGCCAGACCACCGTCCTATCAGCCGCGGTTGATCGAGCACGTCGGGGACCACGGCCGATCCGGCCGAGCCATCCGACTGCCCGCCCAGTGGCTGCGGGGACTGCTCGCCGGTGCCGAAGCACTGATGCTGGGCTGGTTGGTGCTGGTGGTGCCGGCGATCGCGACCTACATCGCCACCGCGGCCTCCCCGGCACTGGGATCGGCGGGCTGGGTCGAGGCCGCCCAGATGGGCACCGCCGGCTGGTTCCTGGCGCACGGGGCCTCACTGCACGGTGCGGATGCGGCGATCTCGGTGACCCCGCTGGGACTGACGGTGTTGTACACCTTCCTGGTCTCGGCCGCTGTCCGCCGGGCCCGGCTGGTCAACTGGGCGCCGGTACTGGTGGCGATCTGCACCTACGTCGCCCTGGGAGCGCTGCTGCTGGCGCTGGCCACCCCGCCGGGGGCGCCGTTCGGGCTGATCGGGGCGGGTGTGGTCGCCGTCGTCGGTTCGGTGTGGGGGATGCGGGGACGCTACCCGCGGGCGCCCGGAGCCCTGGCACGGTGGCGCCTTCCGCAGTGGCTGCGGCTGGCAGGCCGGGCGACCTGGCGGGCCACGGCGGCGCTGCTGGCCGTGGCCACCGCGCTGCTGATCGTGGCGGTGGCGCTCGGCTTCGACCAGATCGTCCAGATCCAGCGCAGCCTGCAGGCGGACCCGGTCAGCACGGTGGTGATCGTGCTCGCCCAGGTGGTGCTGCTCCCGGTGCTGATCGTGTGGGCGCTGGCGTTCCTGCTCGGGCCCGGCTTCACCGTCGGTGCCGGCACGCTGTTCTCCACCGCCGGGATCGAGTCGGGCCCACTGCCGGTGATCCCGGTGCTGGGGGCGCTTCCGGAACCGGACAGCCTGGCCGGGAGTCTGCCGCTGACGGCGGGGGCCGGGGTGGTGGTCGGTCTGCTGGTCGGCTGGTGGCTGCTGCGTGGGCAACGCCAGGCGCCGCTGTGGCAGTCGTTGGCCGGTGCGGTGCTCGCCGTGGTCGCAACGGCAGCGCTGGTGGGCGGGCTGGGCTGGTTGTCCTCCGGTGGGGTCGGCCCGGGTGCGATGGCCGTCACCGGTCCGGAGCCGTTCCGGATGGCCCTGGCGGTGGCGTGGCAGGTGGGTTCCGGGGCTACCGTGGCCGTGATCGGCCTGCACCCCGGCACGCATCGCGCACTGGTGCGCCTGGTGCAGTGGGTCCGCGCGCAGGTGGGCGCACGAGCGAGCGCGGAGGCAGGCTCGGCGAAGGACTGAGGCGGTTCCCAGGTTCACCTCCCAGGTTCACCTCCCCACTGCCACGACCGGCAGGAAAATACTCATCCATTACGCTTCCTTTGCGTGCGCGGGTGTCATAGGGTCCTGAGCATCGACACGGGAGGGCTTCATGGTCAACGTTTCATCGACGGTGGATGTGGCAGATCTTGACCTGGGCGGCGGGTACCGCATCCGCGGTAGCGATCTGCGCGGGGAGGTGACCGACCTGGCAGCCTTCCGCGCCGCCGCCGGGGACGACCCGGCTGCGGAGGTCATCATCGCCCTGAGTGAGGAGCGCTTCGACGACGCCCTCCAGGAACTGGACGAACTGCACACCAAGGACCCGGACTCGGTCCGGTACCAGGCGCTGCGGGCCGACGTCCTGCGTGATCAGGGTCAGCTCGACGCGGCCGAGGCGATCTACACCGACCTTCTCGCCCGTGCCGGTGACGATCCCGTGCGCAGCGCCGTCATTCGTCAGCACCGGGCCAAGGTGTGGTTCCACCAGGGCAGGCTGCGAGATGCCGAGGCCGAGTTCGCCGAGGTGCTGGCCCTGCGTGAGGCCGCCGGCGTCGACGAGGGCCAACTGGCCTCCACCCGGCAGAGCCTGCAGCGGTTGGGGATCGCCGTCGCGATGCAGGACGCGGCCGAGTAGGGGCGACCGAACCGGCGACTCACGACGGTGGGGCTACCGCCGGGGCGTCGTCGTCGTCGGGCATCCGGGCGGTGCGGAAGGGCGAGAAGGTGACCACGCACGCCGCCACCACCAGCCCGCCGACGGCCAGCGCGATGGTGGCGCGATTGCCCCACCACACGGCCAGGAACCCGGCCAGCGGGGCCGAGAACGCCAGCATGCCCCAGTTGAAGGTGCGGATGGTGGCGTTCATCCGGCCTCGCAGCCGGGCGGCGGTGACGGCGTTGCGGTAACTGCCCTCCAACGGCCCCTTCAGGCCCATCCCCACCCCGTGCAGGGCGAATGCCGCGCTGAGCACCACCACCGCCATCGGGCCGGCCGGGGCCAGCAGCACCACCAGGTAGGCCAGCGGGCTGAGCCAGTCGCTGAACACGCACACCCGCCCGATGCCGAAGCGCATCCCGGCCCACGGCGCCAGTCCGGCGCCGACCACTCCCGTGACGCCGGCAAAGCCCAGGGTGAGGCCGACGGCGAAGGAGTCCAGACCCAGGTCCTGGTTGGCGTAGAAGACGTACAGCGTCATGACCAGGGAGTTGAAGAAGAACCACAGGTGCAGCCCGATCGCGTACGGCGCCAGCGTGCGATGCCGGTAGACCCAGGAGGCCCCTTCGCGCAGGTCGGTGATCAGGTGCCGGCGGCCGGCCGCCTCCGGTGCGGTCTCCGGTTGGCGGATGCCGGCCAGCAGCAGCGCCGAGGCGGCGTGCGTGGCCGCGGCCACCACGATCGCCACCGGCGCGGAGGTCAGGCGGATGAGTGCACCGGCCAGGATCGGACCCACCGACTCGGCCGCCGTCATGGTCTGCTCGATGCGGGCCCACGCGCGCGGCAGGACCCGGGTGGGCACCAGGGCCGGCAGGTAACTCTGCTGGGCGGCGCGGAAGAACATCGTCGTGAACCCCAGCACGAACACCAGGGCGGCCAGCACGGGCACGGTCAGCAGATCGGTGAAGGCCAGGCCGGCGATCGTGCCCAGCACCACCGCGGCCAGGGTGTCGGCGGCCACCAGCACCGGCCGGCGCCGCATCCGGTCCAGCCACACCCCGGCGAGCAACCCGAAGATCAGGGTGGGCAGCCACTGGGCCGACCGTACGATCCCGATGTCGGCCTGGTCGGCACCCAGGTGGTGGATCATCAGGAACTGCATGCCCAGGTTCACCACGAACAGGCCCAGGCTGGATACGGCGTCGGCGATCCACAGCCGCACGAAGGCCGGGTAGGCCAGGATCGGGAACCGGCGACGCGGTTCTGCTGGCACGCCGCAGTCCCCTTCCGGCGCGTCGATGGGATGGCATCGATGGGATGGATCGGTGACGAGGAATCGCCACCGCCCGGCCACCCTATCGGCCAGCGATTGGCGCCTGGCAAACCGCGCTGGCACACTACTGCGCGATGCGTGCCGCGAACCAGCCCGAGGTGCCGTGGTGGGCCCGAACCCCGGAATTGATAGCCGGAATCGGCGTGGTAGCCCTGGTGATCAGTGCACTCATGCCCTGGTTCACCGGACCCTACGACCATGCCCGCCCAGGGCCATGGGTGTCGATCTGGCTGGTCGTGGCCAGCGCGGTGCTGGCCTTGGTGCTGATGTATCGCCGCTCGCGTTGGTCCTGGGCGCCGGGTGTGTTCGTGCTGGCCGCGACGTTGATGATCCTGATCGGACTGCATGCCCAGGTGGTCTGCCCCACCGACGTGGAGATCGAGGGCAACATCGCCCAGGCGTGCTTCACCGAGGAATGGACCTCCGGTTCGACGTTCTTCGCCGTGGGTGGCTCCGCCTCATCCCTGGCGAGTTTCATCGCACCGTGGCTGATGGGCTACGCCGAGGACCGCTCCTGGGAGGGTCGCGGCCCCTGACCGCCCGGACCTCACGGCAGCGAACCGATTTGGTCGGGCGTGTCTGTGCGTCGACGCTACCGGCTCGACTCGTGGCTCGGCCCTGAGCCGTTTACGCTGGCGAGCAGGTCGATGTCGCTCAATCCGCACGATCTGGAGGTGCCCGTGCCCGACTTCCGCAGCAGCGCCCGCGCCCGGCGGCAGAGTTGGTTCGGGCTGAAACGCCACATCAAACGTGCGCTCAGCCTTCCCGGTCTGCACCCGATCATGCGCACGGTGGCCCTGCGGGTGCCGGGGGTGCGGGTGGGCCGGTTGCCGGCGCCGTGGCGGGTGCGGGAGGTGCGCGGACAGGTCGACGGCGGTGAGTACGTCCTCGTGGGCCCGGACCGTTGTGAGATCGCCAAGGAGATGTACTGGGGGCAGGGCCGCCGTCCCGAACCGGCCGATGCCTTCGCGCTCGATGTGATGGTGGCCCTGGGCAAGCACGCCCGGACGTTCTTCGACATCGGTGCCTACACCGGGGTGTTCACCATGGCGCTCACCGCGGCCAACCCGGCGTTGCGCGCGCACGCCTTCGAGATCGTCCCGGCGGTGGCCCAGGCCCTGGCCCGCAACGTCGCGCGCAACGATGTGGCCGAACGCACCCAGGTGCACACCGAGGGGGTGGGCGATCCACGGATGGGCATGCTGGTACCGGCCGGTGACCACGGGTCGGCGCTGCCCTCCTTCTACTCCTCCGACATGGCCTTCGACGACGGGGTACGGGTGGATTTCGTGGCGCTGGACGACTTCACCGACCAGGTGGCCGGCCCGGTGCTGCTCAAGATCGACGTGGAGGGCGGGGAGGAGACGCTGTTGCGGCACGGGCAGCGGTTCCTCGCCGCACACGCTCCCGACATCCTCTGTGAGGTGCTCACCGATGCCGACGGCCGGGAGCTGGAGGCGCTGCTCACCCCGCACGGGCTGGGCTGCTACGCCGTCGGTGAGGAGGCACTGCACCCCCGGGAGCACCTGCGCCCCAGCGCCGAGCACCGGGACTGGCTGTTCAGCGCGCGCAGCCCCGCCGAACTGCGCGCCCGGGGAGTCTCCGTGGCCGATGCCTGAACCGCAACCCGACCCGGCGCGGCGCACCGGCGCGCGGACCGTGGTGCGCGCCGTGCTGGGGTCGGGGGTGGTGGCCCTGGGGTTACTCAGCCTGATCTGGTCCTGGCAGCGTTCACTGATCTACTTCCCCGACGAAGGCACGGTTCCGGCGGCACATCAGGTGCTGCCGGCAGGTCAGGATGTGCGGCACCGCACCGCCGACGGCCTGGACCTGGGCGCCTGGTACGTGCCCGCACAGCCCGAGGCGGATCGGCAGAAGGCGGTGCTGTACCTGCCCGGCAACGGTGGCAACCGCGCCGGGCGCACGCAGATCGGCGAGGAACTGGCCCAGCGTGGCTTCGCGGTGCTGCTGGTGGACTACCGCGGCTTCGGCGCCAACCCGGGCCGTCCCAGCGAGGAGGGCCTGGCCGCCGACGCACGCTCCGCCCAGCAGGCCCTGACGGAGCTGGGGTACGGCCCCGATCGCACCATCTACGTGGGGGAGTCGCTGGGGACCGGGGTGGCCGCACGGTTGGCCGCGGAGGTGCCGCCGGCCGGGTTGGTGCTGCGCTCCCCGCTGACGCACCTGGCCGACGTGGCACGGGCGCACTATCCGTTCCTGCCGGTGGGAGTGCTGTTGCGGGAGGACTACGACGTCGTGGGTCACCTGGGGCGCGTTCGGGCTCCGGTGGCGGTGATGTACAGCCAGGCCGACGAGGTGGTCCCGGCCGAGCAGAGCGCCCGGGTCGCCGGTGCCGAGCCGGTGGTGGACACCCTGGTCCTGGACGGTGCCGGGCACAATGACCCGGTCATGTTCGGCGCGCCGTTGGCCGATCTGGTTGCGGACCTTGCCGACCGCACCGGCGGTTCGTAGCCTGGCGCCTCCAGCACCTCATCCTCGAGGTGCTCGGCTACGCCGCGGAGGAGGCGCAGGCCCTGGGGCGCCCCGGGCGGTGCGAGGTGCGGATCCACCCGGACGGCTCGGTCTCGGTCACCGATGACGGGCGCGGCCCGGCGATCCATCGGGACGACGACGGCCGGATCATCCGCAAGCCCGTGATGGCCACCCGGGATCTGCGGTTCTTCGATACCGACGAGCAGGTGCTGCCGGACGGTCGACCCCGCCGGGGCATGTCCACCGTGGCGGCCCTCAGCGTGTGGCTGGAGCACACCAACCACCGACTCGAGGGGGCCTGGTGCCAGCGCGACGAGTACGGCGTGCCGGCCTCGGACCTCGTGGAACGGCCAGCGGGGGGGGCGAACCGGGACCACGGTGCACTTCCTGCCCGCACCGGACGTGCCGGCCGGCTCGCGACCGGATCCGGCGGTGCTGGGTGCGTTCGACTCCCTGACGGTGAACCTGCAGGAGTGAGTCGAGCCCGCTCAGCCGCCCGGGATGGTGCCGAACCGGTCCTCGATCGCCTCCTGGTAGATCCGCTCACACCGGTCCTGGGCGGAGACGGTGATCGCCGAGCGCAGGCACTCCTGACGCTCCATCTGCTCGTTCCACACGGCCAGGCTGCCCAGGGTGGTGACCAC
Organism: Pseudactinotalea sp. Z1732; assembly: GCF_049724975.1. Lineage (NCBI taxonomy): Bacteria > Bacillati > Actinomycetota > Actinomycetes > Micrococcales > Cellulomonadaceae > Pseudactinotalea > Pseudactinotalea sp. Z1732. Next base: position 166,308 of record NZ_JBMPQC010000005.1, on the reverse strand, counting down.
CAGCATGCCGCTGAGCATCAGGCCGAACACGAGCAGGACCACGATCCCGCCGCGGATCTGCTCCTTGAACACCCGAACCAGGGCCCTGACCCCGACGACCACGGCGCCGATCGCGAACGCCAACGACATCAGGTGCCAGGGCAGATCCACCTGCATGGTCAGCACCGCCGCCAGCATGAACAACCCGAAGTGCAGCACCGAGCGGGAGACCGAGGCCAACTGCTCCGGGGTGGGCTTGGGGCGTTCGGGCCGCCCGGCCCGACCCTGCCGGCCGGGTGCCTTCCCGGGGCCCGGTCCGCCGTCGGCCGGGCTGGGCGCATCAGGGCCGGTGTGTTCGCGCTGCTTCGGTGGGCGGGATGCCGGATCCGGTGGCGCATACGGGTTCGACACCCATGACCCCTTCCCAGTTCTGTGGATGCGATGGTTTCGACGGCTGCAGGTACGGCGCCGCTATTGTCCCAGATCGCGGCCGTGCTACTAAAGTCGGCTCTCGTGACCACCCCAGCGCGCCTCGTCGTCCTGATCTCCGGCGGGGGATCGAATCTGGCCGCCCTCCTGCGAGCGTGCGACGATCCCGGCTACGGGGCCGAGGTGGTGGCGGTGGGGGCGGACCGGCCCAGCGCCGCGGGCCTGGCACTGGCCGAAGCCGCCGGCGTGCCCACCTTCGTGGAGCGCGTGGGCGGCTATCCCGAGCGTGCCGACTGGGATGCGGCCCTGACCGATCAGGTCGCCGCGCACGAACCGGACCTGGTGATCGCGGCCGGCTTCCTCAAACTGGTGGGCCCGAGGTTCCTGGCCGAATTCTCCGGCCGGTACCTGAACACCCACAACTCCCTGCTGCCGGCGTTCCCGGGCATCCACGGGCCCAAGGAGGCGCTGGAGTACGGGGTGAAACTCGCCGGTGCCACACTCTTCGTGGTCGACGACGGCATGGACACCGGCGCGATCATCGCCCAGGTGGCCGTGCCGGTGCTCGACGACGACGACCTGGAGGCACTCACCGACAGGATCAAGGTGGCCGAGCGGGAGCAGTTGGTGCACACCCTGGGACGGATGGTCCGGGAAGGGTGGCGCGTGCAGGGGCGCCGGGTCCGCCTCGGCTCGGCCTGAGGTGCCACCGGGCGGGCGGTCCCGCACGCTAGGCTGGGCGGTGGCCGTGACTGGCGCCTGAGGTGGAGCACCACCGGGGAGCGGCCGCCTGGAGAACTCCTCGTGCACCGCTCGCCTGGGTGCCGGGGCGATGAGACACCACCCAACCCAGGAGCCCGCCGAACCATGACCGACAAGATCCGCCTGCGCCGCGCCCTCATCTCCGTCTACGACAAGACCGGGCTGGCCGACCTCGCCCGCGCGCTGCATCATGCCGGCGTGGAACTGGTTTCCACCGGTTCCACCGCCGGGGTGATCGCCGGGGCCGGAGTTCCGGTGACCCCGGTGGAGGAGGTCACCGGGTTCCCGGAGTGCCTGGAAGGCCGGGTCAAGACCCTGCACCCGAGGGTGCACGCCGGCATCCTGGCCGACCGGCGCAAGCCCGACCACGTGGACCAGCTCGAGGACCTGGGCGTTGCCCCGTTCGACCTGGTGGTGGTCAACCTCTACCCGTTCACCCGGACGGTGGCCTTCGGCGCCGGCCCCGATGAGGCCGTGGAGCAGATCGACATCGGCGGCCCGGCGATGGTGCGCGCGGCCGCGAAGAACCACCCGAGCGTGGCTGTGGTGGTGGACCCGTCCAGATATTCGGACGTGGTCGCCGCCGCCGGAGGGCAGGGCTTCACCCTCGCGCAACGACGACACCTGGCCGCCCAGGCGTTCCGGCACACCGCCACCTACGACGTGCACGTGGCCTCCTGGATCGGCAACGTGCTCGCACCCGACGACGACGGATCGGGCTTTCCGGGGTGGGTCGGGGCCACCTGGGAGCGTGCCTCGGTGCTGCGCTACGGGGAGAACCCGCACCAGCGAGCCGCGCTGTACACCGACGGCTTCGGACCGAGCGGGCTTGCCGGGGCGGAGCAGTTGCACGGCAAGGAGATGAGCTACAACAACTACGTCGACGCCGATGCCGCCTGGCGCGCCGCGCACGACCACGGTGACGTGGCCACCGTGGCGATCATCAAGCACGCCAACCCGTGCGGGATCGCGGTGGCCGAGGGCATTGCCGCCGCCCACGCCAAGGCCCACGCCACCGACCCGGTCTCGGCCTTCGGGGGAGTCATCGCCGCGAACCGCGAGGTGGACGCGGCGATGGCGGCCCAGGTCGCGGAGGTGTTCACCGAGGTCATCCTCGCCCCGTCCTTCAGCGCCGAGGCGCGCGAGATCCTGACCCGGAAGAAGAACGTGCGCCTGCTCACCGTCCCGGGTACCGGGGCCGAGGGCGGCACCGAGTTGCGCAAGATCTACGGCGGCATGCTGATGCAGAGCGCCGATGCGATCGACGCCGACGGCGACTCCGCCCCGAACTGGACCCATGCCGCAGGTGAGCCGGCGGACGAGGACACGCTGGCGGACCTGGAATTCGCCTGGCGGGCGGTGCGGGCGGTGAAGTCCAACGCCATCCTGCTCGCCGATGCAGGCGCCGCGGTCGGGATCGGTATGGGCCAGGTGAACCGCGTGGACTCCTGCCGGTTGGCGGTGGAACGGGCCAACACCGGTGAGCACGAGCGGGCACGTGGGGCGGTGGCTGCCTCCGATGCGTTCTTCCCGTTCGCCGACGGGTTGCAGGTGCTGCTGGACGCGGGCGTGCGCGCCGTCGTCCAGCCCGGCGGGTCGGTGCGCGATGACGAGGTCATCGCCGCCGCCCGGGAGGCCGGTGTCACCCTGTACCTGACCGGCACCCGCCACTTCGCGCACTGATTCGGGTGCCGGTGGATCATCCCAGCACAGCGGCGCGCAGCCGCACCGCGGGGTCCTCGGCAGCAGCCAGGTCCAGGTCGGGAAGGGCGCCGGTGCCGAGGAGTCTGCGCGCGGCGGACACATCCCGGGGCATGTCGGCGATCACCGCCCCGACCAGCTTGGGGCCATCGGTGACCAACGCCGTCCAGGGTCCGGTCTGCGCCATCGGGGGCTCGCCGTACTCGCGGACGACCAGATCGCCGTGGACCCGCCCGAACACGCTCAGGTGGTGGCCCAGTTGGGTGGAGTAGATGAACGGGGCCGGGCGTTGCTCGGGTACGTCGAGCCCGAGCATCGCCGCACCGAGCCGGTCCGGGTCGTGCAGCGCGGCGGACCAGTGCCCACCGGGGACCTGCCCGAACAACGGGTCCTCCCGCCAGGCACAGTCACCCACCGCCCACACCCCGGGCACCTCGGTGCGGCCGTTCGCGTCGGTCAGCACGTGCCCCCTGGCGCCCAGCGGCACCGCGCCGGTCAGCCACCCGGTGGCCGGCACCACCCCCACGGCTGCCAGCACCACATCGGCACCGATGCGCTCCCCGTCCCCCAGTTCCACGCCGTCGGACCGGACGGTCGCCACCGATGTGCCGGTGCGCAGCTCCACCCCGGCCTCGGCGTACCAGGGGCGGGTGCGTTCGCCGAGCTCGGCGGGCAACTGTCGCGACAGGGGCTGGGCGGCGGCCTCCACCACCGTGACCCGGCCGCCGGCAGCGGCCGCCACACCGGCCACCTCGGCCCCGATCCAGCCGGCGCCGATGATGAGCAGGCGCTGCCCGGTCGCGGCCAGTCTGGCCCGGAGACCGACCGCGTCGGCGGCGGTGTGCAACGCTGAGGCCCGCGGCCAGGGGTTCAGCGGCACCGAACCGCACGCCAGCACCACCGCATCGGCGTTCAGCTCGGCGCCACTGGCCAGGCTGAGCCGGTGGCGGCGCCCGTCGGGACGCAACTCCACGGCGTGCTCGCCCAGGTACACCTCCTGGGCCAGGTCGTGCAGGTCCTGGCCCAGTTCCTCGTGCAGCCACGCCGGCTCGGGCCGGCTGAACAGTTCCTTGGACAGCGGTGGCCGGTCGTAGGGGCCCACGTCCTCGGCCCCGACCACGCTGATCCGGCCCTGGTAGCCACGTTCTCGGAGCGCCGCGCAGGTGCGCAGGCCGGCGAGGCCGGCGCCGACGACCACGACATGCGCTGGGGGCGTGCTGGTGTTCACGCACACAACGGTAGTCTCGGTGCCGCCATGAGCCGCAATCCCGCGCCGGAGATCCACCGGCCCCCGCCGCCCCGGACGTGGGCGTTGTGGTGGGCCCTCGGCGGGGTCGTGGTGGCGGTGCTGCTGGCCCTGATGGTCGGGGCGCGGGTGGCAGGGGTGGCGTTCGCCGTGCACCTGGGAGTGCTCGGTGCGATCCGTCTGGCGCTCCCGGCGCCGGGCCCGCTCGGGATCAGCGCGCGCTCACGGCTCTTCGATGTGGCCTTCCTGTGGCTGGGCGCCGTCGGTATCGCGCTGATGGCGCTGACAGCGGACAACCTCTAGCCGGGTGCACCCGAGCCGGCTCAGCCCCGTCGGCCCGGATCGGCGCCGGCGTCGCCGAACTCGTCCTCGTCGACGTCCACCTGGGCGACCGGCTCGGCGTCATCGGGGTCGAACTCCACGGTGGTGCGCTCCTCGGCGTCCAGGTCCGGCAGCGCCGCGGCACTGGAGACCTCCTCGGTGTCGGGAACCTCCTCGGCCCAGTCGTCGTCCCCGGCCCAGTCGTCCTCCTCCACCAGTGCCATCTCCGGGGTCGGCGCGAACAGCAGGTAGGCCAGTCCGGCCACCCCGCCGCCGATCATCGGAGCGAGCCAGAACAGCCACAACTGCCCCAGTACGGCCGGCTCGGCGAAGATCGCCGCAGCGGTGGAGCGGGCCGGGTTCAGACCGCCCCCGGTCACCGGGTCCAGGGCCAGGATCAGCCCGGTCAGGGTCAGTCCGGCCGCCACCGGGGCCACGTGCGTGCGGCCGCGGTGGGAGGTCGCCAGCACCACCGCGGTCAGCACCGCGGCACCCACCGCCTCCAGCAGCAGCACCTGGACCAGGCCGAAGCTCATCTGCCCGCCGGAGATCTGGGCGAGGTAGGACTGGTCGCCGAAGGTGTTCGCGGCCTGGCTGAACAAGGCCTGGTCACTGGCGCCCACCTGGGTCGCCAAACCGGCCGGCAACGTGGCGAACAGCACCGCCGCGGCGGCGATCGCACCGACGAGCTGGCCCAGCCAGTACGCCGGCAGATCACCCCAGCCCAACTGCCCCTTGACCGCCGCGCCCAGGGAGATCGCCGGGTTGATGTGGCCGCCGGAGACCCTGGCGAACAGCGCGATGGCGGCCGCGAACGCGACCCCGAAGGCCAGTGCGTTGATCAGCGGGTCCACCTCCCGCAGGGTGCCGCTGTACAGCAGCGCCCCCAGTCCGATGAACACCAGGATGAAGGTCCCGGCGGCTTCCCCGGCCACCCGCGTTATCAGCGGGTACGCCGCCGGGGCGGCGGCCGGGACAGTGGTGGGCTGTTCGCTCATGGTTTCCTCTCGAGCGGAATTGAGGTCGCAGTTGATCCTCTCACCCCGACCACGGTGGCCACGCCACCGGGGTCGGGGTGCAGGTGGAAAGGTGGTTGTGAGCGCCCGCGGCGGCTGCCAGGGTTGTCAGGTCACCTGTCAGCCCGGTCTGCGCCGGCCACGCAGCAGACGAACCAGCCGGCCACGCAGCAGACGAACCATCCGACGACGGCGAGGCACCCTCGCGAGGAGTGAAGGCATGCACGACACCACCGACCGCACCCTGGGGCGCCTGCGGCGATTCGTGGACGAGTGGCTGTTGGCGGCGCAGTACCGCCACCGCGCCGCGCTGGAGGTCACCTCCTGGGAGGTGCCGGACGAACCGGTGCCGTTCAGCCAGGCCATCCAGGGCCGGTACCGGCCGCACCCGACCGGCACCCCGTGGGGCAAGCCGTGGGGCACGGTATGGTTCCACGTCACCGGCACGGTCCCGCCGGAGTGGTCCGGCGAGATCGGTGCTGGGCAGGTGCGTCCGGAACTGGTGGTGGACCTGGGCTTCTCCGGGGCCAACCCGGGGTTCCAGGCCGAGGCGATCGTCTACTCGGCCCAGGGGGAGATCCTCAAGGCGCTGGAACCGCGCAACCAGTACGTGGTACTGCCGGCGGCCGCGGGGGACCGGATCGATGTCTACATCGAGGCCGCCGCGAACCCCGACGTCCCCCAGGGCTCCTTCACCAAGCCCACCACGATGGGTGAGAAGTCCACCGCCGACCCCAGCGAGCTCTACACGCTGCGCACCGTGGACGTCGCCCTGCTCGATGTGCCGGTGTGGGAACTGGTCCAGGACGTAACCGCACTGGGCGGGCTGGTCGAAGAACTCAGCGCCCAGGTCCCCCGCCGCGCCCAGATCGTGGCGGCGCTGGAGGACATGCTCGACGCGATCGACCCGGCCGACCTGCCCGGCACCGCACAGGCGGGCCGGGCGACCCTGGCCAAGGTGCGGGCCGCCCCGGCCTACGCCTCCGCCCACTGCGTCCACGCCGTCGGGCATGCCCACATCGACTCGGCCTGGCTGTGGCCGGTGCGCGAGACGGTGCGCAAGTGCGCGCGCACGTTCGCCAACGTGCTGGCGCTGATGGAGACCGACCCCGACTTCACCTTCGCCTGCTCCTCGGCCCAGCAGTACGCCTGGATCGAGCAGTACTACCCCGAACTGTTCGCCCGGATCGCCGAGAAGGTGCGCGAGGGCCGGTTCATCCCGGCCGGCGGGATGTGGGTGGAGTCCGACACCAACATGCCCGGCGGGGAGGCGATGGCCCGCCAGTTCCTCGAGGGCAGCGGCTACTTCCTGGACACCTTCGGGGTGGAGACGACCGATGTGTGGCTACCGGACTCCTTCGGCTACACCGGTGCCCTGCCGCAGATCGCAGCCGCCGCGGGCAAGGACGCCTTCTTCACCCAGAAGATGTCCTGGAACGACACCAACGCGATGCCGCACCACACCTTCGACTGGGAGGGTATCGACGGCAGCCGCATCTTCACCCACCTCACTCCGGTGGATACCTACAACTCCGACCTGTCCGCCCGGGAACTGGCCCGCGCCCAGCGCCAGTACACCGAGAAGGGCCGGGCGAACACCTCGCTGGTGCCCTTCGGCCACGGCGACGGCGGGGGCGGACCCACCCGGGAGATGATCGCCGCCGCCCGGCGCACCGCGGACCTGGAGGGTTCACCCACGGTGGTGCTGTCCTCACCGGCGAGGTTCTTCGCCGCCGCCCGGGCCGAGTACACCCACCCGCCGGTGTGGTCCGGGGAGCTCTACCTGGAGTACCACCGCGGCACCTACACCTCCCAGCACCGGACCAAGGCGGGCAACCGGCGCACGGAGCACCTGCTGCGCGAGGCCGAGCTGTGGGCCGCCACCGCCACCGTGCGCACCGGAGCGGCCTACCCCGCCCAGGACCTGCAGCGGCTGTGGCGCCTGGTGCTGCTGCACCAGTTCCACGACATCCTGCCCGGCACCTCCATCGCCTGGGTGCACCGCGAGGCCGAGCAGCGCTACACCGAGACGATCGCCGAACTGGAACAGATCATCGCCACCGCGCTGGCGACCCTGGCCGGCGCGGGCAGCGAGGAGGTGACGTTCAACTCCGGTCCGTTCCCACGTGGGGCAGTGCCCGCCCTCGGCGCGGGCACGGCTGCCGGAACAGCCGACGACGGCGTGACCGACCTGGTCCGGGACGGTACCGGCGTGGTGCTGGACAACGGACGGCTGCGGGTCGGTATCGACGGGCGCGGGCTGATCACGTCCGTCCTGGACCTGCGCACCGGCCGCCAGGCACTGCCGCCGGGGCAGGTAGCCGGCCTGCTGCAGGTTCATCGGGACATCCCGAACCAGTGGGACGCGTGGGACATCGATGAGCACTACCGGCGCAACGTCCGCGACCTGACCGAGGCGACCTCGGTGCAGGAGATCACCGAGACGTCCGGCGGCGCGGGGGTGCAGGTGCAACGGCGGTTCGGCGACTCCCGCATCGTGCAGCGCTACCTGCTGCCCGACGGCGCCCACCGGGTGGAACTGACCACCGAGGTGGACTGGCACGAACGGCACACCCTGCTGAAACTGGCCTTCCCCCTGGATGTGCGCGCCGAACAGGCAGCCAGTGAGATCCAGTTCGGTCACATCCACCGCCCCACCGCGGCGAACACCTCCTGGGACCATGCCCGGTTCGAGACGGTGGCGCACCGCTGGGTGCACGTGGGTGAGCCGGCGTACGGCTTCGCCGTCGGCAACGACTCCACCTACGGCCACGACGTCACCCGGACCACCCGCGCCGATGGCGGCACCACCACCACGGTGCGCCAGAGCCTGCTGCGCGCCCCGATGTTCCCCGACCCCGACGCCGACCAGGGCAGGCACACGCTGCGTTCGTCCCTGGTGGTGGGCGCGGAGATCGCCGACGCGGTCACCGAGGGGTACCGGATCAACCTGCCCGAGCGCACGGTGACCGGTTCCGGGGCGGTGGACCCGCTGGTGCAGGTGAGCGATCCGGCGGTCGTCGTCGAGGCGGTCAAGTTGGCCCGCGATGGCAGCGGGGACGTGATCGTGCGGCTGTACGAGTCCCGGGGCGGGCGGGCCAGGGCCACGGTGACGCCCGGGTTCGAGGCCACCGGCGCGCTCGCCACCGACCTGTTGGAGCGGCCCGGCCGGGACCGCGGGGTCGAGGTGAACCCGGACGGGCGGGTCGAGCTGGACCTGCGCCCGTTCCAGGTCGTCACCCTCCGGTTCGCCCGGTCCTGACCGTCTCGCCGGTCCCCGGTGCGACGACCGGTCGATTCTGCCCTCAGCGGTCGTGCACTATATAACTAGGGAGCACCGCACCACATCCCCGGAGCGCACCCGGGCCGACGGCACCGACCCGGGGCCCGTGCAGCGCCCGGCTGCGACCAGGCAGTCCCGGGGCAACCCGACCTCGAAGGAGCACCGATGTCTGAAGCACCCACCACCGCGCCGGTCAACGTCACCGTCACCGGAGCCGCCGGTCAGATCGGGTACGCCCTGCTGTTCCGGATCGCCTCCGGTCAGCTGCTCGGACCCGACGTGCCGGTCCGGCTGCGGTTGCTGGAGATCCCGCAGGCGGTCAAGGCCGCCGAGGGCACCGCGATGGAACTGGAGGACTGCGCCTTCGGCTTGCTGCGCGGGGTCGACATCTTCGACGAGGCCGCCGCGGCGTTCGACGGCGTGAACGTGGCACTGCTGGTCGGCGCCCGGCCCCGCGGTGCGGGCATGGAGCGCGGCGACCTGCTGGAGGCCAACGGCGGCATCTTCAAGCCCCAGGGTCGGGCCATCAACGCCGGTGCGGCGGACGACGTGCGCGTGCTGGTGGTAGGCAACCCCGCCAACACCAACGCCCTGATCGCCCAGGCGCACGCCCCGGACGTGCCCGCGGAACGCTTCACCGCGATGACCCGCCTGGACCACAACCGGGCGGTCTCCCAGATCGCCACCCGCACCGGGGCTGCCGTAGCGGAGATCGAGAACCTGACCATCTGGGGCAACCACTCCGCCACCCAGTACCCCGACATCTTCCACGCGCGCATCGCCGGGCGCCCCGCCCCCGAGGTGATCGACGACGAGGACTGGCTCGCGAACACCTTCATCCCCACCGTGGCCAAGCGCGGAGCGGCCATCATCGACGCCCGCGGTGCCTCCAGCGCCGCTTCGGCCGCCAACGCCGCGATCGACCACGTGCACGACTGGGTGAACGGCACCGGAACGGACTCCTGGACCTCGGCGGCGATCCCCTCCGACGGTTCCTACGGGGTGCCGGAGGGGCTGATCTCCTCCTTCCCGGTGCGCAGCACCGATGGTCGATGGGAGATCGTGCAGGGCCTGGAGATCAACGAGTTCTCCCGCACCCGGATCGATGCCTCGGTGGCCGAGCTCACCGAGGAGCGCGACGCGGTGGCCGGACTCGGGCTGATCTGAGCAACGCGCACTAACCTCTCGGCCATGACCAGTCACACCGATCGTCCCCACCCGGATCAGCTCGCTGCCCTCGCCGGGCGGCGCCGACGCAACCTGTTCATCACCACGGTGATCCTGGAGGTCATCGGCTTCACCCTGGTGGTGCTGGGCTGGGTGGTGGTCGAGGAGATGACGCTGGTCTGGGTCGGTGCGGGACTGGTGTTGCTGGCTGCGGTCTACCTGCCGGTGGGGCTGGTGGCGCTGAGCCGGGTCGGGGCGGATGCCCGGCACATCACCCCACCGGGCGGGCGCACCTGAGTCGAACGGGTCGCCGGTAGGCGGTTCTGCCGGCCTCCTCGCCTTTCGGGCCGGGCCCGGGTGAACTATCGTCGGGTTCATGGCGCGCGTCTTCAACCCCCCACCCGGCTGGCCCAAGCCCGAAGAGGGCTGGACGCCGCCGCCGGGATGGAAACCCGACCCGAGTTGGCCCGAGCCGCCGCAGGGTTGGGACTTCTGGCTGGAGAAGGCAGACGACGTCGGCTCGAGCCTGTTCGGCAGTTCGGCCCTGTCGTCCGGATCCTCCCTGTTCGAGACCAGCGACACCGCTGCCTCCTACGGCAGCGTGTCCCCTTCCGGTGAGGCACACATCCCCGGGGCGCCCAGCGGTCCGGACTTCCACGTCTCCAACCGCGAGCCGCGGTCGGCCTCCGACGGCGTGAGCCAGTCCTCCGCCGGGGCGCCGGCCTCACCCTCGAGCGCCTCGCCGGGTCCGGGCGGATCCGCGGGCGGGTCGCCGTACACCGCCGGTGCCTCCACGCCGAGCGGGGTGCGCGCCGGTGCCACCTACGGTCAGAACGGCCCGACGGTGTCCACCCATTCCGGTTCGTCCACCCCGGGCGGCAACCCCAACGCGGCGCCTCCGGTGGGCCCGCAGGGTGGTGGCAAGACGGTACTGCTGGGTCTGGTGCTGGTGCTCGTCGGCGTCGGGGTGACCGGTTACAGCTACTTCAGTGCCACGCCCGGTGAGGAGTTCCGCCTGCTGTGGGTCCCGGTCGTGTTCGGTCTGATCCTGATGATCCAGGGCGCGGTGCGGATGGCGCGTGCACGTGCGAAGCGACAGCAGTTGGGCACCGTGTCCACCGGGTACAACCCCGGCGGGCACCTCACCCAGCCCGGCGGTGGCGGCGATGCCTCCGGCGGTCTGCAGACCGGTCACTCCTCCACAGTGCCGATGCAGAACCCGACCGACCCCAAGGGCTACAAGAACCGCTGAACCCGACCCCGCGCGCAGGTGTCAGCGGAACACCACGGTGCGGTGACCGTCCAGCAGCACCCGGTGTTCGGCGTGCCAGCGCACCGCCCTGGCCAGCACGCGCCGCTCGACGTCCTGGCCCATCGAGACCAGGTCGGCGACCGTGTCGGCGTGGGTGACGCGCTCGACGTCCTGTTCGATGATCGGACCCTCGTCGAGGGAGGCGGTGGCGTAGTGGGCGGTGGCGCCGATGAGCTTGACGCCCCGGTCATGGGCCTGGGCGTAGGGGCGGGCGCCCTTGAAACTGGGCAGGAACGAGTGGTGGATGTTGATGACCCGCCCGGCCAGCTCCGCGCACAGCCAGGGTGAGAGGATCTGCATGTACCGGGCCAGCACCACCAGTTCCACGTCCAGGTCACGCACCAGGCGCAGCAGCCGGTGCTCGGCGGCGTCCTTGGTCTCCTTGGTGACGCCGATGTGGTGGAAGGGCACCTGGTAGAACTGTGCCAGCGGCGCCAGGGTGGTGTGGTTGGAGACCACCCCGAGGATGTCCACCGGCAGGCGCTGGGAGCGCTGCCGGAACAGCAGGTCACCCACACAGTGCTCGGTGGTCGAGCCCAGCACCAGGGTGCGCAGCGCCCGTCCGGCCACATCCAGTTGCCACGTCATCGAGAACCGCTCGGCTATCTCGCCGATCGCCCAGTGCAACTCTCCCCGGGGTGTGCTCGCCTCCACCTGCACGCGCATGAAGAACAGTCCGGAGTCGGGATCGCCGAACTGCTGGGACTCGGTGATGTTGCCGCCGTGCGCGGCCAGGGCCCCGGCCACCGCGTGCACGATTCCGGAGCGGTCGGGGCAGGACAGCGTCAGCACCCAGTGCACCGGGGAGGAAGTCTCGATCGTCACGCCCACGAGGGTACCGGCAGGGCCCAGCGCCCGGATGCGCCCCACCGGCGCCGTTGGCGCAACGGACGCGCCCGCGGATGCCAAGATGGGGGTATGGATGACCAGTTGCGGATCGACGTCGTCGACGATGCCCACGCCGGGGAGTTGCTCACGGTGCGCCGGGCCGCGTTCGTGACCGAGGCCCAACTCTACGGCGACGCGCACATTCCTGCGCTGACCCAGACCCTGGAGGAGTTGCGCGCCGACCTGCAACGCCCGGACGTGGTAACCCTGGCCGGTTGGTCGGGCACACGCATGGTCGGTTCGATCCGGGTGGGCCTGGAGGAGGACCGTGCCCTGCTGGGACGCCTGGCGGTGGTGCCGGACCTGCAGGGCCGGGGCATCGGCACCCGGTTGCTGATGGCGGTGCTGGCCTACCTGCCCGAGGGCACCAATGAGGTGTGGGTGTTCACCGGCCAGGACTCCAAGCAGAACCTGTCCCTGTACGCCAAGGCCGGCTATGAGCACCAGTACGACCAGAACGCCGGCGACCTCACCTATGCCTACCTGCGCAAGATCCTCGGTGACGTGGAGGTGGCCGAGGACGGCGACGACGGTGACCCGGAGGCCGACGACGGCGACCCGGGGCCCGACGACGGCGGCCGGGAGTCCGATGGCGACCCGCAGTCCCACGGCCGTGCCCCGGGCGAAGCGGCGCAGGGCTGACCCAGCCGGGGGACTACCGGTGGCGGCCGGGCCGATCTGCGGTTGTTAGGGTAGTGCCGTCGCGACTGGCGCCGAGGTGGAGTCACCACCGGGGAGCGACGGCAACAGGACTGCAGGTCGCCCGCCTGGGCCGAGGTCCACCACCTACCCTTGTCGATGCGTTGCCGAACCGGAGGAACCGATGAGCCAGTCCCCACATTCCGACGTCCCGATCAACGAGCAGTCACTGGCGGACCTCGATCCGCAGATCGCTGCCGTTCTGGAGGGAGAACTGACCCGCCAGCGGGACACCCTCGAGATGATCGCCAGCGAGAACTTCGTCCCGCGTGCGGTGCTGCAGGCCCAGGGCAGCGTGCTGACGAACAAGTACGCCGAGGGCTACCCGGGCCGGCGCTACTACGGCGGCTGTGAGCAGGTGGACATCGCCGAGTCGTTGGCCATCGACCGTGCGCTGAGCGTCTTCGGAGGCACCTACGCCAACGTTCAACCACACTCCGGCGCCAGCGCCAACGCGGCCGTCCTGCACGCCCTGATCCGCCCCGGGGACACCATCCTGGGCATGGAACTGGCCCACGGCGGGCACCTGACCCACGGCATGAAGCTCAACTTCTCCGGCCGGTTGTACAACGTGGCCGCCTACGGTGTGGACGAAACGACCCACCAGGTCGACTACGACGCGCTGCGGGCCAAGGCCATCGAGGCCCAGCCCAAGGTCATCATCGCCGGATGGTCCGCCTACCCCCGGCACCTGGACTTCGCGGCCTTCCGCGAGATCGCCGATGAGGTCGGTGCCTACCTGTGGACCGACATGGCCCACTTCGCCGGCCTGGTCGCGGTGGGGCTGCACCCCAACCCGGTGCCGCACTCCGACGTGGTCTCCACCACGGTGCACAAGACGCTGGGCGGGCCGCGCTCGGGGATGATCCTGGCCAACGACGCCGAGCGGTTCGGCAAGAAGCTCAACTCCGCCGTCTTCCCCGGCCAGCAGGGCGGGCCCCTGATGCACGTGGTGGCCGCCAAGGCGGTGGCGATGAAGGTGGCCGGCACCGCCGAGTTCGCCGAGCGCCAGCAGCGCACCATCGCCGGTGCGCAGGCCCTGGCCGAGCGGCTGGGCGCCGAGGACGTCACCGACGCCGGGGTCTCGGTGCTCACCGGGGGCACCGACGTGCACCTGGTCCTGGTGGATCTGCGCCACTCCGAACTGGACGGTCAGCAGGCCGAGGACCTGCTGCACGCTGCCGGCATCACCGTCAACCGCAACGCGGTGCCGTTCGACCCCCGGCCCCCGATGGTCACCTCCGGGCTCCGCATCGGCACCCCGGCACTGGCTGCACGCGGGTTCGGCGAGGCCGAGTTCACCGAGGTCGCCGACATCATCGCCGGGGTGCTGGCCGCCGGCGAGGGTGCCGACATCGACGCCGCCAAGGCCCGCGTGCAGGCACTGACCGCCGCCTTCCCGCTCTACCCCGGCCTGGAGCAGTGAGCAGCCGATGACTGAGGCAGCACCTGTCGGTGAAACGTCGCCCGCCCGCATGCTCCCGGGCCGCCCGGTGGCCGATGCGGTGATCGCCGAACTGGCCCCACGGATCACCGCCCTCACCGGGGCCGGCCGGCGCCCCGGGCTGGCCACCATCCTGGTGGGAGGTGACTCGGCCTCGGCCGGGTACATCCGGATGAAGCAGGACAAGGCAGCCGAACTCGGCATGACGTCCCCGCACACCCATCTGCCCGAGGACGCCACCCAGGCCGACCTGGAGTCCGCGATCGCCGACTTCAACGCCGCCGAGGAGGTGCACGGCATCCTGGTCCAGCACCCCACCCCGTCGCAGATCGACTTCGACGCGGCGATGCTCACCATGGACCCGGACAAGGATGTGGACGGGTTGCACCCGGTGAACATGGGTCGCCTGGCCCTGGGCATGCCCGGTCCGGTCCCGTGCACCCCGGCGGGCATCGAGACGCTGCTGGCACACTATGAGATTCCCGTCGCCGGCCGTGAGGTGTGCATCCTGGGCCGGGGTACCACGCTGGGGCGGCCGCTCGCGCTGCTGCTGTCCCAGAAGCGGCCCACCGCCAACGCGGCCGTCACCGTGGTGCACACCGGGGTGAGCGACTGGCACCGCTATACCCGACGGGCCGAGGTGGTCATCGCCGCGGCCGGGGTACCGGGGATCCTGCAACCGGAGCACATCAGCCCCGGCGCCACCGTGATCGGCGGCGGAGTGCGCTACTCGGGACGCAAACTGCTACCGGACGTGGACGAACGGTGTGAGCAGGTGGCCGGGGCGATCACCCCGCGGGTCGGGGGAGTGGGCCCCACGACGATCGCGATGCTGCTGCGCAACACCGTCGAGGCCGCGGAACGGTGACTCCCCTCACGCTGAGCCGGCGTGGGCCGGGCGGTGACCCCCGCTGAGATGCTCAGGTACCCGGCCGGCGGTCCAGGCGCTCGGCCTCGGCCCGTGCCTGCTCCTGGAGGCGGGCCCGCTCGGTCTCATCCAGGCTGTCCAGTTCTTCTTGGTGTCTGGCCAGGCCCTGCTGGGCGACCCGGGCGAAATCCTCGGACTCGGCCAGGTCCCGGGCCGAACGCCGTCCGGCGAGGATGTCGTCGTAGAACGCGGCGGACTGAGCATCGGGTGCCTGGTCGCGTAGGATCCGCATCGCCTCGGCGAGTTTCTTGTGCGCCGGGCTGCCGACCGGGATCGAGGACAGCATCGGCTGATCGGGTTCGGGGGTCTGATTGCTCATGAGGTCACCAATGCGTGGTTGTAGCCGGAGGGGAGTTCGGTGTCCCTGAATCCGTGGATGGCGCCCAAGTACCCGGGGACCACACCCGCGAAGACGTTGATCACGGCCTGCCCGGCGGAGAGTGCGTCGGCCGCGGTGCTGACGGTTTGGATCGTCTTGGCCACCGCGGCCGCGGTGGCCCCGCCGCCGATGACCGCGCCCACTCCCGTCCAGGAGGACGCGGCCGCGGCGGCGGCGACCGCGGCGGTGTAGATGATCCAGTCGGTCACCGCGGTGAACGCCGAGATCGCCGCTTCGGAGGTGCGGTGCATCCCCACGGCGACGGCGCGGAAGTCCCCGGCGGAGTTGTTCAGCGACGCAGCGAGCTCGGTCAGCGCCGGGATCAAGGTGTCGTTCATGTAGCCGGCGGCGGCCTCGGCGGCCTGACCTTCCCAATCGGCTTGGACCTTGCGGGTGTCGGCACCGATGTGGGCGCCGGCCTCGCTGGAGAAGCTCGCCAGGTTCTCGTACGCCCGGGCGGCCTGGGCCACGGAGTTCCAGTCGCCACTGAAGGTCTTGGACACCTCCGCCAGCGGGTCCCAGTCGAAGACCCAGTTCACCACGGTGCGGATCCAGCCGCTGGGGCTGAGGATCGTGCCCATCGAACTGATCACCAGTTCGGCCAGATCCGGGATGATCGGCTCGTCACTCGGCGTGACGAGTGCGTCGGCCGGGCCGCTCATCTGGGGTACTTCCCGTCCATCTCGGCGGCGACGTCGTCGTCGGTCTCGGCGTAGTAGTCGGCCGAGGCCTCCAACTCCGCCCCCGAGGACCGCAGGACATCCTGCATGTGGTCCAGGGCGTCATCGACGGCGCTCCGCACCTGCGCGGCGAGGGAGGTGAAGTTCTGGAAGATCCCGTGGCCGCCGGTCAGGGTGCACCAGGTTCCGTGGTAGGTCTTGGCGGTTCCGGTGTCATCGGCATAGCCATCGATCGACCTGCCGAACTTCCGGAGCGCCTCCGGGTCGACGTACAACTCAGTCACGCGCGTCTCCTCCTTGTTGGGCTCGGTCCGAGTGGACCATGCTAGGAGGGTGAGACACCAGGGGAGAACTACCCACCGCAGCGCCGTGATCCACCTCCTGGCCGCCGGGGTGATCGGGCTGGTGGTGATCGGCATCCAGTTGGCCACCGCCGGCGTGACGCCGTGGTTAGTGCCGACGGTGGCGCTGGTGGGCTTCGGGGCCTACGCACGCTACCGCGCGGCGCTGTCCCAGGCCCGGGTGGTCGAGGCCCTGGGCTCCGGCCCCCCGGCGCCCTCCGGCGCTGCCCTCGGCTGGGTGCTCGGCGCAGCAGGATCGGTGATCGCGGCGCTCGCGATCACGTTCTGGTTGATGTCCTAGCCCCCGCGCCAACCCATCGCACCGCCGGACCCGAGGTCCGCGGTCACGCTCGGATGCCGCCTTGCCGGCCTTCTTCCGCGCCCTCGAGTACCGCCTCCGGTGCGGGTCGACGGCGTGCACGGCTTGACAGGGACGGCGGATGCAGTTCATGATTCATGAAACCTGAATCACCTGTCATGTCCGGGCCAGACGCCCGGCACGGCACTCAACGAAGAGGCGGTCCCCCGTGCGTGTACGAACCAAGACCCTCGTGGCCACGATGGGCCTGGCGGCCCTCCTGGCCGTCGGCGCCTGCGCCCCCAGTGCCGACGGTGGTGGCGGCGGAAGTGATGACGGCGACACCGACGGCGACCAGGGCGAAGCCGATCCCGCCTCGGCCGAGGACGCGGCGGGCGGCGGCGATCCGGTCGAGGTCGCCCTGATCACCTCCACCACCGGCCCCCTGGCCGCCTACGGTGACACCTTCATCGAGGGCTTCCACGCCGGCTTGGACTACGCCACCGACGGCACCGGGGAGATCGACGGCATGGAGATCGTCGTGGAGATCCTCGACGACGGCGGCGACACCGACCGCGCCATCACCGCCGCTCGCGACGTCATCGGCCAGGGCTACACGATCATGACCGGCACCGCCGTCTCCGGTGTGGCGCTGGCGCTCGCCGAGCAGGCCGAGCAGAACGAAGTGCTCTACATCTCCGGTCCGGCCGCTGCGGACGCGGTCACCGGGATCAACGACTACACCTTCCGCTCCGGGCGCCAGTCCCTGCAGGACGTGGCCACCGCCGGCTCCTTCATCGACGTCGAGGGCTCGGAGATCCTCGTCTTCGGCCAGGACAACGCCTTCGGTCAGGGCAACTTCGCCGCCGTCGACGGCATCCTGGGCGCCCAGGGCGCCGAGGTCTCCTCGGTGATGATCCCCGAGGACGTCACCGAGTTCACCCCGTTCGCCGCGCAGGTTCTCGATGCCGATCCGGACATGGTCTTCGTGGCCTGGGCCGGCGCCACATCCGGTGCGATGTGGCAGTCCCTGAGCCAGCAGGGCGTACTGGACGACATCACCGTGGTCACCGGACTGGGCGATGCCTCCACGTTCAACGCCTACGGCGAGGCATCGGACCAGATCGACTTCCTGAACCACTACTTCCCCGGCGCCCCGGACAACGCGATCAACGACTTCCTGGTCGCCCACGTCGAGGAGGCCGGTGGCACCCCGGACCTGTTCACCCCGGACGGGTTCACCGCAGCCCAGATGGTCGTGCACGCGATCAGCACCGCCGGCGGCGGCGATGACGTCGACGCGATGATCGCGGCGCTGGAGGGGTGGAGCTTCGAAGGGCCCAAGGGTGACTACACCATCCGGGTCTCCGACCACGCCCTGATCCAGCCGATGTACCAGGCCCGGCTGGCCCAGGACGACGAGGGCAACTGGGTTCCGGAGCTGGTCTCCACCGTCGACGGCGCGGACGTCGAGCCGCCCGAGGCGAACTGACCCTGCGCTGACCCGGGCCGGTCCGCACCAGGCGCGGACCGGCCCTACCCAGGAAGGCCCCCCATGGCTCCCACCCCAGTTGCGTTGAGCGTGCAGAACCTGAGCTTCGCCGTCGGTGGTATCAGGATCCTCACCGACGTGAACCTCACTGTCCCCGCCGGGGAGATGCTCGGCGTGATCGGCCCCAACGGGGCAGGCAAGACCACGCTGTTCAACATGATCTCGGGCATCCACCGGCCCACCGCCGGCAGGATCGAACTCGCCGGCCGCGACATCACCACCGCAGCGATCCACCACCGGGCCCGGGCCGGGCTGGGCCGCACCTTCCAGACCTCCAACCTGTTCCCGGGACTGAGCGTGCTGGAGAACGTGCGGCTGGCGGCCCAGCGGGAACTCGGTGGCAACCTGTCGGTGCTGCGCTTCCCGCGCTGGCGCGACGAGGCCACCACCATCGCCCGTGACCACCTGGCCGAGGTCGGCCTGAGCGATCTGGTGGACGTGCAGGCCGGCGGCCTCAGCCACGGGGACAAGCGCAAGCTCGAGATCGCGGTGCTGCTGGCGATGAACCCTCGCGTGATCCTGCTCGACGAGCCGATGGCCGGGGTATCCCGCGCCGACGTGCCCGGACTGTCCGAGGTGATCCGTGGCATGCACCGTGACCACAACTGCACCGTGCTGATGGTCGAGCACCACATCGACGTCGTGATGGACCTGGTCCAACGGGTGGCCGTACTGCACCAGGGCGCCATCCTGGCACTGGACTCCCCGGAGGCGATCATGGACGACCCGGCCGTGCAGAGTGCCTACCTGGGGACGGCGGCATGAGCGCGCTGCTGCAGGTCGAGCACCTGTCCGCCGCCGTCGGTGGCCAGCAGGTCGTCGAGGATGTGTCGTTGAGCGTGCCGGAGGCCGGGGTGACCGCGGTGCTCGGCCGGAACGGCGTGGGCAAGACCTCCACGCTGAAGGCGATCATGGGCTTGATCACCCGGTCCGGCCGGGTCACGTTCGCTGGTGAGCGCATCGACTCCGAGCACACCCACAAGATCGTCCGCCGCGGCATCGGGTACGTGCCCGAGGACCGGGAGGTGTTCGCCGGGTTGACCGTGGCGGAGAACCTGCGCCTGGCGGTCCGCGACGCCGACCCCCGCCACGATCTGGTCGAGGCCCTCTTCCCCGACCTGGTCCCGCGGGCCGACCAGCGCGCCGGGACGCTGTCCGGCGGGCAGCAGCAGATGCTGTCCCTGTCCCGGGCCCTGATCAACCACAACCGGCTGCTGCTGGTGGATGAGCCCACCAAGGGTCTGGCGCCACGGATCGTGGACCAGGTGGCGCAGGCGCTGGAGGAAGCCGCCCGCACCGCCCCGATCCTGCTGGTGGAACAGAACCTGCCGGTGATCGAACGCCTCGCCGACGACGTCGTGGTCATCGACGCCGGCGTGGTGGTGCACACCGGCAAGGCCGCCGACCTGCTGGCCGATGAGGACGCCGTCCAGCGCTTCCTCGGCGTGGCCACCCACCCGACCACGGAGGTGCAGACATGAGCACCGTGGTGCTGCTGCTCGTGACCGGCCTGGGACTGGGCGCGCTGTACTTCCTGATCGCCTCCGGGCTGTCACTGATCTACGGCCTGATGCACGTGCTGAACTTCGCGCACGGGGTGTTCCTGTCGCTGGGCGCGTTCGTCGGCTGGGAGGTCGCCAAACGGTTGGATCCCGGCACCTGGGGCGGCTTCGGCCTGGCCCTGCTGGCCGGGGCGGTCGCTGGCGCCGTGATCGCCGCGCTCACCGAGTTGTTCCTGATCCGCCCGCTGTACAACCGGCACATCGAGCAGGTCCTCATCACCGTGGGCCTGGGTCTGGTGGGGGTGGCCCTGTTCGAGGGTGTCTGGGGCACCGACCCGGTGTTCATCTCCGGGCCCAGCTGGTTCGGCCAGACCACCTCGATCATGGGGGCCAGGGTCCCCAACACCGTGTTCATCACGATCGCCGTCGCCGCGGCGCTGCTGCTGGGCCTGGTGCTGTTCCTGCGACACACCCGGTACGGCCTGATCATCCGCGCGGGCGTGGAGAACAGGTCCATGGTGACCGCGCTGGGGATCGACGTACGCCGCTCCTTCACCCTCGTCTTCGCCATCGGCGGCGCCGCCGCCGGCCTCGGCGGGGTGCTGGCCTCGCAGTACTTCGGGTACGTCTCGGCACACATGGGCCAGACGCTGCTGATCTTCGCCTTCATCGTCACCGTCATCGGTGGGCTCGGCTCACTCGGCGGTGCCGCGATCGCCGCGATCCTGGTGGCGGTGCCGCAGCAGTTCGCCAACTACTACTGGAGCGTGGGTGACCTGATCGCGGTGCTGGCCCTCGCCGTCGTCCTGTTGCTGCGCCCCTCCGGCCTGCTGGGAGTGAAACGAGCATGAGTACCGACACCCGGGACCACACCGAGGCCACCGCTGCCGCCGAGCCGGCCGAACCCGGCGCCGACCGGGTACGCCGACCCAGCCGCCGGGCCCCACTGATCGTGGGCCTGGCGATGGTGGTGGCCGTGGCGTGCCTGCCGCTGCTGGATGTCTCCGTCCCCGGGGCGCTGCCCGGCGCCACCTATACCCCCGGCACCATGCACCTGCTCGCCCTGTGCATGATCTACGGCGCCCTGGCGCTGACCTACCACCTGGTCTACGGGGTCGCCGGGATGCTCAGTTTCGGGCACGCGCTGTACTTCGCCGCCGGCGCCTATGGTCTGGCGATCGTGCTGCAGCGCACCGACATGCCACTGCTGATCGCCGCGGTGCTGGTCCTGGTGGCCGCGATCGCGCTGGCCACCCTGGTGGGGGCGGTGTCGTTGCGGGTCTCGGGGGTCTCCTTCGCGATGGTGACCCTGGCCTTCGCGCAGGCCGGCAACGTGATCGCCCGGCGGAACCTGGGCGGCTACAGCGGCGGGGAGGAAGGCATCGGTCTGGCCACCGCGAACGTGCCGGACGCGCTGGTGGGCGTGGTGAACACCCGCAACATGTACTGGTTGGCGCTGATCCTGCTGGTGGTGGTCTACGTGGTGGTCACCTGGGTGCAGCGCTCCCGTGCCGGGCACGTGGTGGAAGCCACCCGGGAGAACGAGATGCGGGTGCGGGTGCTGGGTCAGGCGCCCTACCTGATCCGGCTGCTGACCTTCGCCATCGCGGGCACCCTGGCCGCCGCGATCGGGATGACCTACCTGCTGCTGCAGTCCCAGGCGGTCCCGACGATCTCCTCGGCCGAGTTCACCATCCAGGCGCTGATCATGGTGGTGCTGGGCGGCGTGGGGTCCCGCTGGGGCGCGATCATGGGGGCGGTCACCTTCACCATGCTCAACCAGCGGTTGTCGGTGCTGGCCTCCTCCGAGGCCGTCGAGGGTCTGCCCACGGTGCTGCGGATCCCGATGAGCGAACCGGCCTTCATCCTCGGTACGCTGTTCATCCTGGTGGTGCTCTTCCTGCCGGGTGGCATCGCCGGCGGGCTGCGGCGGGTGGCCACCCGGGTGGTCGGTGGCAAGGGTGCCGCGCAACGGCGCAAGGCACGCGAACGACGCCGGCTGGAGGAGATCGCGTGAACGCACTCGAGCCCGGCGGTCACACCCTGGGTCGTTGGACCGCCGATCACGCCCGGTTGACCCCGGAGAAGGTGGCCATCGACGAGCGCGGCGTGCGCACCACGTACGCCGACCTCGACGCCCGCGCCGCTGCGCTGGCCGACCGGCTGCTGCGGGCCGGTTACCGCAGTGGTGACCGGGTGGCCACGCTGACCCGCAACAGCACCGCACACGTGGTGCTGTTCTTCGCCTGCGCCAAGGCGGGCCTGGTGCTGGTGCCGTTGTCGTGGCGGCTCGGCACCGGTGAACTGACCTATCTGCTCGGGCACGCACGCCCGGCGCTGATCGCTGTGCAACGCCCCTTCGCCGACGATCTCGACGCGACCGGGGCCTCCGGTAGCGCGCCGGTGGTGTTCCTGGAGGACCTGGACGAGGGGGAGGTGCCGGCGCCGGCCCGCACCCAAGCCGGACCGGGCCGTGCACCCCGGGACGACGACCCGCTCCTGATCGTCTATACCTCCGGCAGCACCTCCAGCCCGCGCGGGGCGGTGCTCACCCACGCCAACTGCTTCTGGACCAACCTGTCCCTGTCCGGGGTGGCCGGGATGACCACCGAGGACGTGGTCCTGGCGGTGCTGCCGCAGTACCACGTGGGCGGGTGGAACGTGCAACCGTTGCTGGCCTGGTGGCGGGGGGCCACCGTGGTGCTGGAACCGGACTTCGACCCGGAGCAGGTGCTCGGCGTGCTCACCCAGCACCGGGTGAGCACCATGATGGGCGTGCCCTCCCACTACCGCATGATCTCCGAGGTGCCCGGATTCGCCGAGGCGGACCTGTCCGGCCTGACGCACATGGTGGTGGGCGGTGCCCCCATGCCTGTCGGGCTCCTGCGCACCTGGCACGATCGCGGGGTGCGGGTGATCCAGGGCTACGGCCTCAGCGAAGCCGCCCCGAACGTGCTGCTGGTGCCGCCCGAGGATGCCTTCACCCGCGTCGGCTCGGTCGGCAAGCCCTACCCGCACGTCGAGGTGGCGCTGGCCGAGGTCGGTACCGGGGACCTGATCACCGGCGCCGGTAGCGGGGAGCTGCTGGTCCGCGGCCCGGCCGTGTTCGCCGGCTACCACGACGACCCGGAGGCCACCGCCGCCGCGTTCACCGGCGACTGGTTGCGCACCGGCGACCTCGCCACCAGGGACGAGGCCGGCTACTACCGGGTGGTGGACCGGCTGTCGAACATGTACATCACCGGCGGGGAGAACGTGGCACCGGCGCAGGTCGAGGACGTCCTGCGGAGACATCCGCAGGTGGCCGACGCCGCCGTGATCGGGGTGCCCGACGAGCGCTGGGGTGAAGTGGGCCATGCCGTGGTGGTGCCCACCGACCCGGACCGGCCACCGGCATCGGAGGAACTGCTCGCTCATTGCCGCGCCGAACTGGCGACGTTCAAGGTTCCCCGCTCGGTGCGGTTCGTCACCGAGTTCCCGCGTACCGCGCTGCACAAGATCCGCCGCGGCGCCCTGATGCCTGAGCCGAAGGAGACCCGATGAGCGCCCCACCGCGTACCGAGCGAGGATCGCGGACCCGCACGCGAATCCTGGCCGTGGCCACCGAGGTGTTCGCCGAGTACGGGTACCACGAGGCCTCGATCGTGAAGATCACCACAGCGGCTGACGTCGGGCAGGGCACCTTCTACCTGTACTTCACCTCCAAGCAGCAGGTGTTCGAGGAAGTGGTGCGGGACCTGAACTCACGGGTGCGCCAGGCGATGCACGAGGCCTCCAGCGCCGAGACCGGCCGCATTGCCGCTGAGCGTGCGGGCTTTCGCGCATTCTTCCGCTTCACCGCCCAGAACCCCGCGCTGTACCGGATCATGCGCCAGGCCGAGTTCGTCGCCCCGGACGTGTTGCACGTGCACTACGAGACCATCGCCCGCGGTTACGTCGCCGGCCTCACGGCCGCCCAGGAACGTGGCGAGGTGGCCGCCGACCTGGACCCGGAAGTCACCGCATGGGCCTTGATGGGCATCGGCGAACTGGTCGGGATGCGCTGGGTGACCTGGACCGAGGGCCAGGCTCCGGAGGAACTTCCCGAGGATGTCTTCGACGGCATCATGACGCTGATCGAGCGGGCGCTGGAGCCCGGAGAGGCAGGGCAGGGCGATGACTGACCTGACCGGGAAGCACGCGGTGGTGACCGGGGGCGCCGCCGGGATCGGGGCGGCCTGTGCCCGCGCGCTCGCGCGGGCCGGTGCCCAGGTGCTGGTCGCCGACCGTGACGAGCGTGCCGCCGAAGCGCTGGCCGCCGAGATCGGGGGCCGGGTCTGGGCCGTGGACCTGGACGAGACCACCGTCCTGACCGAAGCCACCCTGCAGGCCGACATCCTGGTCAACAACGCCGGGATCCAGGTGGTGGCCCCGATCCAGGAGTTCGACCCGGCCGACTTCCGCCGGATCCAGCGGATCATGGTCGAGGCCCCGTTCCTGCTCATCCGGGCCGTCCTCCCGCACATGTACGCCCGGGGTTGGGGTCGTATCATCAACATCTCCTCGGTACACGGGCTGGTGGCCTCGCCGTACAAGAGCGCCTACGTCACCGCCAAACACGCCCTGGACGGGTTGAGCAAGGTGACCGCCCTGGAGGGTGCCGCCCACGGTGTGAACAGCGTGTGTGTCAATCCCGGGTACGTGCGCACCGCCCTGGTGGAGAGGCAGATCGCCGACCAGGCCCGGGTGCACGGCATCGGTGCGGAGGAGGTGCTGGAGAAGGTGCTCCTCACCCAGCAGGCGGTCAAGCAACTGGCCGAGCCAGACGACGTCGCCGACCTGGTGCTCTGGCTCACCGGCCCGCACTCGACCATGGCCACCGGTTCCTCCTTCGGCCTGGACGGGGGGTGGCAGGCCAGATGAGGACGCACACCTACCGCACCGTGGACGTACCGGTGGACGGGGGGTACCTGCGCGCGGGGATCTGGGAGCCCGAGGCGCCCGCACCCCTCACGCAGGAACCCCCGGTGCTGGCCGTCCACGGCATCACCGCCACCCACCAGGGCTGGTTACGGCTGCCCGCGCTGCTGCCCGGCAGGCGCATCATCGCCCCGGACCTGCGCGGCCGGGGCCGCTCGAACACGCTGCCCGGCCCGTATGGCATGGTGCGGCACGCGGCGGACCTGACCGCCCTGGTGCGGCACCTGGGCCTGACCGAGGTCACCGCGCTGGGTCATTCGATGGGCGCCTTCGTGGTCGTGGTGCTGCAGGACCGCCAGCCGCACCTGGTGCGGGACATGGTGCTGGTCGATGGCGGTCTCCCGCTGGAGATCCCGGCCGACGCCGACCCGGACCTGCTCATGCGGGCCGTCCTGGGCCCGGCGCTGCAGCGGCTGCGGATGACGTTTCCCGACCAGGAGGCCTACCGCGACTTCTGGAGCGGCCACCCGGCCTTCAGCCCCGGGCTGGTGGCCGAACTGGCGCCCTACTTCGACTATGACCTGGAGCCGGACGGCGACGGCTGGCGGCCGACCTCGGCCGTCGAGGCGGTCGCGGCCGACCAGCGCGAACTGGTCACCGGAGACCTGGTGCACCGGGCCCTGGCGCATCTCGCGACCCCCACCACGTTCGTGCACGCCCCCCGCGGCCTGCTCGATGACGCCCCGTTGTACCGTCCCGAGCACGTACGGGCCTGGGCCGAACGTCTGCCCTGCCTTACTATGGAATGGGCCGACGACGTCAACCACTACACCGTCGTGATGTCCGCCGCGGGAGCGCGGCTGGTGGCCGCGCACCTGGCCGGGCGCCCCGCGGCGGATCCGACGATGACGACGGAAGGAGTACGACGATGACGACGACCACAGCAGGGCCGCCGGCGCAGAGCGCCGGCTTGGACAAGGTGGTGGATTCCCCGGCGACCGCGGTCGACGATATCGCCGAGGGGGCCTCGATCGCGGTGGGCGGGTTCGGGTTGAGCGGTAACCCGGTGGCACTGATCGAGGCGTTGCTGGCCCAGGGGGCGAGTGAGTTGTCGGTGGTGTCGAACAACTGCGGGGTGGAGGACTACGGTCTCGGGCTGCTGCTCGGGGCCGGACGGCTGGCGAAGATGACCGCCTCCTACGTGGGGGAGAACAAGGACTTCGAGCGCCAGTACCTCTCCGGTGAACTGGAGGTGGAGTTGACGCCGCAGGGCACGCTGGCGGAGAAACTGCGAGCCGGAGGATCGGGGATCGCGGCGTTCTACACCAGGGCCGGGGTGGGCACCCAGGTCGCGGAGGGCGGATTGCCGATGCGGTACGCCCCCGATGGGTCGGTGGCCAAGGCCTCCCCGGCCAAGGAGGTGCGCACCTTCGGTGCCGGCGGCACGGAAGCCGAGTACGTCCTGGAGGAGGCGATCAGTTGCGACTTCGCCCTGGTGCACGCGATGAAGGGGGACCGCTACGGCAACCTCGTGTTCAACAAGGCCTCGCGCAACTTCTCCCCCTTGGCGGCGATGGCGGGGCGGGTGTGTGTCGCCCAGGTGGAGGAGCTGGTGGAGCCGGGCGAGATCGATCCGGACGAGGTCCACCTGCCGGGCATCTACGTGCACCGGCTGGTGCATGTGGGCAGCGACTTCGAGAAGCGGATCGAACGGCGCACGGTGCGCCAGGAAGCGGGGCGGTGACCATGGCTCTGACTCGTGAGCAGATGGCGGCCCGGGCGGCCCTGGAGCTGCCCGATGGGGCCTACGTGAACCTGGGCATCGGGATGCCGACGCTGGTGCCGAACTACGTGCCGGCCGACAAGGCGTTGGTGTTGCAGTCCGAGAACGGGATCCTGGGGGTGGGTCCCTACCCGCTGGAGGAGGAACTGGATCCGGATCTGATCAATGCCGGCAAGGAGACGGTGACGGTACTGCCCGGGGCGGCGTTCTTCGATTCGGCGATGAGTTTCGGAATGATCCGCGGCGGCAAGATCGATGCGGCGATCCTGGGAGCGATGCAGGTCTCGGCCGCTGGGGACCTGGCGAACTGGATGATCCCGGGCAAGATGGTCAAGGGCCCCGGCGGGGGGATGGACCTGGTGTACGGAGCGCGCAAGGTCATCATCCTGATGACCCACACCGCCAAGGACGGCAGCGCCAAGATCGTCGATGAGTGCTCGTTGCCGCTCACCGGTAAGGGCGTGGTGGACCGGATCATCACCGACCTGGCCGTCATCGACGTCACCGCCGATGGGCTGGTGCTCGTCGAAACCGCACCGGGAGTGAGTGTGGAGGAGGTCAAGGCAGCCACCGAACCCGGGCTGACGGTGGCCAGTGACCTGACCAAGGTGGAGGTACGGGCATGAGTGACATCGTGATCGTGGCCGCGGCGCGCACCCCGCAGGGGCGGATGAACGGTGCGCTGTCGACGCTGCCGGCCACCGAACTGGGTGGCCACGCGATCAAGGCGGCCCTGGAACGCGGCCGGGTGCCGGCCGAGGCCGTGGACGCGGTGTTCATGGGCCAGGTGCTGCAGGCCGGCGCCGGGCAGGCCCCGGCCCGGCAGGCCGCGATCGCCGCCGGTGTGGGGTGGCGAGCCCATGCCACCACGGTCAACAAGGTCTGCCTGTCCGGCTTGAGCGCCATCATCGACGCCACCCGGCTGGTGCGCTCCGGTGAGGCCCAGGTGGTGGTGGCCGGCGGGATGGAGTCGATGAGTCTGGCCCCGCACCTGCTCACCGGATCACGCAAGGGCTGGGCCTTCGGTCCCACCACCGCGATCGACCACATGGCTTATGACGGGCTGACCGATCCCTGGAGCGGTGAGGCGATGGGGCTGGGCACCGACCGCCGTCGGGACGTCTTCCCCACGACCCGCGGCGAGCAGGACGCGTTAGCCGCCGCCTCCCACCAGCGCGCCCAGGCCGCGTGGCAGGCCGGACGGTTCGACGCCGAGGTAGCCCCGGTCACGATCCGCACCCGCCGGGGGGAGACGGTCGTGGAGCGCGATGAGGGCATCCGTCCCGACACCACCGAGGAATCGCTGGCGAAACTGCGGCCGGCGTTCACCCCCGAAGGCCACATCACCGCCGGGAACGCCTCCCAGATCAGCGACGGGGCCGCGGCCGTGGTGGTCACCACGGCGCAACGGGCCGCTGCCGAGGGCTGGGATGTGCTCGCCGCTGTGGGGGCCTGCGGGCAGGTCGCCGGCCCGGACGCGTCATTGCAGGAGCAGCCCGCCGCGGCGCTCGAGGTGGCCCTGGACCGGCAGGGCTGGGCTGTCGGTGAGGTGGACCTGCTGGAGATCAACGAGGCCTTCGCCGCCGTGGTGATCGGCTCGGCCGCCCGCCTCGGCGTGGACGTGTCCGTGATCAACCGCGACGGCGGCGGGATTGCCCTGGGCCACCCCATCGGCGCCTCGGGCACCCGCCTGGCCGTCCACGCCGCCCACCGCATCGCCGCCGGGGACGCCACCCGCGCCGCCGTCGCCCTGTGCGGCGGTGGCGGGCAGGGCGAGGCACTGCTGCTGCACACCCCCTAGGCGTGCACGCGCCCCGCACGGCCAGACCCGAGGAGAGACCATGACCACCCCGACCAGCACGGCCGTCACCGAGACCGACGTGGACACACCCCGGCTGCGCACGCACGTCCGGATGGCCGGGGAGGCATCCGCTGAAGGCGGCACGGTGATCCTGGTGCACGGGAACTGTTCCTCCTCGGCGTTCTTCCACCGGTTGCTCACCACCCTGCCCGAGGGCTGGCGCGGCATCGCCCCTGACCTGCGCGGCTACGGCGACACCGAGGTGGCACCACTGGACGCGACCCGCGGCATGGGCGAGCTCTCCGATGACGTGATCGCCCTGATGGACGCACTCGGGGTGGAGCGGGCCGCGTTCGTCGGCCACTCCGCCGGGGCGGGTGTGATCATGCAACTGGCGATCGACCATCCCGGCCGGGTGGCCCGGATGCTCCTGGAGGCGCCCGCCTCGCCCTACGGTTTCGGCGGCACCGCCGGCACCGACGGCACACCGGTGTGGCCCGACTTCGCCGGCTCCGGGGGAGGCACCGCCAACCCGGACTTCGCCGCGGCCATCGCGGCAGGGGACCGCAGCACCGACCACCCGCACTCACCGCTGTCGGTGTTCCGGGCGCTGTATGTGGCGCCGGGCACCGAACTGGCCGATGAGGATCTGCTGCTGGACTCGGTGCTGTCCACCACCATCGGTGCCGGAAACTATCCGGGCGATTCGGTGACCAGCGAGAACTGGCCGGGTGTGGCGCCCGGCACCACGGGGATCAACAACGCCTTGTCACCGAAGTACTACGACGTCTCCGCATTCGCGGAGGTGCCGCAGGTGGGTCCGGTGCTGTGGGTGCACGGGGACGCGGACGCGATCGTGTCCGACACCTCCTCGCTGGACTTCGGCCAGCTCGGCGCCCTGGGCGTGGTACCCGGCTGGCCTGGCGCCGACACCTACCCGCCGCAGCCGATGGTCAGTCAGATGCGCGCGGTGCTGGAGACCTACGCCGCGAACGGCGGTACCTACCGCGAGGTGGGACTGCCCGGCATCGGCCACAGCCCCCACATCGAGGCCCCGCAGGTGTTCGGGCACCTGCTCGAAGAGTTGCTGACCGGCTGAGCGCGGCCCGCCCGCGGGCTCGCTGGCCGCCCGCTGAGTGAGTCTGCGGTCGTGGTTGCCGCTGCTGCCGGCGCTGGACAGCGGTCGCGCGACCGGTCACCGGTGCCGCGCCCGCGGACCGGCACGACGGCGACGGCACGGTGGTCGTTGATGCACTCGGTGCAAGCCCGCCAGGTGTGTGTGGCACATCACACATCCGGAATCTTCGGAGCGGGGCCGACGTTGGAACACATGACGACGTGTAGTCAGATTTGAAGGAGGACATATTGGCCCGCAGGCGGCGCAAGTACGAGGAATTCGAGGACGACGACGGCACCCTGCTCCGGTATGCCTACCACCCCAACGGAGGTGGCCTGGTCTCGTCCAAGGCCACGGTGCACCCGACCGCATCGGTGGGTCCGGCAGCCTACGTCGACCCGGGCGCACGCGTGGGTGAGCGCGCCCGGTTGGACCAGCGTGCCTGGGTGGACCGCGAAGCGGTCGTGGCCGCCGAGGCCGTCGTCGGTGCGAACACCCACATCGGAGCCCGCGCGGTGATCGGTCGCGGAGCGCGTGTGCGCGATGGCGCGGTGGTCGCGGCCGGGACGAAGGTGCCCGACCACCGGGTGGTCGAGCCGGACACGGTCTTCACGGTCGAGGAGGCCAGCGGCTACGGCACCGCCGCCTGAAGCCGGCCGGGGCACCCGTGCCGGTGGGCGAGGATGGGGGGATGCTGAAAGTCTCCACCGTGAACGTCAATGGCATCCGAGCCGCCTATCGCCGCGGGATGGCCGACTGGCTGGCCACCGCCGATCCGCAGATCCTGCTGCTGCAGGAGGTGCGGGCCAGCGATGAGATTATCACCGAGCACCTCGGGTCCGAGTGGCACCTGATCCACCGGGCCGGTGCCGCCAAGGGTCGCAACGGGGTGGCCGTGGCCTCCCGGTACCCGCTCACCGCCGTGCGCTCGGGGCTGGGGCCTCCCGAGACCGAGACCGAGGACCAGGTGGGCCGCTGGGTCGAAGCCGACCTGGAGGTGCCGGGACCGGGGAGGATCACGGTGGCCTCGGCCTATGTGCACTCCGGCACCGCCGGCACTCCCGCCATGGATGACAAGTACGCGTTCCTGGACAAGGTGACCGCTCGCCTGGGTGAGTTGATCGCCGGCGGCCGCGGCGTCGTCGTCGGCGGGGACGTCAACATCGCCCACCGCGAGGTGGACATCAGGAACTGGAAGGGCAACCTGAAGTCGGCCGGCTTCCTGCCCGCCGAACGGGCCTACCTCGACGCCTGGTTGGAGCAGGGGTGGGTGGATCTGGGCCGGCGGCACGGTGGAGACGGGCCCGGCCCCTTCACCTGGTGGTCTTGGCGCGGCCAGGCCTACAACAACGACGCCGGCTGGCGCATCGACTACCAGTACGCCACGCCGGAGCTGGCCGAGAGCGTCACGTCGGTCCGGGTGGACCGAGCCCCGTCCTACGCCGAACGCTTCTCCGACCACGCGCCGCTGACGGTGGCCTACGGCCGCTGAGCCATGCCCGGGCGTCAGTGCGCCGGCGCGGCGGCCTCGGCTCTCAGGAACGCCGGATCCCGGTGCCCGGCGGCGCTGAACGCCTCGGCGACGTGTGCGGCGATCCGTTCGGCGCCGCCGCGGGGAATCAGCGCGATCGCCGAGCCACCGAACCCGCCGCCGGTCATCCGCGCACCCAGCGCACCGGCCTCGCGGGCCGCCTGCACCGCGGTGTCCAGTTCGGCTGCGGAGACCTCGTAGTCGGTGGCCAGGGAGGCGTGCGAGGCATCCATCACCGCGCCGGCCCGTGCCCAGGAGCCCGCCCCCAGCAACCCCACGAACTCCTTCACCCGGGCGATCTCGGTGACCACGTGGCGCACCCGGGCCCGGGTGGTCTCATCCGGCAGCGCCGCGAGGGCTCCGGGGAGCTCTGCCGCGCTGACCTCCCGCAGCGTCTGCACCCCCAGCGTCGCGGCCGCCGACTCACAGGAGGCCCGGCGCTGCGCGTACTGACCATCGACCAGGGCGTGCTCGGCGCGGGTGTCGATGACCAGCAGTTCCAGGTCCGCAGCGGCCAGGTCGAAGGGCACCTGTTCCACCTGGCCGGACCGGGTGTCCAACAGCAGCGCGTGCCCGGCGGTGGCCCGCAGCGCCGCCGCCTGGTCCATCCCACCGGTGGGGGCGCCGGCGATCTCGTTCTCGGCACGCACGCACACCTGCGCGGCCCATGCCCTGCCCGCATCGGTCCGTAGGTCCGGTCCGGTCCAGTCGCTCCCGACCAGGCGCGCCAGGGCCATCACGGTGGCGCAACCCAGCGCCGCGGAGGAACTCAGCCCCGCGCCGTAGGGGACGCAGGAGGCCACCGCCAGGTCGAACCCGGGTACCGGGACCCCCTCCTGGGCCAGCGCCCACGCCACCCCGGCCACGTAGGTGCCCCACCCCGAGACCGAACCGGGGCTCACCTGGGACAGGGAGGCCTCCCACATCCGGTCCTCCTTCTCCGAGACCAGGCGGACCCGGTCATCAGCCCGGGCCCGAGCCGTCACGAAGGTGCGGTGCGGCAGCGCGATCGGCAGGCACAGGCCGCCGTTGTAGTCGGTGTGCTCCCCGATCAGGTTCACCCGGCCGGGTGCCGAGGCGACCACCACCGGGCCCCCGGCTGTGCCGCCGTGGTCCGCTGCGTCGTCGTGGGCCGCTGCGTCGGCTGCTCCCGTCCGCGAGCCGGCGCGGGCGCCGAAGGCGGCCGCGAAGCCCTCCTCGCCCCTGCTGCGCCCGTGAGCATCGGTCCAGGCCTGGATGAGTGCTGAACTGTTCATGACCTCATCCTCTCAACTCGAACACGGCGCCGGCAGCCCCGCCGCGGCACAAGCCGGCAGCCCCGCCGCGGCACAACACGGCAGGATCGGCGTACTCACGCACCGGAGCCGCAGAGTAGCGTGGGAGGAGAACGCGGGCAGATCAGAGGCGGGCGAGGCCCGGGGCCGGACGAGAGGGAGCAGGTGCCGATGTCGATGTGCCGACCCGAGCATCCGGAGAGGTGCCCGCGGTGACATTGCCCGAACGGGTGGGGGACCAGTTGCGGATCGGGGTGTCGATCCCGATCCCCGAGCCGTACAACTCCCGGCTGACGCGTGCCCGCGTCGAGGCCGGTGACCCGCACGCCTACTCGGTCCCGCCCCACGTCACGCTGCTGCCGCCGGTGGTGGTCGAGCCCGACCAGATGGGCGTCGTGGTGGACCACCTGAGCAACGTGGCCGACCTGTCCCGGCCGTTCGTGATGGAACTGAGCGGCACCGAGTCCTTCCGCCCGCTGAGCCAAGTGGTGTTCGTGAGCCTGCGCGCCGGTGCCCAGGAGTGCACGGCGCTGCACGAGGCGGTCAATGCCGGCCCGTTGCGCCAGGACCTGCAGTTCCCCTACCACCCGCACGTGACCATCGCCCACGACGTGCCCACGAACGACCTGGACCGTGCCGAGGCGGACATGGCCGGTTTCGACGCGCTGTTCGCGGTGGCACACTTCTCCCTGTACGAGTTCGGGGACGACGGCGTCTGGCGGGATGTGAGTACGTTCGTGCTGTCCTCCTGACCCGGTCGGCAGCGGCCGATCAGTCCACCGACAGGAGTGCCCCGGCAGTCCGGACCGGGCATGCTGGAGGTATGGCGAAGATCAAGGAACTCCTCGAATGGGCCGTGCGCACCCGGGTGGTGCGGGCGCTGGGCCGGTACGGCAGCGCGAACGGGGCGCTGCTGTCCGGTGGGATCGCCTTCTCGGGCCTGTTCTCGATCTTCGCCGCCCTGGTGATCGGGTTCACCGTGTTCATGGCGGTGCTGGGGGGCAACGAGCCGTTGCGTGACTCGGTGCTGGACCAGCTCGACGAGGTACTCCCCGGGATCGTGGACACCGGCGACGGCGGGATGGTCACGCCCGACCAACTACAGCTCACCACCGCCGGCGGGATCGCCGGGGTGATCGCGGTGGTGGTGCTGCTGAACACGGCGATCGGGGTGATCACGGCGCTGCGCAGCGGTGTGCGGGCGATGTTCGGGATGGTGCGGCCCAAGGAGAACCCGGGGCTGGCGATGCTGCGTGACCTGGGCGGATTCGCCGTCCTGGCCCTGAGCGTGCTGGTCACGGCCGTTCTGGGCGTGGCAGCCGGGACGATGGCCACCTGGTTGCTGGACCTGATCGGCCTGGGTGATGCTCCCGGCGTCGGATTCCTGTTGCGCGCACTGGGCCTGCTGGTGGCCCTGGCGGTCGACACGTTGATCTTCATCTTCATCTACCGCGGACTGGCCGGGGCGCGCCCGCGCCGCCGGGACCTGATCATCGGAGCCGTCATCGGCGGGATCGGAGCCGGCGTGCTGCGGTACCTGGGCACCTCGGCGGTAGGGGCCGTGGACAACCCGCTGCTGGCAGGTTTCGCCGCCATCATCACGTTGCTGCTGTGGGTCAACCTGCAGGTGCGGATCGTGCTGATGGTCGCGGCCTGGACCGCCAACCCGCCGAAGAAGTTCAAGGTCACCCCGGACATGATCACCCACTACGACGAGGTTCCCAACTACGTCACGGTCTCGGCGCCGCACACGTTCACCTGGGCCCATGACCCGGTCACCGGCCGGGTCCTGCCCATCGTCGAGGATCCGGTCCCGGAGCCGGAGGAACCGTACTGGGGCGGCCTGATCGGTTGGGTGCGGGATTCGACCCGTCGCGCGAAGGGCTCGGAGCCCGAGCCGGCGGGGCCCGACCCGGAGGACCTGGCCGCCGAGCACTCCGCGCCCTTCGACCTCACCGACCCGAATGGGTCGAATCGGAGCGACCGGGGCTCCAGGCACGGGAACGGACCCGGAACCGGCGGCTCGTGAACTAGCCTGCGCTCCATGCACGCGATCATTCCCGCCGGTGGTGCGGGCACCCGGCTGTGGCCGCTGTCGCGCCGGGACCACCCGAAGTTCCTGCACGACCTCACCGGCACCGGACGCAGCCTGCTGCAGGCCACCATCGACCGGATGACTCCGCTGGCCCGCTCGGTCACGGTGGTCACCGGCGACCGGCACGCCCAGTCGGTACGGGAGCAACTCCCGCAGGTGCCCGCCGAAGCGGTCCTGGCCGAACCCGCCCCCCGGGACTCGATGGCCGCGATCGGCCTGGCCGCGGCGGTGCTCGCGCGCCGGCACGGCGGCGAGGACGTGATCGTGGGATCCTTCGCGGCCGATCATGTCATCACCGACGAGGAGGCCTTCGCCGAGGCGGTCGGGGCCGCCGAGGCCGCCGCCGCTGCGGGGTACGTGGCCACCATCGGGGTCGAGGCCTCCAGCCCCTCGACCGCCTTCGGTTACATCGAAGCCGGTGCGGAACTGACGCAGGTGCGGGCGGGGTTGCCCGTGCACCGGGTAGCGGCGTTCACCGAAAAGCCCGACGTCGACACCGCGACCGCGTACCTGGCCACCGGCCGGTACCGGTGGAACGCCGGGATGTTCGTGGTGGCGGCGCGGGTGCTGCTTGATCACCTGGCGCGGCACCAGCCGGACCTGGCCGCCGGCCTGGACGCGATCGCGGCCGCCTGGGACGGCCCGGAGCGTGAGCAGGTGCTGGCGAGGCACTGGGCCGGGCTCCCCGCGATCAGCATCGACCACGCGATCGCCGAACCGGTGGCCGCCCGTGGCGGGGTAGCAGTGGTTCCGGCGAGTTTCGGCTGGGACGACGTGGGGGACTGGGCTTCCATCCGGGCGGTTCTGGGCCCGGCCGGTGCCGATGCCGCGGTGCGGGTGCTCGGTGACGCCGACCGGGTGCTCGCCCTGGATGCCCCCGGTGGCATGGTGGTGCCCGGCAGCGGACGCACGGTGGTGCTGGTCGGGGTGCCCGATGCGGTGGTGGTCGACACCCCGGATGCGATCCTGGTCACCACGGCCGCGCACGCGCAGCGGGTCAAGGACGCCGTCGCGGCACTGGCGCGGCCCGGTGCGGACCACCTGCTCTGAACGCGCCGGCCCGGGCAGGTACCCTCGACGTCGTGGTTTCCCCTTCCCTGGCGGCTGCGGCCCTGGCCGAGCGCGTGCGCGCGCGTGCGGCTGACCTCAACGACGAACTGGTCGCGTTCCGCCGCGATCTGCACGCCCACCCCGAGCTCTCCCGCGCCGAGCACCGCACCACCGACCGGGTGGCCACCCGGCTGGAGGCGGCCGGGCTGACGGTCCGGCGGTTGGAGGGTACCGGGCTGATCTGTGACATCAGAGCCCGGGCCGAGAGTCCCTCCGGGGGCATGGTGGCCCTGCGCGCCGACCTGGACGCGCTGCCACTGACAGAGGTCTCCGGGCTCGGGTTCGCCTCCACTGTGCGCGGTGTGGCCCATGCCTGCGGCCACGACATGCACACCACCGTGGTGCTCGGGGCCGGGCT
The DNA here is from genome assembly GCF_049724975.1 of Pseudactinotalea sp. Z1732. Taxonomy (NCBI): domain Bacteria; kingdom Bacillati; phylum Actinomycetota; class Actinomycetes; order Micrococcales; family Cellulomonadaceae; genus Pseudactinotalea; species Pseudactinotalea sp. Z1732. Next base: position 130,413 of record NZ_JBMPQC010000005.1, on the reverse strand, counting down.
GGTGCTGGCCGACCTCGCCACCCAGGGTGACCTGCACAGCGACGTCCGCCTGATCTTCCAGCCCGCCGAGGAGGTCCAGCCCGGGGGCGCCCTGGATGTGATGCGCGCCGGGGGACTCGAGGGGGTCGAGGCGATCTTCGCCCTGCACTGCGACCCCAAGTTCGACGTCGGCCAGGTTGGGACCCGGATCGGACCGATCACCTCCGCCTCCGACACCGTGACGGTGACCCTGACCTCCACCGGGGGACACACCTCCCGCCCGCACCTGGCCGGTGATCTGGTGGCGGCCCTCGGGCACGTGATCACCGCCGTACCGGCGATGCTCACCCGCCGCATCGACCCGCGCTCGGGAGTCAACCTGACCTGGGGCGCGGTGCGGGCCGGCAACGCCCCCAACGCGATCCCCTCGGTGGGTAGCGTCACCGGGACGCTGCGCTGCCTGGACGCCGGGACCTGGGCGTACGCCCAGGAGCTCCTGGTCGATGTGGCCAAGCAGGTGGTGGCGCCGACCGGGGTGGAGGTGGACGTCCAGATCGTGCGCGGGGTGCCGCCGGTGGACAACGACGAGAAGTCGGTGCGATTCCTCGACGAGAGCGCCCGCACCGCGCTGGGGCCGGACTCGCTGCAACTGACCGAGCAGTCCCTGGGCGGGGAGGACTTCGCCTGGTACCTGACCGAGATCAAGGGTGCGATGGCCCGCCTCGGCACCCGGACCCCCGGCGGACGCACCTACGATCTGCACCGTCCCGATGTGATCTTCGACGAGGACGCGATCGGGGTGGGGGTGCGGTTCCTGACCCAGGCCGCTGCCCGCGCCGGCCGGGAACGCTGAGAACCGGCCCAGGCCCCGTGGCGGTGTGGCGGTGCCAGTGCCCGCCGGTGGAGGTACCAGTTGGATAACAACCGCACCCGGTACGACCCGAACCCGCCTGCGCCACCCCGTTTCGGGTCTACCATCAGGCCGGTCGCCGCATCCCTGGCGACGGCACCGACGCCACATGCCGCCCCGGCCTGTCCACCCCCACAGGAGTCCATCGTGAAGAAGTCCATCTACGCCACGGCCGGCCTGGCTGCTGCCGCGCTCGTCCTCGCCGCCTGCGGCGCCGCCCCGGAGGATGAGGACCCCGCCGGCGACACCGGTGCCGAGGGTATCGACCAGGAGTTCATGGCCTGCATGATCTCCGACGAGGGCGGTTGGCACGACGCCTCGTTCAACGAGTCCGGGTACGAGGGCCTGAACCGGGCCGCCGCGGAACTGGGTGTGTCGATCCAGGACGCCGAGTCCACCGACCCGGCCCAGTACGCGGGCAACGTTGACGCGATGGTCCAGGAGGGCTGCGACCTGACCTTCGGTGTCGGCTTCGCCCTGGAGGACGACATCCAGGCCGGCGCAGAGGCCAACGAGGACATCAATTTCGCGCTGATCGACTCTGCGTTCAGCGACGACGAGGGCAACCCGGTGGACCTGCCCAACGCCAAGCCGGTGCTGTTCAACACCCACGAGGCCGCGTACCTGGCCGGCTACCTGGCCGCCGGGATGACCGAGACCGGGACCGTGGGCACCTACGGCGGGCGCCCGTTCCCGTCGGTGACGATCTTCATGGACGGCTTCGTCGACGGCGTCGCCGGCTACAACGACACCCACGGCACCGACGTGGAGGTGCTGGGCTGGGACAAGGAGTCCCAGAACGGCTCCATGACCGGTGACTTCGAGAACCCCGAGAACGGCTACAACACCACCCAGCAGTTCATCGCCGACGGTGCCGACGTCATCCTGCCGGTGGCCGGACCGGTGGGCTCGGGCTCGCTGCGCGCCGCCGACGAGCACGAGGGCATCATGGTGATCTGGGTGGACGCCGACGGATACGAACAACCCGACAACGAGGCCTACGGCCAGTACATCCTGACCTCGGTGCTGAAGATGATCGGCAACTCCGTCTTCGACACCATCGAGGCCGCCGCGGCCGGCGAGTTTGACCCGACCCCCTACGTGGGCACCCTGGAGAACGGTGGGGTGGACATCGCCCCCTACCACGACTTCGAGGACCAGGTCCCCGACGAACTCAAGGCCGAGATCGATGAGTTGCGCGAGCAGATCATCAGCGGCGAACTGCAGGTGGACTCCCCCAGCGCGGTCGAGGTCGGCTGACGTTGACGATCACGGTGACCCGGGCTGCGAAAGGCCCGGGTCGCCGTCGTCCGCCCCGCTACAGTGCGGGCAGGACCGAAGGGAGCACAGGTGCGGCTCGAACTGCGCGGGATCACCAAACGCTTCGGCCCGCTGGTGGCCAATGACGCGATCGATCTGACCTTCGAGGCCGGGCAGATCCACGCCCTGCTGGGCGAAAACGGTGCCGGCAAGTCCACGTTGATGAACGTGTTGTACGGCCTGTACACCCCCGATGCCGGAGAGATCGTCGTCGACGGCGAACCGGTTTCCTTCGCGGGCCCCGGCGAGGCGATGGCCGCGGGCATCGGCATGGTGCACCAGCACTTCATGCTGGTGCCGGTGTTCACGGTGGCCGAGAATGTGGTGCTCGGCCACGAACCCACCGGGCCGCTGGGCGTGATCGACCTGGACCAGGCCCGCCGCATCGTGCAGGAGATCTCCGAACGCTTCGGGTTCGAGGTCAACCCCGACGCGCGCGTGGAGGACCTGAGCGTCGGTGCGCAGCAGCGGGTGGAGATCATCAAGGCGCTGTCCCGCGACGCCCGGGTGCTCATCCTCGATGAACCCACCGCGGTGCTGACCCCGCAGGAGACCGATGAGCTGATCGAGATCATGCAGCAGCTCAGTGACTCCGGTACCACGATCGTGTTCATCACCCACAAACTGCGGGAGGTCCGGGCGATCGCGGACCAGATCAGCGTGATCCGGCGGGGCAAGGTGGTCGGGGACGCCTCCCCGGCGGACTCCGAGGCCACCCTGGCCGCCCTGATGGTGGGCCGGGAGGTGAACCTGCGGGTCGATCGCGAACCCGCCCGCCGCACCGAGCACACCCTGACCATCAAGGATCTGAGCGTGCGCGACGTGGACGGGAGCCAGGTGGTGGACGCGGTGAACCTGCAGGCCCACGGCGGAGAGGTGCTGGCGATCGCCGGGGTGCAGGGCAACGGCCAGTCCGAGTTGGTCGAGGCGATTCTGGGGCTGCGCGAGGCGACCGGCGGTTCGGTCGACCTGGACGGGCAGGAACTGCTGGGACGCAGCGTGCAGGAGGTGCTGCGCGCCGGTGTGGGGTACGTCCCCGAGGACCGCTCCACCGACGGCCTGGTCGGACCCTTCACGATCGCGGAGAACCTGATCCTGGACCTGCACGACCAGGCCCCGTTCGCGCGGGGGTGGAGCATGGACCAGGACGCGATCACCGACAACGCCCGGCGTCAGGTCGAGGCGTTCGACGTGCGCACCTCCAGCATCCACGCTCCGGTCGCGACCCTGTCCGGTGGCAACCAGCAGAAAGTGGTGCTGGCCCGGGAGATGTCGCGCCCGCTGCGGGTACTGGTCGCCTCCCAGCCCACCCGCGGCCTGGACGTGGGATCGATCGAGTTCGTGCACGGGCGCATCATCGCCGAACGCGACGCGGGCACCCCGGTGCTCATCGTGTCCACCGAACTGGATGAGGTGATGGCGGTGGCGGACCGGATCGCGGTGATGTACCGCGGCCGTGTGGTCGGGGTGGTCGACGGCGACACCGATCGTGACGTACTCGGGCTGATGATGGCCGGGGTGGCACCGCAGGAGGCCGAGGAGCGGGCCGCCGCTGAGCACACCCGGATGCACGTCGCCGACACCGCAGGCCAGGTCGAGGAGGTCACCGGGGATCCGGTGGCGGTGGAGGACCCGCCCATCGGTTCCCGACCCGGTGAGCCCGCCCAGAGCCCGCCCGGCGATGATCCGCGCGACCGGGATCCCGGAGAGGCCGTCATGCATGAGGGCGGCAGTGCTGATCCGACCGGGGGCGACCGCGGCAACGGGGACGGCACCCAGGAGGGGCAGGTGCGCGATGTCTGAGCGACGCACCGAACCCGCGGGGGCCGGCCCGGACCCGGGTGAGCAGGGCAGCGAGATGCGCGGGGTGCTGCGGGAGATCCTCTCGGCCAGCTGGGTCACCGTGCTGCTGGCCATCGTGGCCGCGCTGGTGGTCTCCGCGGTCCTGGTGATGTACGCCGACCCGGACGTTCGTGGTTCCGCGGTGTACTTCTTCGACCGGCCCGGCGACACCTTCTCCGCGGCCTGGGGCGCGATCGTGGATACCTACACGGCCCTGTTCCGTGGCGCCGTCTTCGACTACCGGGCCGACTCGGTCAGCAGGGCGCTGCGGCCGGTCACCGAGACGTTCGTGGCCGCAACGCCGCTCATCTTCGCCGGCCTCGGGCTGGGCATCGCCTTCCGCGCCGGGATGTTCAATATCGGCGCCCAGGGGCAGGTGCTCGCCGGGGCCGCTGCGGCCGCCTACGTCGGCTTCGCCCTGCCGATGCCGCCCGTGGTGCACCTGGTGGCCGCGGTGCTGGCCGCCGCTGTGATCGGTGGGCTGTGGGCCGGGATCGCCGGGTTCCTCAAGGCCCGCACCGGCGCGAACGAAGTGATCACCACGATCATGCTGAACTGGATCAGCCTGTGGCTGGTGCGGTACCTACTCGATCAGGAGTACTTCGCCCCGGGTCCGAACCCGATCGCACCGCCGGTGTCGTCGAACTCGGTATTTCCGCTGTTGCTCGGTTCCGGGTTCAACCTGCACCTGGGTTTCCTGCTTGCCCTGGCCGCGGTGGCGGCGGTGTGGTGGCTGATGGAGCGTTCCACGATCGGCTTCAAGTTCCGGGCGGTGGGAGCGAACATGGACGCCGCCCGGACCGCGGGGATCAACGTCAACCTCACCTTCGTGATGGTCATGGTCAGCGCCGGCCTGCTCGCCGGGCTGGCCGGTGCCAGCCAGATCCTCGGCCCCACCCGGACCCTGCGGGAGACCACCGCGGGGAACATCGGCTTCGATGCGATCACGGTGGCGCTGCTCGGACGATCCCGGCCGGTGGGGGTGCTGCTGGCCTCGCTGCTGTTCGGGGCGATGCGCGCAGGTCTGCCCCTGATGCAGGTCAACTCGCACACGCCGGTGGACCTGATCCTGATCCTGCAGGCCACCATCGTGCTGATGATCGCCGCGCCGCCGCTGGTGCGTTCGATGTTCCGGTTGCCGCAGCCGCACGGTGAGAACCGGCGCCGCGAGGGAGCCCTGGTATGAGCGCCGCGACACACTTCCACGACCCGGCAGTGGCCGCGGCGGACCCCGCGGTCGGGAGGATCTCCTGGCGCACCCCGGTGCTGATGGCCGCCGTGACGATCGCAGGCCTGCTCGCCTTCGGGCTGTTCACCTCGGCCGGGCGTGAGTCGCGATTCAACCTCGGCGGCGGCGGGATCCCGTTCGACCCGCCACCCCTGGTGCTGCCCTCCCGGCTGACGGTCCTGGTGCTGGTGGCCATCGCGCTGACCCTGACCGCGCTGGCCTACTGGTACACCTCGACGCGCCGCACGGTTCCGCTGGCGATCCCGATCTCCTTCGGAGTGGTGATGCTGGCGGCCTTCCTGACCTGGGCGGTGGCCGGTAACGCCCGTGGCCTCACGCTGTCCTTCCTGCTCGCCACCACGATCACGGCCACGCTCCCGTTCGCGTTCGGCGCGATGGCGGGAGTGCTGTGCGAACGCTCCGGCATCATCAACATCGCCATCGAGGGCCAACTGCTGATGGGGGCCTTCATGGCCGCGATCGTGGCGAGCATGGCCGGCAACTTCTACTACGCCCTGATCGCCGCACCGATCGGCGGGGCGCTCGTGGGGTTGCTGCTGGCGGTGTTCTCCATCCGGTACCGGGTGGACCAGATCATCGTCGGTGTGGTGCTGAACGTGCTGGTGCTGGGGGTGACCACCTACCTGCTGCACTCGGTGGTGCGGGACAACTCCAGCACCATGAACGACCCGCCCCGGTTGACCCCGATCCGGATCCCGCTGCTGGCCGACATCCCGGTGGTGGGCCCGGCACTGTTCAACCACAACGTGATCGTCTACGCCATGTTCGCCACCGTGATCGGGTTGCAGTTCATGATCTTCCGCAGCCGTTGGGGCCTGCGGATGCGCTCGGTGGGCGAGCACCCGAAAGCGGCCGACACCGTCGGCATCAACGTGAACCGGACCCGGTACCGCAACGTGGTGTTCGGCTCCGCGGTGGCCGGCTTCGGTGGTGCCGCGCTGGTCTCAGCGGGCCTGGCGTTCCTGGAGAACATCACCGCCGGCCGCGGTTACATCGCCCTGGCCGCGATGATCCTGGGCCGGTGGAAGCCCGCCGGTGCCCTGGCCGCAGCGCTGCTGTTCGGCTTCGCCGACTCCCTGAACCGGATGCTGGTGAACATCAGTTCCCCGGTGCCGACCGAACTGCTGGCGATGTTGCCCTACCTGGCCACCATCTTCGCCGTGGCCGGACTGGTGGGCCGGGTGCGCCCGCCCGCGGCGGAGGGCAAGCCGTACCCGCCCTCATGAGAAGCCCGGGGAGCAGGGTCGAGCGATGAAGGAGGCTGAGCCGAATGAGCACGATCGACTGGCACGAACTGCGGGCGGCGGCCCGGGAGGTGGCGCAGCGCGCCTACGCCCCCTACTCGGGCCTGCGGGTCGGCGCCGCGGCGCGGACCGATGACGGCCGGGTGCTGGTGGGGTGCAACGTGGAGAATGCCGCCTACGGGGTGACCCTGTGCGCGGAGTGCTCGCTGGTCTCCGCGCTGGTCACCGGCGGCGGGGGGCGCCTGGCGGCCTTCACCTGCGCCGGTGCCGAGGGGCAGTTGCTGATGCCCTGCGGGCGCTGTCGGCAACTCCTCTGGGAACACGGCGGAGCCGGGTTGCTGGTGGACACTCCCTCCGGCATCCGGCCGATGAGCCAGGTGCTGCCCGACGCCTTCGGTCCGGACCACCTCCCCTGAGCACCGCCCATCGGCCCTCCGGGCCGGGGCGCGGGGGAGCATTACCATCGGGTCATGAGCAATGAAGCCTTCGACGCCGTCGACATCATCCGCACCAAGCGCGACGGCGAGGCACTCAGCGAGGAGCAGATCCGCTGGGTGATCGAGGCCTACACCCGTGGGGCGGTGGCCGAGGAGCAGATGGCCGCGCTGAACATGGCGATCCTGCTGAACGGGATGGGCCGGGCCGAGGTCGCCACCTGGACCCGGGCGATGATCGACTCCGGAGAGCGGATGGACTTCTCCGTCCTGCCGGTGCCCACCACGGACAAGCACTCGACCGGCGGGGTCGGGGACAAGATCACCCTGCCGCTGGCCCCCCTGGTCGCCTCCTTCGGGGTGGCGGTCCCGCAGCTGTCCGGCCGCGGCCTGGGGCACACCGGTGGCACCCTGGACAAACTCGAGTCGATCCCCGGCTGGCGGGCGGACCTGAGCAACGAGGAGATGCTGGCCCAACTGCGCCACGTGGGCGCGGTGATCTGCCAGGCCGGCTCCGGCCTGGCCCCGGCCGACCGCAAGCTCTATGCGCTGCGCGACGTGACCGGCACCGTGGAGTCGATCCCGCTGATCGCCTCCTCGATCATGAGCAAGAAGATCGCCGAGGGAACCGGCGCCCTGGTGCTGGACGTCAAGGTGGGGTCCGGGGCGTTCATGAAGGACGCCGACGCCGCCCGGGAACTGGCCCGCACCATGGTGGATCTGGGCACCGACGCGGGCGTGACCACCCGGGCCCTGCTCACCGACATGTCGACCCCGCTGGGCCTGACCGCGGGCAACGCCCTGGAGGTCCGCGAGGCGGTGGAGGTACTCGGCGGCGGTGGGCCCCCCGACGTCGTCGAACTCACCGTCGCGCTGGCCCGGGAGATGCTCTCCGCGGCGGGCCGGGAGGATGTCGACGTCGCCGCGGCCCTGACGGACGGGCGGGCGATGGACACCTGGCGCGCGATGATCACCGCCCAGGGAGGCGATCCCGACGCCCCGCTGCCCACCGCCACCCACACCGACGTGGTCCTCGCCCCCGCCGACGGGGTGCTGGTGGGACTCGACGCGCTCGCCGTGGGTGTGGCCGCCTGGCGGCTGGGCGCAGGCCGGGCCCGTCGCGAGGACGCGGTCCAGGCCGGCGCCGGGGTGCAGATGCACGCCAAACCAGGCACGGCCGTGCGTGCCGGGGAGCCCCTGATGACCCTGCACAGTGACACCCCCGAACGTTTCGACCGCGCCAGGCAAGCACTCGCCGACGCTGCTGTCATCGCCCCGGAGGGCTCCCGCCCACCCGGGCGGCCCCTCATCCTGGACCGCATCGTCGCTGGGTGAGGAGAGGGTCACGATGACTGCGCAGGGGCGGGACCGCGGGCGCCCGGGGCTGTCCCTGAGTACGGTGCTGAGCCCGGTGTTCACCGGCCGGTACCTCGACCTCGCCCAGCGACTGCTCACCGCCCGCGCCGCGCCGCTGGCGCTGCCGCACTGGAACCTCTTCCGCCACGAGGACGGGAACCGCTCCGGGCCTGAGTTGGTGCGCATCGGCGGGCACGTGGCCCGTCAGCACGACGGCGTCACCTGCGGTGCGGCGGCCATCATGCTGCTGAACGCCGCGATCGACCCGCACCTGGCCGCCTGGCTCGAGCACGGCCGTCTGCCCGCCGCAACTCCGCCGGAGATCGCCACACTCGATGCCGCGGGCCTGGCCGCACCCACGGTGGCGGCCCGGATGGTCCTTGCCCAGGGCGCCACCCACCGCATCCTCACCCGCGCCGGGCCGGGCCGCCTGCCGTGGCCCCGGGCGCTGGGTACCCCGCCCTGGGGCGCGGCCCGCGGCGCCCGGGTACCCGGGGTGCGCTACACCCACCGGGCCGTGGACGATCACAACCCGGCGGTGCTGCGCGCCACCACCGACATGCTCGTGGCCGCCACCTCCGCAGGTGTCCCCGTCCCGCTCTACGCCGGCGGCAACAGGGCTCGTGGGTGGCGCACCGCGGTGCCGCGGCACGTGCTGCTGGCACTGCCCACAGCCGGGGACCGGCTGCGCATCTTCGACCCGGGGACGGGATACGTCCACCGGGTGCGGCCGGAGGAGCTGGCGGCGCGGCGCACCCCGCACCCGGCGCTGGGGAACTGGACCCACCTGGCCTGGACGCTGATCCCGCTGGTGGACTCCCACCGGTAGGGCCTGCACCGCACTGCCACAATGCCGCCATGACCTTCGTGCCCGGACACCGGTTGAGCGCCCACCTGCTGGACGTCGTCGAACCGGCCCTGACGCAGGAGTTTCCGCACCTGCGGTACGCCGCCGCCCTGATCGGGCGCGGCTCGGACGTGCTCGGCTACGACACCGCTCGTTCCACCGATCACGACTGGGGCCCACGCCTGGTGCTGGTGCTGTCCGAGCAGGACCACCGAACCCACGCCGAGCAGGTCCTGGACGCGGTCGAGGCGGTGCTGCCGGAGATGATCGCGGGGGTCGCGGTGGACCACCTGCCGGCCCAGCAGGTTCCCGGTGGCCCGGCCACCCACCACACCACCGCGGGGCGCCGGCGCCCGCACGGGGTGAGTGTGCGCACGCTGCCGGGCCTGTTGTCGGACCTGCTCGGCATCGACTCACTGGCCGAACTGGACCCCGCTACCTGGATGAGCATTCCCTCCCAGAGCCTGTTGGAGTTCACCGCCGGGCCGGTGCTGCGCGACGACGTGGGCCACGTGAGCCGCACCCGTGCGGCGTTGGCGTTCTACCCCGACCAGATCTGGCTGGTCATCATGGCCGGGTGGTGGCAGCGCATCGCCCAGCTGGAGGCCTTCACCGGTCGGGCCCGCGAGGCCGGCGACGACGTGGGTGCCGGGGTCATCGCCGCCGGCATCGTGCGCTGCGGCATGCACCTGGCGTTGTTGCAACAGCGCACCTACCCGCCCTATGCCAAGTGGTTGGGCACAGCCCTTGCCCGCACCACCGGCGGAGCGGACCTGCTCACCCTGCTGCGCGCCGCGCTGGACGCCCGGGGAACCGACCAGGAGCGGGCCGTGGTGGACGTGCTGCTCGCGCTCGCCGCAGGCCATGACCGGCTCGGCGTGACCGACCAGGTACGGGCCACGCCGTCGTCCTTCTTCGACCGGCCCTACCCGGTGATCTGGGCCGACCGGTTCACCGAGGCACTACGAGGTGCCATCACCGATCCGGCCGTGCGAGCACCCGGCAGGGCTCAGCGCTGCAGTTCCAGCCCGCGGGTGCGGGTGGAGATGCGCCACAGGCTCGAGGTCGCGGTGATGTACAACAGGGTGCCGAAGGGGCCCCCGAAGCACAGGTTCGCGGTGGTTTCGGGAGTGGGGATACGGCCCAGTTCGGTGCCGCCGTCGGGGGTGAGGACGTGCACCCCGTCGGCGGCGGAGGACCAGATCCGTCCCTCGATGTCCAGACGCAGCCCGTCGGTCTTACCCGGGTCCACCCGGAACCACTCGCGTTCGTAGGTGGCATTGCCGTCGGGGTCGATGCGATAGCCGAACGTGGCGGCATCGGAGCCGGTGTCGGCCAGCAACAGCAGGTCCGCGGAGGCGAAGGCCAGGCCGTTCGGCTTGTCCCGGTCCCGGATCGGGGCGGTCAGCGTGCCGTCACGGTCGAGCCGGAACACCCAGCGTCCGGGCAGTTCCTGCTCCCCGCCGTAGCCCTCCTCGGGCTTGTCGATGCCATAGGTGGGATCGGTGAACCACAAGGAGCCGTCCAAGGGGTGCAGGGCTACGTCATTGGGGCTGTTCAGTCGCTTGCCATCGAAAGTGCCGGCCAGGGTGGTCCAGGATCCGTCGTGCTCGTGCCGCACCAGAGCCCGCTCCCCGTGGGAGCAGGCGATCAGCAACCCGTCGATATCGGTGCAATGCCCGTTCTGGTGGTGGCTCGGCTCTGCCTCAACCTCCAGTGCCCCGTAGTCGGTCCATGCCCAGGTGCGGTTCTGCCGGACGTCGGAGAAGACCACCCGTTCCCGGTTGGCCACGTAGGTGGGGCCCTCGGCCCAGGTGAAATCCCCGGCGAGGTGCTCCAACGCCGCATCCGGGGGGAACAGCTCACTGAAGGACGGGTCGGTAGGCACAGGACCTGATGGCGTAGTCATGCCCGCCACGGTACCGAGCCCAGCGGCCAGCGGCACCCCGGTCCGGGCGCCGAACCTCCGGTGGGCTCAGTGGCCGTCCAGGTTCCACTCCTCGGTATCGACCTGCGGTACGGCTCCGCGGGTTCCGGCTCCGGCGCCGCCACCGGGACCCGGCGCAATCTCGTCGGGCTCGAGATCATCGACCGCCAGGTCCAGGCCGTGGTTGCGCCGTTTGCGCTTGCTGCCCTGGCCGTTTCCGGCGAACGCACCTCCGACGCCGCCCCGGCCGGCGCCGCCGGCACCCGCGCCGCCGCCCGCGCGGGAACTGCCAGGGGCGACCGCGGCACCGCCGCGTCCGGGTCCACCGGCACCGCCTCGGCCGGCTGCTCCCGGACCACCCCGGGCGGTCGAACCGGGCACCATGCCGCCGACGCCTCCGCGTGCACCGGGGGCACCGACGCCACGCGTGCCGGGTCCCCCGCGGCCGGTCTGACCGGGGACCATGCCGCCGACGCCACCGCGTGCCCCGGGGCCCACACCGCCCCGTGCTCCGGCACCGTGGGCCGGTGGGGCCACCCCGATCATGCCGCCGCGCCCGCCGGTCATCCCCGCACCGGGTCCGCCCAGCCTCGGACCGGCTCCGCCGGCACCGATCACCGCGCCGCCCACCGCGGCTCCGGGACCGCCCACGCCGGGGCCGCCCGCACCGGGACCGATCCCGGCGCCGGCGCCGCCGACGAGTGTGCCTCCGCCGGGACCATCCACGGAGGTGTCGATCATCGGGCCGGTGCCGGCCTCGGGGTTCCAGTGCTCACGACCTGTGCCGGCCCCGGTACCGCCGGGCCCGGCCGGTAGGTCCTGGACCGGCCCGCCGCCGCCGATCCCGGAGCCGGTGCCCACGGATGGACCGCCGCCGCCGATCCCGGGCCCGGTGCCCACGGATGGACCGCCGCCGCCGGGTCCGGGACCGGTTCCCACCGGAGCGCCGCCTCCGGAACCACCGGGTCCGGTGCCGCCCCCGCCACCGGACATCGAGAATCCGGGGGTGGCAGCGGCTCCGGTGTCGCCAGCGCCGCTGGTCCCGCTCGGGCCGGGCGTCGTCGGTCCGGCCGTGTTGCCGCTCATCCGCGCAGTGGCGTCGCGCAGCATGGCGTCCAGCCGGTTCATCTCCCTGCCGGCCTCCGCCTCGCGCTCCCTGGCGTTCTGCTCCCGGAAGTGCGCGCGCAAGTCGGCGGCGTCCTCGAACTCCACGTTGCCGCGGGCAGGGTGGCCTACCAGGGACGCCTGTTCCTCCTGGAACGCATCCAGGTCCTCGCTGGGCAGCATCGTGTAGGACACCGAGCCCTCCCGGACCGCCTCCCGCGCGTCGGAGAGGATGGTCACGACCTCATCGAGTTCACCGGCGAGTTCGGCTGCGCCGGAGGCGATCTCCGTGGCCAGTTCCCGGGCCGCCTGACCGGCCGACCCTTCCATGCCGGGATCACCGGCGGCGTTGCGCAGGGCCTCGGCCAGTGCGCTCAGGCTCCCGGCCCCGCCATACAGGTTCGACCGGTCGGTCGAGGTGCCGTCCCGGTTGGTGTCGTTGACGTCCAGGTAGCGCTTCAGTGCGTCGGCGTTGGCGCCCATCAGGCCTCCCCGGTCGGTGTGCCGGCCTCGGGGACGTGGATCTGCTCGGTGTCACGCCCGGCGTGAGCCATCACGGTCTCGACGTCGTCGTCCACACCCAGCAGGGCCTTCTCGCTCTCGGTCAGACCGGAGGTGAATTGATCGACCTTCGCCGCCAGCGTGTCCATCTTCTCCTGGATCGCCAGCAACCGGTCGCGGTAACTGGCCGCGAAGTTCATCGCCTCGGTGTTGATGGTCCAGCGCGAAGCGTTCTGGGTGTTGGCCAGTTCACTCGCGGTCTTGATCTCGTCCTGAAGATCGTCGTTGGCCTGTTGAGCCAGACCCGCGACGTGATACACGGTGTGCGAATCGATCAGTAGTGCCACGGCGCTTCTGTCCCTTCGGTTACTCCGAATCCAGGCTAACGGAGGATCGCGCAGGCGCCCATGGAGAGAACTCCCCATCGTCCCGCCCCGATGGCCCTGGTCACGTTGGCCGTTACGCTGCTGTGTCATGACGCTGCGCCCGGAACAGATAGCCGCCCTGCCCAAGGTCGTCCTGCACGACCACCTCGATGGCGGGCTGCGCCCGCAGACGCTGCTGGACCTGGCCGCAGCCATCGGTCACGATCTGCCCGCCCGGAACGCGCAGGACCTGGCGCGGTGGTTCGTCGCCTCGGCCAACTCGGGGTCCCTGGAGCGCTACCTGGAGACTTTTGCTCACACCACCGCGGTGATGCAGACCCCCGAAGGGCTGCACCGGGTGGCCAAGGAGGCGGTGCTGGACCTGGCGGCCGACGGTGTGGTCTACGCCGAACAGCGGTACGCACCCGAGCAGCACCAGCATCAGGGCCTGAGCCTGCAGGAGGTGGTCGATGCGGTCCGGTCCGGATTGGACGACGGCGTGGAAGAGGCCGCGCGCGCGGGTCACCGGATCCACGTGGGAACCCTGATCACCGCGATGCGCCAGGAGGACCGGGCCGATGAGATCGCCGAACTCGCCCTGGCCAACCGTGACCGGGGCGCGTTCGGGTTCGACATCGCCGGACCCGAACTGGGCTTCCCCCCGACCCGCCAGGCCCGGGCCTTCCAGACGTTGCGGGAGGCCAACTTCCCCTTCACCATCCACGCCGGAGAGGCCGACGGGGTGGAGAGCATCTGGCAGGCACTCCAGCAGTGCCACACCCTGAGGTTGGGACACGGGGTGCGCATCATCGAGGACATCGCCGACGCCGAGGACCCCGGGCGTGCCCGCCTCGGCCGGGTGGCCCACTGGGTGCGGGACCGTCAGATCCCGCTGGAGGCCTGCCCGGTATCGAACCTGCACACCGGGATCGCCCCGACGGTGGCCGCCCACCCCATCACCGCGCTTCGCGACCTGGGCTTCGCGGTGACCATCAACACCGACAACCGGCTGGTCTCAGGCACCTCGATGAGCCAGGAGATGACCCTGCTGGTGACCGAGGCCGGCTGGGACCTGGCCGACCTGGAGGCGGCGACGCTGACGGCGGCGTGGAACGGGTTCGCCCACCACGACGTGATGCAGCAGATCGTCGCCGAACAGATCCTCCCCGGATTCGCGGCGGCCCGGGACGCCGTGTGACCGACGGCGCAGCCCGGTGCCCGGCCCGACCGCAAGCCCGAGCCGGCCCGGGCCCTGACTCTCGCTCGGGAAGGGCGCTGTCCCGACTCTGACGCCGGGGCTGACACGTATCGGTCCCACGTCTGGACCTGAGGCAGCGACCCTGCCCGGATCGGTCGCCGCGCCACGTGCGAGGGCGGCGGAGATCGTGCTCCGAAACCCCTGATCCGGCAGCCGGATCAGATAGGCTCACCCACACATGTGCTGAACCAACCGTCGGGGGTTGAGATGGCACCCACCCGGGCCGCTCATCGTCCGCCCGCGCTTCAGGGTCTCGTTGCCCGGGTGCCGGCGGAGCAGTTGTTGCGCCTGCGCGGCCCCAGCCGGCCCCTGATCACGGTGACCGCGGCGCCCGGATGGGGCAAGACCACCGTCGTGGGGCGGTGGGCCAGCGCGCCGGGGACCCGCTGGCTGACCCTTGGGGCACAGCACGGCGACGCAACCCGCCTGGCACGCGAACTGGCCCGGCTCGCCCACCGAGATGAGGACGGCGAGTCATCCGGCGCCGATGCCGGGCACCCCCCGGACACCACCGACGTCGGCGTCCTGGCGCACTGGGTGGCCCGGTCCTGGGCACCGGAGGTCTCCGGACCGATCGTGCTCGATCACGCCCACGTGCTGATCGGCACCCCCGGGCACGACCTGCTGCGCCGCCTGGTGCGTTCCGGACCCACCCGTCCCCAGATCTGCGTGCTGTCCCGGTGTGACCTGGACCTGGTCGATGACCGCGACCGTGGCGCCGGGACCGTGCTGGAACTGAGCGCGGCCCACCTGGCCCTGGACGCCGACGCGGTGGCGTACCTGTTGGATGCCGATCCGGAGCCGGACCGCGCCCTGGCCGCGCGGATCGCCGAGGGGACCGGGGGCTGGCCGGCGATGGTCCGGATCGTGCTGGACGGCCTCGAGTCGGTGCCACCCCGGGAGCGCTCGGCGCGGTTGTCCGACCTCCTCGGCGCCGGGGGTACGGCGGGCAACTACGTGGTCAACGTGGTGCTCCCGGCCTATCCCGAACCGACCCTGTCCACCCTCTCCGCCCTTGCCCTGACCGGCCCGATCGACGCGGCCGGGTACGGCCGTGCCGTCGGCCTGAGTGCGGGCAAGGCCTCCACGGAGGCACTGACGCCCCTGGTGCGTCGTGGGCTGGCCCGGCTGCGGTACAGCGAACCGGCTCCGGAGGTGACCCTGTCCCCGCTGATCGCACGCAGCGTCACCGCCTACCGGTTGATGGCCGACTCCGACCACCACCTGGTCGAGCGGGTGACCACCGGTCTGGTCGAGGCCGGCGACGTGGTCCGTGGGCTGGGTGTCCTGGTCACCGCCCGGCGCGGCGCGGCCATCGCCGAACTCCTTCGCGAGCATGGCCAGGAGTTGTACTTCGCCGGTCATCTGGACCTGCTGTGTGCCGCGGTGGACCTGGTGCCGCCGGCCCTGCGCACCGCCGACATCCTGCTGGTCGGGGCGCGCGCGCTGGCCTACCGGGGGGACTGGCCGGCCGCGATGAATCTGCATGAGGAGGCCGGCGACGCAGGCCCGGGTGACCCCGCTGTGTTCGGCCTGGTCGGGGGACTGATCCAGCACCAGCGCGGTAAGTCGGCCGATGCCCTGGAATGGTACGACCGATACATCGAGAAGGCCATCGACCCCCGGGTCGAAGCCGAGATTGCGGGGTGGTCCGCCACCTGCCGCTGGGGCCGGGGGGAGTTGGACCGGGCCCGCGAACTCGCCGCACGCTCCTCCGCCGCGGCACGCGCCACCGGTGATGACCGGTCGTTGGCGTTGGCCCACACGGCTCGCGCCCTGATCGCGGCCAGCGACGGCGACAGCGCGGGGAACCGGGCGCACTACGACCTGGGGCTGGCTGCCGCCCGAAGGGCCGGGGACGCGTTACAGGAGGCCCGCATCCTGACCAACCGCGGCTCGCTGCACATGGAACGAGGCGTGTACCCGGCGGCACTGGCCGATACCGAGGCGGCGATCGACCTGGCCGAGGGGCAGTCCTCGGTGTACGTCGCCGGAATCGCCCGGTGCAACCGCGCCGAGATCCAGTTGCACGTGGGAACGTTGGACGAGGCGATCGTCGATGCCGAGATCGCCCGGGACCGGTTCGCCGCGGCCGGCTCCCCGTACGAGTCCTACGCCCTGCAACTGCTCGCCCAGATCCGCGCCGAGCAGGGCGAGTTGACCCTGGCGCGCGGCTCCTACGAGCGCGCAGTGCGCCTGGCGCAGGCCTCCAACGATCAGCAGGGCCAAGTGGCGATCCTGGTGGGGCTCGCCAAGTGCATCGCCGGAAGTGACCCGGAGGCGGCCGCGGCGGCGGCCCGCCGGGCCGCGAACCTCGATGACGGGATGTACCTGGGGCCGGTCCTGCTGGCTCGCGGCTGGGTCGCCCTGGCTGCCGGTGATCTGGAGGTGGCACGTGAATGCGCCACCGAGGCCGAGGCGACCGCCACCGCTCGCGATGAGCGCTCGGTCCTGGCTGAGGCGGCGACCCTGGCCGCCCTGCTCGACCCGGACCCCGCCGAGGGCCTGCAGGGCGCGTTGGCGCTGTGGAACGAACTGAATGCGCGCACCTGGGCGACCCGCATCGAACTGGGCATTGCCCGCCGCCGAGCCGTGCCCGGCTGGCGTGCGCGCGCCGCGGAACTGGAACGCCAGCTCGCCGCCTGGGGGTGTGCCGTGCGGCACGGGCCATTCCCGGCGATGGCCGTCCAGGGAGCCTCCGACACCGATGGTTGCGTGGTCAGGTTGCTCGGGCAGTTCACCATCGAGGTAGCCGGGCAGCCGGTGCCGATGTCCGCATGGGGTTCACGCAAGGCCCGGGACCTGCTGAAACTGTTGGCGCTGCGCGCCAACCGGGGCGCCACCCGGGAGGAACTGGCCGATGCGCTCTGGCCCGACCAGGCCTATGAGACGGTCGCGAACCGGCTCTCGGTGGCGTTGAGCGTGGTGCGAACCGTGCTGGCCCCGGGAGAGCAGCGACGCGACGACGCGCCGGTCCTGATCGCCGATGCGGGTACGGTGCGGATCGATCCCGAGCAGGTCGACATCGACGTGGCCCAGTTCGAGTTCCTGGCCACGCAGGGCCTGGCGGCGGCCCGCAGCGGGGACCGGACGCGGGCGGTGGAACTGCTCACCGCCGCCGAGGCGCACTATGGCGGGGACCTGCTCGAGCACGACCAGGACAGCCCGTGGCTGATCGATCGCCGCGAGGAGGTGCGCGCGGTCTACCTCTCCGTGGCCCGGACCCTGGCGGATCTGTGCAGGCGTTCCGATCCGGACCAGGCGCTGCGGCTGCTGTTGCGAGTGCTGGACCGGGATCCCTACGACGAAACCGCGCACCTGGCGGTGTGCACGGTCCTGATGGACAGCGGTCAGCACGGGGAGGCCCGGCGCAGGCACCGCCTGTACGCCCGGCGGATGGGCGAACTCGATCTGCCCGCAGTGCCCTTCAGCGACGTCGTCGGCCACTGAGGGCCGGGCGCCGTCGCCGGCGTCGCTCAGGCACCCTTGGGGTGCCAGACGGTCTTGATCTCGGTGAAGACCATGATCTGGGACAGGGACTGCTCGACGGCGAAGTCCGGCTCCTCGTCGGTGATCGGGCGCCGCACCCGCTTGAGGGTCTCGGCGGCGTCGGCCTCCAACTCGCCCCAGGTGATGCCCTCGGCACCCAGCGCCCCGGCCACGTCGATGGCGTTCACGTCGGCGTGCGTAGCCAGATGCGGGGCCACCTCGGCGGTGTGGCCGGTGAGGATGTTGACCACCCCGCCGGGGACGTCGGAGGTGGCCAGCACCTCCGCCAGGGTCACCGCGGGCAGCGGCCGCTCGGCGGAGGAGAGCACGACGGCGGTGTTACCGGTGACGATCACCGGCGCCAGCACCGAGACCAGCCCGAGCAACGAGGAGCGCTGCGGGGCGATCACGGCCACCACCCCGGTGGGTTCCGGGGTGGAGATGTTGAAGAAGGGGCCGGCCACCGGGTTGGCGTTGCCACCCACCTGGGCGATCTTGTCCGACCAGCCGGCGTACCAGACCCACCGGTCGATCGCCGCGGAGACCAGGTCCTCGGCCCGTTTGGTCGCCACGCCCTCACCGGAGCGCACCTGGGCGACGAACTGATCCCGGCGCTCCTCCAGCAGCTCGGCCACCCGGTAGAGCACCTGCCCGCGGTTGTACGCGCTCGCCGCGGCCCAACCGGGTTGCGCGGCCCGAGCGGCCCGGACGGCATCGCGGGCATCCTTGCGGGAGGCCTGGGCCACGTTCGCCTTGAACTTCCCGCGGCGGCTGCTGGCCGAGTAGGTGCGCCCGGACTCCGACCGCGGGAACTTCCCGCCGATGAACAGTTTGTAGGTCTTGCGCACATCCACCCGGCTCACTGGGTGCCTCCCTCGATCAGGTAGGGGAGCAGACCGTGACGCCCGCCCTCACGGCCGTACCCGGACTCCTTGTACCCACCGAAGGGACTGGCGGGGTCGAACTTGTTGAACGTGTTGGCCCAGACCACCCCGGAGCGGATCGCGTCGGCCATCGCCAGGATCCGCGACCCCTTCTCCGTCCACACCCCGGCGGACAGGCCATAGGGGGTGTTATTGGCCTTGGCGATCGCCTCGTCCGGGGTGCGGAAGGTCAGCACCGACAGCACCGGCCCGAAGATCTCCTCGCGAGCGATCCGGTGGGCGGTGGACACCTCGGTGAACACCGTCGGCGGGAACCAGTACCCCTTCTCGGGCAGGTCGCCCGGCGCGCTCCAGCGCACGGCCCCCTCGGCGTCACCGGCGTTGGCCAGTTCGGTGATCCGGCTCAGCTGGGCGGCGGAATTGACCGCGCCGACGTCGGTGTTCTTGTCCATCGGGTCGCCCACCCGCAATGTGCCCAGTCGCGCCTTGAGCCGGTCGATCACCTCATCGGCCACCGACTCGGCGACCAGCAGCCGCGATCCGGCGCAGCACACCTGCCCGGCGTTGAAGTAGATGCCGTTGACGATTCCCTCCACCGCCTGGTCCACCGGGGCGTCGTCGAAGATGATGTTCGCGGCCTTGCCGCCCAGTTCCAGGGTGGCTTGCTTATGGGTGCCGGCCACCTGCCGGGCGATCTGCTTGCCCACCTTGGTCGACCCGGTGAAGGCGACCTTGTCCACGTCCGGGTGGGCGATCAGGTCGGCCCCGGTGCGACCGGCGCCGGTGATGATGTTCACGACGCCGGGGGGCAGGTCGGCCTGTTGCAGCAGATCGGCGAACAGCAGCGCCGTCAACGGGGTGGTCTCGGCCGGTTTGAGCACCACCGTATTGCCTGCGGCCAGGGCCGGAGCGATCTTCCAGGCCAGCATCAGCAGCGGGAAGTTCCAGGGGATCACCTGCCCGGCCACCCCGTGCGGGCGGGGGTTCGCCCCGCGCCCGGCGTAGTCGAGCTTGTCCGCCCAGCCGGCGTAGTAGAAGAAGTACGCCGAGGCCATCGGGATGTCCATGTCCCGTGCCTCCCGGATCGGCTTGCCGTTGTCCAGGACCTCCAGCACCGCGAACTCGCGGGACCGCTCGGCCAGCAGCCGGGCGATCCGGAACAGGTACTTGGCTCGTTCCGGCCCCGGCATCGGACCCCAGGTGCGCTCGTAGGCGGTGCGGGCGGCCCGCACGGCGCGTTCGACGTCCTCGGTACCCGCCACGGCCACCTCGGCCAGATTCTCCTCGGTGGCGGGGTTGATGGTCTTCAGGGACTCCCCGGACGTGGCGTCGGTGAACTCCCCGTTGATGAACAACCCGTAGGAGGAGGCGATGTCCACCACCGAGGCTGACTCGGGGGCGGGGGCGTAGTCGAAGGCAGTCATGGGGTCCTTCAGTCGATCGTCACGTAGTCGGGGCCGGAGTAGGCGCCGGTGGCGAGTTTCTTGCGCTGCAACAACATGTCGTTGAGGAGGCTGGAGGCGCCGAAGCGGAACAGGTCGGGGGTGAGCCAGTCGTTCCCGGCCACCTCGTTCACGGCCACCAGGTACCTGATCGCATCCTTGGAGGTACGGATCCCGCCGGCGGGTTTGACGCCGACGCGGGTGCCGGTGGCGGCGTGGAAGTCCCGGACCGCCTCCAGCATCACCACGGTGACCGGCAGCGTGGCGGCCGGGGACACCTTCCCGGTGGAGGTCTTGATGAAGTCGGCGCCGGCGAGCATGGCCAGCCAGGAGGCACGCCGGACGTTGTCGTAGGTCGCCAGTTCCCCGGTCTCCAGGATGACCTTCAGGTGCGCCGGGACCTCGGTGTTCTGGCATTCCTGGCGCACCGCGACGATGTCCTGGTACACCTTCAGGTAGTCCCCGGACAGGAAGGCGCCGCGGTCGATCACCATGTCCACCTCCTGCGCACCCGCGCCGACCGCCTCGCGGGTGTCGGCCAGGCGGATCGCCCGACTGGCCCGGCCGGCGGGGAACGCGGTGGCTACCGAGGCCACATTGATCCCGGCGTCCCCGATCGCCTCCAACGCCAGGGGCACCAGGTCGGAGTAGACGCACACCGCGGCCGG
This sequence comes from Pseudactinotalea sp. Z1732, assembly GCF_049724975.1. NCBI lineage: Bacteria > Bacillati > Actinomycetota > Actinomycetes > Micrococcales > Cellulomonadaceae > Pseudactinotalea > Pseudactinotalea sp. Z1732. Next base: position 109,594 of record NZ_JBMPQC010000005.1, on the reverse strand, counting down.
GCGGGGGCAGGTGGGATCGTCGGGGTCGGGCAGTTTGGCCTTGGCGACCAGAGAGCGGATCTTGCCGGGGGTGTCGGCGCCTTCCAGGGTGGTCAGGTCGATCATGGAGATGACCGTGTCGATCGCCCAGGCCTTCGCGGTGGTCTTGATGGAGCGGGTACCCAGCATCGCCGCCCGGGAATCGGCCCCCACCTGGTCCACACCCGGCAGGCCGTGCAGGTAGCGGCGCAGCGCCGTGTTGGTCACCGACTCCGCTCCGGTGATCACGCGCGCCTGGGTGGCCACCTCCCCGGCGCTGCGGGCCGAGGAGGAGGTCGCCGTCGTCGCCGTTGAGGTCATGCGCCCATCCTAGGTCCCCGCCGGCGCTTCTGCGGGCGGGCGCTGGGCCAGCAGGCTGTAGGAGTTCGGTAGCCGGCCGTCCCACGCCGCGGCCTCGGTCCCCTCCGGCTGCCAGAACGGTTCGGGGTGCTCGGCCAGGTGGGCGAGGGTGAAACCGGCGCCCAACACCGCCATCACCACCTCCGAGAGCCGGTGCTGGTGCTCCACGGCACCCCGTGCGGGGAAGGTGTCGTTGATGTGACTGCCGGCGAAGTAGGACCGATCCGGCCGGGCCCTGGCCTCGTCGGTGTCCCAGGCCCACAACGGCACCAACGGGTGGGCCTCGAAGACGAAGAGGTGCCCACCGGGGCGCAGCAGCCGGGCCATCTCCCGGGCCCAGCCATGGATGTCGGCCAACCAGATCAGTGCGCCCTTGCCGGTGTAGACCAGGTCCGCGCACCCGCTCAGCAGTGGTACATCCGGGACGCTGCCGGTGACGTAGTGGCACGGCAGGCCCAGCTCGGCGGCGCGCCGGTGCGCCGAGACCGCCACCCGGTGGGTGTAGTCCACTCCGATCACCCTGCTCGCACCCAGGCGCACCAGGGCGGCGTCGTCCACCCCGTGCCCGCTCTGTGGGTGCACCACCAGCTGGTCGGGTCTGCCCAGGATCGGCGCCAGGATCTCGACCTCGGCCGCGGCCAACTCGGTGGTCCGTGCCAGGTCGAGGAACTCGGTGTAGGCGCGGGTGTACTTGCGCGAGGCCAGGTCCCAGGCCCGCCGCGTCTCGTGCTCGCCTGCGTCCGGGTGATCGGTCATCACCGGAACGCTAGCGGGACCGGGACACATCCGGCCACGGTGTACGCCAGTTCTGAGCTGCGCCGGTGCCGCGCCGCTGCGGTCACCGGGCCGTTCAGGCGCGGAGCCGGGAACCGATGTCGGCGGACAGTGCCGCGAGCCGATCGGCGGCCCGGTGTCGCACCCGGGTGAGGTCCTGGTCGTCCAGCGGCAGGACGACCTCCAGGTAGCACTTGAGCTTCGGCTCGGTTCCGCTGGGACGCACGATCACGCGATCGCCGGCCTCAGTGAGGTACATCAGCGCGTCGGTGGGCGGGAGGTCCCCGCCGGCGTTCAGATCACGGACCTGCACCACCGCGGAACCACCCAGATGGGTCGGGGGGTCGGCGCGCAGGCTCGCCAATATCGCGCTGATCAGGGCCAGGTCCGCCACCCGCACCGACAGCGGCGCGGTGGCGTGCAGACCGTGGCGCCGGGCCAGCTCATCGAGTGAGTCCATGAGCGTGGCACCGGCGTCCTTGGCGCGTGCGGCCAGGGCCGCCAGGTGCAGCGCCGCGGTGATGCCGTCCTTGTCCCGCACCCCCTGGGGGTCCACGCAGTACCCGATCGCCTCCTCGTACCCGAACACCAGGTCCGGCACCCGGGAGATCCACTTGAACCCGGTCAGGGTGGCCCGGTACGGCAGGCCGTGGGAGTGGGCGATCGCGGCCAGCAACCGGGAGGAGACCACCGAGGAGGCCAACACCGCGGTGTCCGCACCCGGCCCGGCTGTGGCGGTGGCGGCGGCCTGCTCCCCGAGCAGGGCGCCGGCCTCGTCGCCGCTCAACTGGCGCCAGCCGCCCTCCGCGCCGACGCCCGGCACCGCGACGGAGCAGCGGTCGGCGTCGGGGTCGTTGGCGATGATCAGGTCGGCACCCACGTCCTCGGCGGTCTCGATCGCCAGGTCCAGTGCGCCGGGCTCCTCCGGGTTGGGGAAGTCCACCGTGGGGAAGTCCGGGTCCGGCTGGCCCTGCCGGGCGACGACCGTGACGTCGGTGAAACCGGCCCGCTCGAGTACCTCCAGTGCCAGGGGCACCCCGACGCCGTGCAAGGGAGTGAGCACGATCCTGAGGTCCCGCGGGCCCGGCGGCACGGTGGTCAGCGCCCGTTCGACGTAGGCCCGGGCCACCTCCGGGCCCAGGTGTTCGATCGACCCCCGGGCGGACGCGGCCGGGTCGCGGTGCCGCGGCACCTGCGCCACCGACTCCACGGCAGCGATGTGGGCTGCGATCCGGGCGTCGGCGGGGGGAACGATCTGTACCCCGGTGCCGGAGTCATCGGTGAGCCGTCCGCCCAGGTAGACCTTGTACCCGTTGTCCCGGGGTGGGTTGTGCGAGGCGGTCACCATCACGCCGGCGTCGGCACCCAGGTGGCGGACCGCGAAGGCCAGCAACGGGGTGGGCACCGGTCCGGGTAGAACCAGGGCGTGCCCGCCCGCACCGGCGACGACGGCGGCGGTCTCGGAAGCGAAGATCTCGGAACGGTGCCTGGCGTCGTAACCGACCACCACCTTGGGCAGGTGGGGCACGCGCTCGTTCAGATACGTCATCACCCCGGCCGCGGCTCGGATCACCACCGCCCGGTTCATCCGGTTCGGGCCCGCGCCCAGTTCCCCCCGCAACCCGGCCGTGCCGAACTGCAGCGAGCCCGCGAAGGCTTCGCGCAACGTCTGCAGCGCCCGCAGCGCACCGGACCGGTCGGCGCCGGTCACCTGGGTCAGGAGTTCGCGCAGTTCCCTGGCGTCGCCCGGGTCGGGATCATCGGCGATCCATTCCCGGACACGCGCGAGCAGGTCCTCGCTGACCTGCTCGGCCCCGCCGACTGCGCCGACCTGCTCCTCCTCGCCGGCGGTCGCCGCAGCGGGCACCCCGGTGCTAGGCGCGCCCGCGGGTCCGGGGTGGGCGGCGTCGTCGGCGGTCACGACAGGATGGTACGCACGATCGCACTGAGCAGTGCGCTGATCCGGGGGCCGGCCTCCCGGCCGGCCTCGATCACCTCGGCGTGCGAGAGCGGCTCGGGTGAGATCCCGGCGGCCAGGTTCGTCACCAGGGACAGGCCGAGCACGTCCATACCGGCCTCCCGGGCCGCGATCGCCTCCAAGGCGGTGGACATGCCCACCAGATCAGCGCCCATCCGTTTGGCCATCTGCACCTCGGCGGGCGTCTCGTAGTGCGGGCCGCGGAACTGGGCGTAGACCCCCTCGGGCAGCTCCGGGTCCACCGAATGGGCGATCGCACGCAACCTTGGTGAGTACAGATCGGTCAGGTCCACGAACGTGGCGCCCTCCAGGGGAGAGGCAGCGGTCAAGTTCAGGTGGTCGCTGATCAGCACCGCCGTGCCGGGAGCCCACTCCCGGTGCAGCCCGCCACACCCGTTGGTCAGCACCACGGTGGACGCCCCGGCGGCGGCGGCGGTGCGCACCGGGTGGGCCACTGCCCGCACCCCCCTGCCCTCGTAGAAGTGCGTGCGGGCCCCCAGCACCAGTGCGTGCCTGGTGCCGGTCCCGGTATCCATGGCCACCGCCTGCAGCGTCCCGCGGTGCCCCGGCACGCCGGAGGGAGCGAATCCGGGCACGTCGGCTGCCGGGACGGCGGCGACGGTGCGTCCGATCAAGTCGGCTGCCTCGCCCCAACCCGAACCGAGCACCAGGGCGATGTCGAAGGAGTCCACCCCCGCCGCCTCGGTGAGCACCCGGGCGGCCGCGGCCGCGGTCCGGGCGGGGTCGGCGTCGTCGTCATGTGTGTGCACAGCACGAACCTACTGGATCGGTGCCGGCCGCACGGGGTCCGGCGCCACTTGCCCGGGCCCGGTGACAAGGCACAATGGCACGCGTGACCTCCGAGATCCCGCCACCGGCCGAACCCCCCAGCGGCGTCCGACGTTCCACCACCCGGGAGGGGAGCCGGGTGGTGATCATCGGGGGCGGGCCCGGTGGCTACGAGGCAGCGCTGGTGGCCGCCCAGCTCGGGGCGGGGGTGACCCTCATCGAGCGCCAGGGCCTGGGTGGCTCGGCCGTGCTCACCGACGTGGTGCCGTCGAAGACGCTGATCGCCACCGCCGAGTGGATGACGCTGACCGAGAGTTCGCGGGAACTGGGCATCAAACCCACCGGGGGCCACGACGGGTCCCTGGAGGTGGACCTGAACCGGGTGAACCAGCGGGTGCTGCGGCTGGCCGGCGCCCAGAGCCGTGATATCCGGGCCCGTCTGCAACGGGAGGGGATCACCCTGGTCGACGGCACCGGACGACTGGACGGGCCCGGGGCCGTGATCGCCGAGACCGACCAGGGGCGACGCCGTTTCGCGGCCGATGTGATCCTGCTGGCCACCGGGGCCCGCCCGCGAGTGCTTCCCACCGCGGAGCCGGACGGGGAGCGCATCCTGACCTGGACCCAGATGTACGAGGCCGCCGACGACCTGGAGAAGCTCATCGTGGTGGGCTCGGGGGTCACCGGGGCGGAGTTCGCCGGTGCCTACAACGCGCTCGGGGTGCCGGTGGTGCTGGTCTCCAGCCGCGACCGGGTGCTGCCGGGGGAGGACGCCGATGCCGCCGAACTGATCGAGACGGTGTTCCGGCGCCGTGGTATGGACGTGATGTCCCGCTCCCGTGCCGCCGCGGTGCACCGGACGGGCGACGGGGTGGACGTAGAACTGACCGACGGCCAGGTGGTCACCGGATCGCACTGCCTGCTCGCGGTGGGCGGGGTGCCCAACAGCGAGGACCTGGGGCTGGCGCAGGCCGGGGTGGCCACCACCGAGTCCGGGCACATCGAGGTGGACCGGGTCTCCCGCACCACGGTGCGCGGGGTCTACGCCGCCGGTGACGTGACCGGGGTGCTGCCGCTGGCCTCGGTGGCGGCGATGCAGGGCCGGATCGCGATGTGGCACTCCCTGGGCGATGCGGTGTCGCCGCTGGATCTGCAGATGGTCTCGGCGAACATCTTCACCGCCCCGGAGATCGCTACGGTCGGGATCCCCGAGCGCGCGATCACCGAGCGGGAGGTCAACGGCAAGATCACCATGCTGCCCCTGGCCGGGAACCCGCGCGCGAAGATGCTGGGCATCACCGAGGGCTTCATCAAGGTCTTCTCCCACCGTTCCTCGGGCCTGGTGCTCGGCGGCGTGGTGGTGGCTCCGCGGGCCAGTGAACTGATCTTCCCGCTCACGCTGGCGATCAGTAACCGCCTCACAGTGGATGAGGTGTCGGCGGCGTTCACCGTCTATCCCTCGCTGTCCGGGTCCATCGCCGAAGCCGCACGGTTGCTGCACGCAACCGAGACCTGATCCCTCCCGACACCGGGTGGTCCGCCTCCCGACGTCGTGCGGCCGCCTTTCCGGGTACGGCGATTATGCTCGGCGGAATGACTCCGTCGCCCACCCCGCCCATCGACCCGGCAGCACCGGCGGGGCAGGACCAGCCCCAGGAACTCCCGGACCTGGTGACCACCGATGTCGTCGATCTGACCCAGTTGCTCTGCGACATCCCCTCGGTCTCCGGTTCCGAGGCGCCGCTGGCCGACGCCGTCGAGGCGGCCCTGGGCCGGTACGCGCACCTGCACGTGCTGCGCTCGGGGAACACCGTGTTGGCGCGCACCGAGCTGGGCCGGGCCGAACGTGTGGTGGTCGCCGGGCATCTGGACACCGTGCCGATCGCGGCCAACCTGCCCACCCGGCGCGAGCGGGGGTCCGGCGGCGCTGAGGTGCTGCGGGGCCGGGGCACGGTGGATATGAAGGGGGGCGTCGCGGTGGCGCTGCACCTGGCCGCCGCGCTGACCGAGCCCGTGCGCGATGTGACGTGGGTGTTCTACGACAACGAGGAGGTGGCCGCGGACCTCAACGGGTTGAACAGGGTGGTGGCCGAGCACCCGGACTGGTTGGCCGCCGACTTCGCCGTGCTGGGCGAACCCACCGCCGCCGGAATCGAGGCCGGCTGCAACGGTTCGCTGCACGTGCAGGTACGGACCAGGGGGCGCGCGGCCCACTCCGCGAGGGCGTGGATGGGGCACAACGCGATCCACGAGGCCGCGCAGGTGCTGACCCGCCTGGCCTCCTATGAACCCGAGCACGTCGAGGTCGATGGGCTCACCTACATCGAGGGCCTGAACGCGGTGGCCATCACCGGGGGGATAGCCGGGAACGTGATCCCCGATGAGTGCACCGTCGCGGTGAACTACAGGTTCGCCCCCGCCCGCACCCAGGCGGAGGCGCTGGCCCACGTCCGGGAGGTCTTCGACGGGTTGGAGGTGGACCCCACCGACTCCTCCCCGGGGGCCCGGCCCGGGCTGTCCCAGCCGGTCGCCGCGGAGTTCGTGGCGGCGGTGACCGCCCAGACCGGGGGGAGCGTGCGGGCCAAACAAGGCTGGACCGATGTGGCGCGGTTCACCGCGCTGGGCGTTCCGGCGGTGAATTTCGGGCCCGGCGATCCGCTGTTGGCCCATGCCGATGACGAGGCGGTGCCCACCGAGCAGATCCGAGTGTGCACGCGAGCGCTCCGGTCGTGGTTGAGTTACACCGGAACGACATGAGAGGAGGGCCGGAACAATGACAGCCGAATCGAAGAAGCGGCGGAATTACCTCAAGGGCCCGATCCGGCTGCGGGGTCGCCACATTCCGGAGAAGACCACCGATGAGCGGCTCCTGGAATGGAGCGGCCGGGACGCCGAATGGGTGCACACCGACCCCTGGCGGGTGATGCGGATCCAGGCCGAGTTCGTCGAGGGGTTCGGGGCACTGGCCAACCTCGGCCCGGCGATCAGCGTGTTCGGGTCTGCCCGTTTCGACGCCGACCATCCGTATTACGAGCTCGGGGTGCAGGTCGCCGAGGAACTGGTCAAGGCCGGATTCGGGGTGATCACCGGAGGCGGGCCGGGGGTGATGGAGGCGGCGAACATGGGCGCTCAGAACGCCGAGGGCACCTCGGTCGGGCTGGGCATCGAACTCCCCTTCGAACAAGGCATGAACGAGTACGTGGACCTGGGCGTGAACTTCCGCTACTTCTTCGCCCGCAAGACCATGTTCGTCAAGTACGCCCAGGGCTTCATCGTGCTGCCCGGTGGGTACGGCACCCTGGATGAACTGTTCGAGGCACTCACCCTGGTCCAGACCGGCAAGGTCAAGCGCTTCCCGTTGGTGCTGATCGGCACGGAGTTCTGGTCCGGGCTGCTGGACTGGTTGCGGGAGGTGCTGGTGAAGGAGGGCACTATCGCCGCTGCGGACGTGGATCTGGTCCAGGTCACCGACGACCCGGCCGAGGCGGTGCACATGGTGATCGAGGCAAACCATCACCGTCGTCGCGCCGAGGCCAAGGCGCAGCGGGAGGCCGGCTCCGAGGCCGCGGGCCGGCCGGAGTAGCGGAGCGCGCGATGGGCTGGGTCACCGGCATGACGGGACTGTTCCTGCTGGTCATCGCGGTAGTCGTGGTGATGGCCTGGGCGGTTTCGAGCGGGCGGGTGTCCGTGGCCTGGCAGGATCCGTATCCGCACCGGGCACCCCGCGAGAGCCTCCGGTGGCATAGAATGGAGGTCACACGATTCCGGACCGGACCGGTGCAGACCGCTTCCGGTTCGACTTCATTCAACCCACATAGGGAGCACGCCCATGGCCGCCATGAAGCCCAGGACCGGTGACGGACCGCTCGAGGTCACCAAGGAGGGTCGCGGGATCATCATGCGGGTACCGCTCGAAGGAGGCGGCCGGTTGGTCGTGGAACTCAAGCCGGACGAGGCTTCGGACCTGTCGAACGCACTGAGCGCGGTCACGAACTGACCGGTGCGTAGGACGTCTGCCCCGCACATCGCGCTGCAGACCGGGCCGCTGGATGCCGCCCGGCTGCGCGAGTTCGGAACCGAGGCGCTGCTGGCGGTGCTGATCCGCGCCGACGGCGACGCGGTCGCCCCCGTGGGCTCCACCGGGGACCACGGCATCGACCTGGGCGCCCTCGCGGTGCGCGCGGGCGCCGGCGCGAGCGCCGGTTCGGCGACCACCGTGACCCTGCCCGCCCTGGTCTCGGGTTCAGCTCCCTGGGCGGGAATGCCGGACCGGTTGGTCCTGGCCGGCGTCGGTGACGAGGGGACGACGGCGATGCGCCGGGCAGGTGCGGCCCTGGCCCGGGCAGCGGTGCAGGCCGAGCACCTGTTGGTGGACCTGAGCGGACTGGACGAGTCCACCGCGCCGGCGCTGCGCGCTCTCATCGAGGGGCTCCTGCTGGGCTCCTACCGGGCCCCGTTCACCGGTGCCGGGCCGGGCCCCGAGGCGCCGTGCCCGCTGATCACCCTGACCGGCCCGGTCAGCGCCGACGATCTGGACCGCGCCCGTACCAGCGCGGAGGCCACCGTACTGGCGCGCACCCTGGCTGCCACGCCGTCGAACATCAAGACACCCGCTTGGGTTGCCGAGCAGGCACGGGAGGCAGCCGAGGGGGTGGCCGGGGTCAAGGTGACCGAACACGACGAGAAGTGGCTTGCCGCCCAGGGGTTGGAGGGAATCCTCGCGGTGGGTGCGGCTGCGGCGGGCCCCCCGCGCCTGGTGACGGTGACCTACACCCCGCCCCGGCGAGCCCGGGCCGAGGGCGGTGCCCAGGACCCGATCGTGCTGGTCGGCAAGGGCATCACCTACGACACCGGTGGGCTCTCGATCAAGCCGCGCGAGGCGATGGTGCCGATGAAGACGGACATGTCCGGCGCCGCGGTGGTCCTGGCCGTCGTGCTCGGCGCAGCCCGGGCGCAGGTCCCGGTGCCGGTGGTGGCGGTGCTACCACTTGCGGAGAACGCCGTCGGTGCGCGGTCCTACCGGCCCGGTGACGTGCTCACCATGGTCGATGGCACCACGGTGGAGATCGCCAACACCGACGCGGAGGGCCGCCTGGTGTTGGCCGATGCGATGGCGTGGGCGCGGTCGGAGTACCACCCGCGGGCGCTGGTCGATGTGGCCACGCTGACCGGGGCGGCCACCCTGGGCCTGGGCAAGAAGCACGCGGCGCTGTTCAGCACCGATGCGGACCTGACCCGTGCACTGACCGCTGCCGGTGAGGTGACCGGGGAGGCGCTCTGGGCGATGCCGCTGGTACCCGAGTACCGATCCGCGCTGGACTCGCCGGTGGCGGACCTGTGCCACGTCAACACCGACCCGCACACCTCGGCAGGGGCGATCACGGCGGCGCTGTTCCTGCAGCACTTCGCCGGTGACACCCCGTGGGCGCACCTGGACATCGCCGGCCCGGGCCGGTCACCGAAGAACGAGCACGAGATCGCCGAAGGGCCCACCGGCTACAGCGCCCGGGCACTGCTGCACTGGCTGATCGAACGCGACTGAGTCGCTACCGCGCTGATGCGCTGCGCCACAACGCCAGCAGCGCATCGTTGATCGGGGCTCCGGTGAACTGGACCTCGTGGCCGGCTCCTTCGATGACCGAACGCGAGGCACCGATCTTCTCGGCGAGGTCGTCGCAGATCTCTTCGAAGCCTGGGTGATGACCGCCCGAGACCACCAGGCTGGGGTACGGGGCGGAGGACAACTCCGCGATCGGCAATTCGGCATCGGTCGGTCGCCTGGCGTTCCGCAGCAAGGGCACCAGGGGTAGTGCGGCGTCGAGGAGCCCGGGCGGCAACTCCTCCGGCCGGCTCCCCACGGACTCCAGGAACCGCACCAGCCAGGTACGGTCCGGGAGGTCCAGGTCGAGGATCTCCACACTCTTCGCCACCAGGTGCCGAGCCGCCGGCCGGTCCTGGCCCAGGGTGAACGCCGGAGGTTCCAGCAGCGCCAGGGAGCGGGTCTGACCGGGCCGCAGCGCGGCCGCGAACATCGCTGCGAGACCTCCGTAGGAGTGACCCACCAGGTGGGCACCGGTGTCCATCAACGCGGCGATGTCCTGCGCGTCGCGCAGGAAGTCCTCCCCTTCGGCGCCGGGACTGCGCCCGTATCCGCGCCGGTCCACCACGAGTAGCCGGAAGCCCTCCTCGGCGAGGGGCTGCTGGGCTTCCCACTCCTCGCGACCGGTGGCCAGGGACCCGTGGACGAAGATGACGTGCTCACCGCTGCCCGCGGCGTCGACGAACAACTCGCTCATGCCGATCCCTCCATCGGGTGCCCGCGCCGTGCACGCCTACGGTAACGCCGAACCTTCGATCTGTGAACGGCTGGGCGTGCACTACGTGCGCGCGCGGATCCCGAAGGTCAGCGGGATGGCCGCCACCGTGCACAGGAGCAGGGCGAACGTCCAGTTGCCGGTGAACCAGCCGGCGAGCAGCGATCCGCCCAGGTAGGCCGCGGCCAGGATGAACTGGGTGCCGGGTCGGGTGCCGGCCGGCACCGGTTCCTTGGCCACCACCCACAACAACAGGCCGCAGATCGCCGCCCCCACCATCGCCACCGGGATCACCAGAGCCCACGGCTGCTCCAGCAGGGCCAGGACGATCGCGGCGACCAGGCCGACGGCCCCGCCGATCCCGGCGGTGGCGCCGGCGCGCGGCAGCCGGCTCACCGGCGACCGGCCCGATGGGAAGGCCGTGATGAACTCGGTGCGGTCGGGGCGGCCTGCGTGGCCTGTGCGAGCCCTGTCGGTCCCGGTCACATCGATCACCCTCCCCTGACCCCCACCGTACACATCGGTGGTGCCGGTCGAGCAGACGTCAGCGCTTGACGGCGGCCAGGAGGCCCTCCCCGCTGGGTAACAGAGCGGGGAGCAACCGTTCGTCATCACGGACGGACTTGCCCAGCTCCCGCATCGCCACGGTGGCCTCGTCCCGGCGTGCCGGGTCGGCGACCCGGTCGTACCAGAGCGCCCCGGTGATGGCCAGCACCCCACCGGAGCGCAGCATCCGGATGGCCTGCTCGGCGTAGTCGGACGCCTCGGAGGGTTCTCCGTCGATGAAGACCAGGTCGTAGGCGCCATCGGCCAACCGGGGCAGCACGTCCAGGCCCCGCCCGGAGATCGCCCGGGTGCGGGTGGCGCCGACCCCGGCCGCGGCGAAGGCCTCCTTCGCGGCGCGCTGATGCTCCATCTCCACGTCGATCGTGGTGAGCACGCCACCAGGCCGCATCCCCTCCAGCAACCACAGGCCGGAAACACCTGTCCCGGTGCCCACCTCGGCCACGGCGTGGGCGTCGGCGGCCGCAGCCAGCAGACGCAGCGCCGCACCCACACCGGGCGGGACGGGCTGGATACCGAACTCCTCCGCGCGGTCCCGGGCCTGGCGCACCGGCTCGGATTCAGTGATGAACTCCTCGGTGTAGGCCCAACTCTGGGCCTTGTCGGCAGCGATGATGAGCCTCCCGGATCGGTGTAGCGGTGCTCGTGATGGTATCGCTGCACCGCCCGGAAGGTCGCGGCGCCCCGACCCGATCTGATGGGAATCTCACCTGAAGAGGTGCTTCGTAGCCAAGATCGTAGAGAATGGGCCCATGACCCCACAGGACCGCGAGCCGTACCCCGGGTCGGAACCGGGCCGGCGAACCTCCGACGCCGTGCACGGCACAGCCGACCCGGGATCGGATGCCACAAGGGCTGAGGACACGGCTGCCGCACCCGGCCACGGGTGGGCCACGCCGTCCGGGCGGCCCGACAGCAGCGGCACCGCTCGGCCCGATGCCGACGCACCGGAAGCCGGCTCCCAGCAGCGGCTATCGGACTCCCGCGGCCCGGCACCTGAGGCCACGCGGCCGGGAACCAACCCGGAGCAGCGGGTGGGTGGGCCACCGCAGCCAGGAGGCGGCCCGGCCGAGCAGAGCGCCCCCCTGGCGTCCTACCCGGGCCCCCGGGCCACCCACGCCGCCGATCCTGGCCGCAGGCGGCGCGGCGTGGCCGGTGGGATCGTCGCCGTCCTGATGATCATGGCCCTGCTGGTGGGCCTGTTACTGGGCCTGCTGGGAGCGCAGTACCTACCGGCGGTACCCACCGGCTCATCCGCACCGGGTTCCACACCCTCCGATCCCGCAACCGGGCAGGGTACCTCGGCTCCGGCGCTCACCGACGCCTCCGTGGCAGACATCGCGGACGCGGTGCTACCGAGCACAGTGTTCATCCAGGTTCGCGCTAATGGTGAGGGTTTCACCGGCAGCGGCTTCGTCTTCAACGATCAGGGGCATATCGTCACGAACGAGCACGTCATCGCCGCGGCCCAGGAGGATCCGGAGGCACAGGTCGCGGTGATCTTCTCCGACGGCGCCGAGGAAGCGGCGGAGATCGTCGGGGCCACCTCCGACTACGACCTGGCGGTCCTGTCCGTCGAGCGCACCGACCTGGCCCCGGTCCCGCTCGGGGACTCCGACGCGCTGCGAGTGGGTGATCCGGTGGTGGCCATCGGCGCACCGCTGGGCCTGGAGGGCACCGTGACCACCGGGATCGTCAGCGCCCAGAACCGCCCGGTGCGGGTGGGTGCCGGTGGCGGTACCTTCATCAATGCCATCCAGACCGACGCGGCGATCAACCCGGGGAACTCCGGTGGGCCGCTGGTGGACGCCAGCGGGGCGGTGATCGGGGTGAACACCGCCATCGCCGCACAGCCCGGCCAGGGCGGCAGCATCGGGCTCGGTTTCGCGATCCCGAGTTCGCAGGTGGCGCGCACCGCGCAGCAGATCATCGAGACCGGGGAGGCAAGTTACCCGGTCATCGGAGCCACGCTGGATCCCACCTATGCCGGTGAGGGGGTGCGGGTGCACACCGAGACCACCGAGGGACAGGAACCGATCACCCCCGGCGGTCCGGCCGAAGCGGCCGGGTTGGCACCGGGGGATGTGATCGTGGCCCTGAACGGGAACCCGGTCACCAGCGCGGAGGAGTTGATCGTGCGCATCCGCGCCCACGCCCCCGGCGAGGTGATCACGTTGACCATCCGCGAGGACGGCGCCGAACGCGAGCTCGAAGTCACCCTCGGCGAGCAGCCGAGCGACTGACGCCCGCTCCCCGCCGGGATAGGATTGGGTGCATGAACATCAATGGTGAGGAACTGCTCCTCCTCATCATCATCGCCGTGATCGTGATCGGCCCGGAACGGCTGCCCATGTACGCCGAGCAACTCGGCCAGTTGGCACGGAACCTGAAGAAGATGGCCACCGGCGCCACCGAACGGGTCAAGGAGGAGCTCGGCGAGGAGGCCGCGGACCTGGACCTGTCCCAGTTGGATCCGCGCAAATATGATCCCCGCCGAATCGTGCGGGAGGCGTTGTCCGATGACATCCTGCCGACCACCCGCCCGGCCCGCGCCGCCAGGTCCACCACCCGGTCCGCCTCCACCGTGCGTAAGCCGAGTGAGAGCAGCCGGATCGCGCGCGAGAACGCAGCCCGCCGCCGCGCCGAGGTACAGGCGAGGAAGGAAGCCGCCGCTGCCGAGGCGGCCGCGGCCCAGGCCGCCGGCGCCGACTCGGCCACCGCCGATGACGCCGTCGGTCCGGACCAGGCCGCTGGTGACGACGCGCAGGCACCGGTGACGACGGCGTCGACCACCGCCGCCGAGACCGTTGCTACCGCCGAGTCGGACGCAGCGGGCGCGCGGAAGGCCGGTCCGGGTGCCGGTACGCCGGCCGTGGCGGGATCTGCTGCCGCCCGGACTGAGCAGGAAACCGGCGCGCGGACTGAGGCGAACGAAGCCGGCGCGCAGGAACTGGTCGCCGTCGGCGCCCCGTTCGACGACGAGGCCACCTAGGCACGAGCGAACGCCGCTCAGCCCACCGGCGAGATCGCCAACTTGCGGCCGGCCAGGCCACGGGAGCGCTGGCCCAGGGTGGAGGCCACGTCTCGCAGTACCTGCGCGGCCGGGGACTGGCTCTCGGTGCCCACCAGCGGCGCACCGTTGTCGCTGCCCTCGCGCAGGGCCACCTCGATCGGCACCTGCCCCAGCAGCGGCACGTCGGTGCCCAGCACCTCGGTCAGCCGCTGCGCGACCTTGGCCCCACCGCCGGAGCCGAACAGGTCCAGGCGGGTACCGTCGGGCTGATCCAGCCAGGACATGTTCTCGATCACGCCGGCGATGCGCTGGTTGGTGGCCTGGGCCATCGACCCGGCGCGCTCGGCCACCTCGGCCGCAGCCAACTGCGGGGTGGTGACCACGAGCAGTTCGGCACTGGGAAGCAACTGGGCCACGGAGATCGCGATGTCACCGGTTCCCGGCGGCAGGTCCAGCAGCAATACGTCCAGGTCTCCCCAGAACACGTCCGCGAGGAACTGCTGCAGCGCCCGGTGCAGCATCGGCCCGCGCCAGACCACCGCCTTGCCCGGCTGGGTGAACATCCCGATCGAGATCACCTTGATCTCCCCGGACAAGGGGGGAAGGATCATGTCGTCGACCTTGGTGGGACCGGTCTCCACCCCGAGCATGCGGGGGATGGAGAAGCCGTACACGTCCGCGTCGATCACGCCGACCTTCAGGCCCTGGGCGGACATCGCCGCGGCGAGGTTGGCCGTCACCGAGGACTTGCCCACCCCACCCTTACCGGAGGCCACGGCGTAGACCCGGGTCAGGGAGTCCGGTTGGGAGAACGGGATCACCGGTTCGGCCTTGCCGCCACGCAACTTGGTGCGCAGATCGGTGCGCTCCTCGTCGGTCATGACCGTCATCTCCACGGTGCAACTGGGCACCCCGTCCAGTTTCTCCACCGCCGCGCGCACGTCCTTGGTGATCGTCTCGCGCATCGGGCAGCCCGCGATGGTCAGGGCCACCAGCACCGTGACCACACCGGTCCCGGCGTCCACCTCGATCGAGCGGACCATGTCCAACTCGGTGATCGGACGGCGGATCTCGGGGTCCAGCACGGACCCCAGTGCGGTGCGGACTTCCTGCTCAGTGGCCATGCCCCGAGTGTACGTTCGGAATCGGTGCGAATCACATCCCGTGAGCCAGACCACCGCGGCACCCGGGCCGAGCCCTCATCCGGCCACGAGCACCTTCAAACCGGCGTCCAGCAGGGCCCGCCGGTCATCCTCCCTGATGGTGCGGTCGGTGACCAGCCCGGTGAAGTCCGACAGGGCGCCGACGGTGGCGAACGCCCGCACCCCCACCTTGGAGGAGTCGGCCACCAACCAGGCCTGATCGGCTCTCCGGGCCATCAGGCCGTTCACCTGGGCCTCGGTGTCGTCATGGACCATTGCGCCCAGGCCGGGCTGCAGGCCGTTGATTCCCACGAACGCCAGGTCCAGGTTCACCTGGTTGAGCATCAGGTCGGTGTAGGGGCCGATGAGTTCGTAGGAACGCGGCTGCACCACCCCGCCGGTGATGACCACCCGCAGGTGGGGGCGGATCAGCAGTTGGGCAGCGATGTTCACCGCGTTGGTGACCACCGTCAACGCCGGTGCGGTGTCGGTGGCGCTCAGATCGGCGCGCTGGCCCAACTCCGAGGCGATCGCGGTGCAGGTGGAGCCACCGGTCAGGCCCACCCGCGCCCCGACCGGTATCAGGTCCATCACCGCCGCGGCGATCTGCGCCTTCGCGCCGGCGTGCTGTTCGCGCTTGTACCGCAGCGGCAGGTCGTAGGCCACGGTGTGCGCCGTGGCCCCGCCTCGGGTGCGGTTGACCAATTGGCGCTCGGCCAGGGCATCCAGGTCCCGGCGTGCGGTGGCGGGGGAGACCCCGAAGGCCTCCACGATCTCCTCCACCTGCACCCGCTCGGCCTGGCCGAGCAGGTCCAGGATCGCCCCGAGGCGTTCGTCGCGGTTCATACCCGGCCGGCGATGAGCGCGATGACGGCGGCGGCCTCGGTGGTCATCGCCGCCCGGCCGGCACCGAGGTAGGCGCGGGAGTCCACCAGCGCCGGATCGGCATCCAGGCGCTCGCGGACGGCACCGGTGAAGGCCCGCACCAGTTGGGTGGAGACGTTGATCTTGCGCATTCCTGCTCCGATCGCGGCGGTGATGTCCGCGTCGGGCACTCCGGAGGATCCGTGCAGCACCAGGGGCACCGGCACCGCCTCGGCCAGCGCCGCCACCAGGGCGGTGTCGATGCTGGCGGTCTTGCTGGTCATCGCGTGTGAACTGCCCACTGCCACCGCCAGCGCGTCCACGCCGGTCTCGGCCACGAACCGGCCTGCTTCGTCCGGGTCGGTGCGCACTCCGGGAGCGTGCGCGCCGTCCTTGCCTCCCACCTCACCGAGCTCGGCCTCCACGAGCGCCCCGACGGCTCCGGCGGCCCGGACCACCTGTGCGGTGGTGGCCACGTTCTGGGCGTAGGGCAGCGCCGCGCCGTCATACATCACCGAGGAGAAGCCCAGGTCCAGCGCCTGGTGGACCAGGTCCACGTCCTCGGCATGGTCCAGATGCAGCGACAGCGGCGCATCGCAGGTCCGGGCCACCGCCCGGGCGGCCGCGGCGATGGGAGCCAAGGCACCGTGGTACTTCACGCAGTTCTGGGAGATCTGCAGCACCGCACCGTGACCGGCCCGTTCGGCGGCAGCGGCGATCGCCTCGGCCGATTCCAGGTGGATCACGTTCAGCGCGGGCACGGCGGTGCCCTGCGCGACGGCGTGATCGAGTAGTTCTCTGGTCGAGACCAGGCTCATCTGCTCTCCTCAGAATGCGCGGGCCCGGCGACCCGGTCGATGATGATCTGCTCGGTCAGCGGCGCCGGGTCGGCGATGCTGCCGGCGGTAGGGGTCAGCACGGCGGCCGCGGACCAAGCGGTCGCGGTGCGCAGGGTCTGTGGAAGGGAGGCCCCCTCCAGCGCCGGCCCGTGCCGGGCCAGCCCGACGGCAATGGCGGCGACCGCGGCGTCTCCGGCTCCGGTGGGGTTGCCCGACAGGGGCTGTGGCAACCGGGCATGCCAGATCGGGCCCGCTGCGGTGGCCGCGAGCATCCCCCCGGCGCCCAGGGAGGCGAACACAGCCGCACCGCTGCGCTCGGCCAGCGACCGGGCCGCGACCGGTGGCTCTGCCGGGCCGGCGATCTCGCGCAGTTCGTCCTGGTTCGGTTTGAGCACGTCGGCGCCGGCCTCGACGGCAGCCAGCAGCGCCGGGCCGGAGGTGTCCACGATCACCGGTACTGCGGCAGCCCGGGCCAGGGCGATCACGCGCGGGATGAGGTCGGCCGGGGCCCCGGCGGGGACCGAGCCGGAGCACACCAGCACCCGCGCCCCCGTCAGGGCCGTGGCGGTGGCCTGCAGGAGTTCATCGAGTTCCGCAGCCGTGGGGCTGTGCCCGGCCTCGTTCAAGGGGGTGGTGTGTTCGGGAGTGACCAGGGTGATGGTGCGCCGGGTTGGTTCCTGCACCGGGAGAAGTTGGTGGTCGATTCCCGCCCGGTCCAGGTCGGCGCGGAACTCTGCGCCGGTGGTCCCGCCGACCGGGGCCATGGCCCGGGTGCGGTAGCCCTGCTCGGTCAGTACCCGGGCCACGTTCACCCCTTTACCGCCGGCCCGTTGCTGGCCTTGGGGTACTCGGTGGCTGGTTCCCAGGGTCAGCGTCGGCAGGGTGTAGGTCAGGTCGATCGCCGGGTTCAGCGTCAGGGTGAGGATCATCGGCGCACCTCGGTCGTCCCCTCGGGCGCCGAGGGACCGACGGCCTGGGGCCGGGGTACGGCCCCGGCGGCGCGGCGGGCCAGGACCCCGGCGCCGACCAGGCCCGCGCTGGTGCCCAGGGTACTCAGGCGCAGGTCGGGGCGGCGTTGCACGGTCAGGATCGCCTCCAGGCGGCGGCGGACCGGGCTCAGCAGCGCGTCGCCGGCCCGGGAAAGCCCACCACCGATCACCACCACCTGCGGTGCCAGCATGGCCGCCACCTGGGCGATCGCCAGGGCCAGGGCGTCGGTGGCCTCGGACCAGACCGCCCGGGCGGTGGCATCGCCACTGCGGGCCGCCGCAAGGACCTCCCGGGCGCCGGGCACCGCGGTGCCCGAGCGAGCGGTGTAGCGGCGGGCGATCGCTCCGGCCGAGGCGATCGCCTCAAGGCAGCCCCGCCCCCCGCAGACACACGGCTCGCCGTCGGGCACCACCGGGGAGTGACCGATCTCGCCGGCGAACCCGCCACCACGGATGGCGTGCCCCCCGGAGAACAGCGCTGCGGCGATCCCGGTGCCCACCACGATCACCGCGGCGTCGCGCGCCCCGGTCGCGGCTCCGTAGGTGACCTCGGCAAGACCCGCAGTGGCCACGTCGTGGCCCAGGGCGGCGGGCATACCGGTGCGCTCGGCCAGCATCGCCGCGAACGGCACCCGGTCCCAACCCATGTTGGAAGCGAGCACCGCCACCTGGGCCTCGTCGTCGACGATCCCGGGCACCACCAGGGCGGACCCGACCAGATCGGGATGGCGGGTGTGCATCCGGCGGACGTGCCGGGCGCCCAGATCCAACACGCCCTCGACGATGTCCGGACGATGCGGGGTAGGGACGGTCTCGGTGTCGGTGAGGGACCCGTCCGGACGCACCAGGCCGGTCTTGGTGTCGGTCCCACCCACATCGATCACCGCCACCGGACCGATGGGAGCCTCAGGTGTGGTCATGGCGCGCTGGGTCAGTCGTCGAGAATGACCGAACGGGTCAGGCCCCGGGGCTGGTCCGCGTCCAGGTTCAACAGGCGGGCCCGCTCCAGGGCCACCCGTTGAGCCAACACCAGGTAGGCGAGGGGGTCGAGCGACTCATCGGCCAGGAACGTGGCACCGGTTCCCTCAACCTGCTCGCGCAGACCCTGCGGTGCTGCGCCGAAGATCCAGGCCAGACGGTTCGGCCCGGCGATCGCCACCGGGCCGTGCCGGTAGTCCATCGCCGGGTAGGACTCGGTCCAGGCTTGGGAGGCCTCGCGGTTCTTCAGCGCAGCCTCGTGGGCCAGGCCGATCGTCCAACCCGACCCCAGGAAGGTGATCTGCTCAGCGCTGAGGCCGGCCTCCGGCAGCGGTGCGTCCAGGACGTTGCTGCAGTCGGTGATCGAGGATGACAGGTCGACGCCCAGGCTCGCCCGCAGCAGGCTCAACGCGGTGGTGGCGAAGCGGGTCTGCACCACGGACTTCTCGTCGGCGAAGCCCAGGTCGATGACGTCATCGGTCAGCGAGGGCAGCGGGGTGGTCGAATCGGCCACGATGCTCAGCGTGCGGGCGCGTCCGCGCACCGGCTCCAGCGCCTCGATCACCTCGGTGGTGGTGCCGGACCGGGACAGCCCGATCACCACGTCGTAGTCACGGTGCAACGGTGCCTCGGTGGCCTGCCAGGCATCGGTCAACCCGGCGCCGGAGGCTTCCCGGAGGACGGCGTAGGACTGGGCCATGAACCAGGAGGTACCGCACCCGATGATGGCGACCTTCTGCCCGTGCTCCGGCAGCGGCGCGGCTGCGGCGAGTTCGCCGGCCCGACGCCACATCTGCGGCTGGCTGCGCAATTCGGCTTCCATCTGCGCGCCGAGTGCCCCCGGGCGGTCGTGACTGGTCATCGGTGCTCCTCCTGAATGTTCGACGGCACCAGTGTGACACAAGATGCAGGTTAGGTGCCTGCTGCAATCATTATGAGTCACTCCCAAGGGCTTGCCCGTGACCGCACGCAGCACAACCAGGGTTCGCGGCACCGTTAGCGCCACGTTCGGTCTGCAATTCCTCCAGCAGCGTGCGCAGTTCCCCGCGCAGGAAGTCGCGCGTGGCAACCTCACTCATCGCCATCCGGAGCGAGGCCACCTCCCGGGTGAGGTACTCGGTGTCGGCGAGGTTGCGCTCGGCGCGCTGGCGGTCGTGTTCGAAACTGACCCGGTCGCGGTCGGCCTGACGATCCTGGGCGAGCAGGATCAAGGGCGCGGAGTAGGAGGCCTGGATCGACAGCATCAGCGTCAGCAGGGTGAAGTTCAGTGCCCGTGGGTCGAACTGTGCGGCCTCGGGCATCAGGGTGTTCCACAACAGCCAGGCCGCGCAGAACACCGTCAGGTAGAGCAGGAACCGGGGGGTGCCGATGAACTTGGCGATCGCCTCGGCGATGCGCCCGAAGGCGTCCCGGTCGGCGCTCCGGCGCGGC
This sequence comes from Pseudactinotalea sp. Z1732, assembly GCF_049724975.1. Classification (NCBI taxonomy): domain Bacteria; kingdom Bacillati; phylum Actinomycetota; class Actinomycetes; order Micrococcales; family Cellulomonadaceae; genus Pseudactinotalea; species Pseudactinotalea sp. Z1732. The sequence goes on along the minus strand of NZ_JBMPQC010000005.1, from coordinate 89,541 downwards.
AGCAGTCGCCGTCGGGTGGTACGAGGGGTGTCCAACCGGTCAACTGTCATATCGGGTCGCCTCCATGGCGGCATCGATCACGGCTTCGTCCACGTCGCGCCAATCCTCCGGGAGGGTCTTGTCGAGGACGTCGTCGACGCTGACAGCGCCCAGCAGGTGACCTTCGTCGTCGGTCACCGGCAGCGCGGTCAGGTTGTAGGTGGCCATCAGGCGCATCACGGTGCCGTGCTTGTCATCGGCTCCCAGCGCCTCGATGTCGGTGTCCAGAATGGTGCCGATCGCCTGGTGCGGCGGTTCGCGCAGCAGCCGCTGCAGGTGCACCACGCCCAGCAGTTTGCCGGTCGGGGTCTCCAACGGCGGGCGCACCACGAAGATCATCGCCGCCAGCGCCGGGGTGACGTCCTGATTGCGGGCGTGCGCCAGGGCGGTGGCGGCACTGGCCTCGGGCGGCAGGATGATCGGTTCGGTCGTCATCAGGCCGCCGGCGGTGTGCTCGTCGTAGGCGAGCAGCCGGCGGATGTCCGCGGCCTCCTCCGGGTCCATCCGACCCAGGAGCAACCCGGCCAGCGCTCCGGGCAACTCGTTGTACAGGTCGGTGGCGTCATCGGGTTGCATGGACTCCAGCACCCGGGCGGCCCGGTCGGTGGGCAGGGCGGTCACGATCGAGACCCGGTCGTCGGTGCCCAGTTCCGCCAACACGTCGGCCAGCCGCTCATCGGGCAACTCGGCGGCTACCTGCAGGCGTCGGGTATCGGGGAGGCCCGAGAGCACATCGGCCAGGTCGGCGGCCTTCAGGTCATCCATGGTGGCCAGCAGCGCCGCCGCGCCCTGGGCGTTGCCGGTGCCGGCCAGACCGGTGACGTCGCCGACGTCCACCAGCAACGTCTCCCCGCGCTTGAACATCCCGGTGGCGGTACGGCGCACGAACAACTGGGTGGCCAGCCATTCCCGCTTGCGCCGTTCCAATGCCACATCCTGCACGGTGACGGTGCCGGAGTCGTCCCGCAGCTGCAGCCGCCGGTCCAGCAGTTCACCCATCACCAGCGTCTCGGCACTGCGTTGTTCGAACCGGCGCATGTTAACCAGCCCGGTGGTGATCACCGCGCCGGCGTCGATCGCGGTCACCCGCGTGAAGGGCAGGAACACCCGACGGCGACCACGCACCTCGATCACCATGCCCACCGCCCGTGGTGGTCCCTTCAGGCGGATCAGGACGACGACGTCGTGTACCCGCCCGACCTTGTCACCCATCGGGTCGAACACGGACGTGCCGGCCAGGCGGGCGACGAAGATGCGGTTCGGGGCGCGGCTCACGCCGCAAGAGTAGTTGGTCACGGCGACGAGGCTGGGGAACAATGGGGGGATGGCCGCCTTCTCGAACGCCCGCACCGCTCACAACGCGCAACCGCGAGGTGAGCAGATCGCCAGTTACGACACCTACGCCGAGGCGCAGCGGGCGGTGGACTTCCTGTCCGACAAGGAGTTCGCGGTCAAGGCCGTGACCATCGTGGGTACCGACCTGAAGATGGTCGAGCGCATCACCGGACGGTTGAACTACCCCCGAGCGGCTCTGTCCGGGGCGGCCTCGGGTGCCTGGTTCGGGTTGTTCGTCGGGTTGGTGCTGGCGCTCATCGGTGGTGGGAACCTGCTGAACACGCTGTTGTTCGCGCTGCTCATCGGTGCCGGGTTCGGGATGATGTTCGGTGTGATCGCCTACGCCCTGACCGGCGGTAAGCGTGATTTCACCTCCTCCTCCCAGGTGGTGGCCTCCTCGTTCGCGTTGCTGTGCCTGCCCGAGAGTGCCGGTCAGGCCCGTCGGCTGCTGAGCGAACTCAACGGCGGCAACGTGAGCCCGGGGCTCACCCCGCATGCCACCCCGACCGCCCCCGAGGCGGACCGCACCGCCGCGTTCCGCCGGCCCAGTGCACCTGCCGGGCCGCCGCCCACTGGTGCGCAGCAGCCCTCCAACCCCGAACAGGCGCCCACGGTTCAGCAGCCTGCCGCGGGTGGGCAGCCGACGCAGCCCGCGGGGGAGGGCCAGGGGGAGGAACCCCCGGGCCAGCGCTGAGGATGAGCAGCGCCGGAGTCCAGTTGGGACTCAGGGGCGCGCCCGCCGGCTGTGCCACAGCCCGATGAGCAACGCGAGCCCCCAGAGCACGAACAGCGGACCCCACAGGTAGGCGTGGCCCTGCTGGGCCTCGATATTCACCGCACCCTGCGGGACGACCCACCCGGCCAGGACCGCGCCGGAGACGATGACGTTCAGCAGGCCGTAGACCACCAGGGCGGCACCGCCGGCCCAGGTCAGGTACCGCCACAGACCAAGCCCGGGCAGCACGCCGCGCTGGGCCAGCAGCGGTACCCAGGCCGCGATCAGTTTGACCGCCGCCACCGCCCACAGTCCCAGCGTGACCTGCACCGACGGCTCCGCGGCGGCGTCCACGGCCCACTGGCCCACGCTGGCCAGCATCCACGTACCGCCGAGCGCCCAGTACACACTCCATCCGCCGTGCACGGTGCCCAGCACCGCCGCCACCCAGAACCAGCCCATGGGAGGCCACTATCGCGCCTGTGCCCTGGTGCGGGCCAGAAGATTCTCCCGGCCGTGCCGAACACGCAGGCCCGCGGCAGTTCCGGTGCAGTGGCCGCGCCGCACGCAGCCGCGCCGCACGCGGCCGGGCCGCACGCAGCCGAGGCGCCTTCAGCCGCGCAGTGCGGCCATCCAGGCCTCGACGTCGTCGGGCTTGCGCGGTAGTGCTGCGGAGAGGTTCTCCACGCCGTCGGCGGTGACCAGGATGTCATCCTCGATCCGCACCCCGATCCCGCGGTACTCATCCGGGACCGTGAGGTCGTCGGACTTGAAGTACAGGCCAGGTTCGATGGTGAAGATCATCCCGGGCCTGAGTTCGGCGTCCAGGTACATCTCCCGGCGGGCCTGGGCGCAGTCGTGCACATCCAGGCCCAGGTGGTGGGAGGTGCCATGCGGCATCCACCGGCGGTGCTGCTGGCCCTCGGGGCTCAGGCTGGTGGCGGCGTCCACCGGCAGCAGGCCCCACTCCTGCAGGCGGGTGGCGAGCACCTCCATGGCGGCGGCGTGCACATCGCGGAACCTCAGCCCCGGGCGAGCGCTGGCGAAGGCGTGGTCGGCGGCATCCAGCACCGCGGTGTACACCTTGCGCTGGATGTCGGTGAAGGTCCCGTCCACCGGCAGGGTGCGGGTGATGTCGGCGGTGTACAGGGAGTCGACCTCGACCCCGGCGTCCACCAGCACCAGCTCCCCGGCGCGCACCTGTCCGTCGTTGCGGATCCAATGCAGGGTGGTGGCATGGTTCCCGGCGGCGGAGATGGTGTCATAGCCGATCCCGTTGCCGTGCTCACGGGCGCGGGCGAAGAAGGCGCCCTCGATCACCCGCTCACCGCGGGGATGCCCGACGGCGCGGGGCAGGGACCGTGCCACCTCGCCGAAGGCGTCGATCGAGGCGTCCACGGCCTGGCGCATCTGCTCGATCTCCCAGTCGTCCTTGGTCAGACGCAACTCGCTGAGCACCTCGGCCAGGGCCTCATCGGCCTGCTGGGCCTCCTCGGTGCTCATCTGGGTGCGCAGTTCCTGCACCCGCGCTTGCACCGCGGCGTCCGCACCGGGCACCACCCGGATGGTGATCTGGCCGGCGTCCTTACCGATCGCATCGTCCAGGGAGTCCACGTGCGCACACGCCAGACCGGTGCGAGCCTCGATGTCGGCCAGACCGGGGCGGCGCCCGATCCAGAACTCCCCGTAGCGGGCGTCGGCGTAGAACTCCTCCGAGTCCCGCCCGCCCTGGGGGCGGAAGTACAGCGTGGCCTCGTGGGCGCCCTCGTCCTGCGGTTCGAGCACCAGCACCGCCCCCGGCTCCTCGTCGGTGCCCAGGCCGGTCAGGTGCGCGAAGGCGCTGTGCGGGCGGAACCGGTAGTCGGTGTCATTGGAGCGCACCTTGAGGTCCCCGGCCGGGATCACCAGCCGTTCGCCGGGGAAGGCCGCGCTCAGGGCGGCCCGACGGGCCGGGGTGTAGTCGGCCACCTGCTCGCGGGCCGGGGGCTGTTCCTCGCGCGGGGCCCAGCCGGAGGCGATGAAGTCCCGGAAGGCGGCGGAGGTGGGCCGCTGCGAACGGTTCGAGCCGCGGCTGGACACGTCCTGCTTGCCGGTCTGCTCGGTTTCCGGGGCGTTCTGATCGGTGGTGGAAGAGGTGCTCGTCATGCCTGCCATCGTCTCACGCACGGTGCGGGGGTGGGCGGCAGCATCCGCACCACCGGTAACCTTCCCCTTCCCCGGTGGTGCAACCGGGGCGCGAACCGGATGAGCCGAGTGAGGCGGTGGTGCCGATGGGCACCGTGACACCCGATGGCCGATCCGGTGCGGTCCCACACTCATCCGTTCGCACCGCGGCAGCCTTGCAACGGAGTCTCGCTGCTGCCGGGGTTCGCACCGTCGTCGGGGGTTCGGCCCTGCTGGCCTCCCTCGGGTTGACCGATCGGGTGCGTGACTGGGACCTGATCACCGACATGGCGCCGGAGCCGGCGCAACGGGCGCTGGCGGACCTGGGTCACCGGTACCGCAGGCTCGGCCCGAGCGATGTCTTCAGCAGCGCGGCCGCCTACTGCTTCGAGGTCAACGGTGTGAGCATCGACTTGATCGTGCGGTTCGCGATCAACACCGCCACCGGCCCGGTCCGGATCCCGGCCACGCCCGGGGCCACCTGGCGGGGCCTGACGATGGCCCGGCCGCACGACTGGGCCCTGGCCTATGCGCTGATGGGCAGACCGGAGCAGGCGGCCGCGCTCACCCGTCTCATCGAGAACAGGTGAACGGTCAGGTCCCGCCCGGCCCCCACCCGGCCGGGTGCACTCGCCATGGGCTGAGCTCAGGGTGCCTGCGCGGCTAGCCTGGCCGGGTGCGCATCGACCTTCATACCCACAGCCATCACTCCGATGGCACCGACTCCCCGGCCGTGCTCATGGTCAGGGCCGCAGCCGCCGGACTGGACGTGGTCGCCCTGACCGATCACGACACCACCGCCGGATGGGATGAAGCGGCCGACCAGGTCGCTCGAACCGGGGTTGCGCTGGTACCGGGGGCGGAACTGTCGTGCATGGTCGCCGGTGTCAGCGTGCACCTGCTCAGCCTGTTGCACGCCGACGACGACGCCGATCTCTCCGGTGAGATGGAGCATGCCCGCACCTCCCGGGACGCCCGCGCTCGGGAGATGGTGCGGCGCATCGCCGAGGATTACCGGCTGACCTGGGCCGATGTGCAGGACCAAGCCGGTCCGGACGCCACCATCGGTCGGCCGCACATCGCTGATGCCCTGGTCGCCCGCGGCCACGTGCCGGACCGGTCGGCCGCGTTCGAGAACATCGTGGCCACCGGCGGGCCCTACTACGTGGGCCATTACGCCCAAGAGGCACGTGCCGCCATCGGCCGGGTCCGCGCCGCCGGCGGGGTGCCGATCCTGGCCCACCCCCGCGCCGCCGCCCGGGGCCGCACGATCGGCGATGCCGTGATCGCCGACCTGGCCGATGCCGGAATGGCCGCCCTGGAGGTGGACCACCGCGACCACACCGAGGCCGACCGGGCCCATCTGCGCGGCCTGGCCCGGGAACTGGACCTGCTGGTCACCGGCGCCAGCGACTACCACGGCACCGGCAAGCACAACCGGCTCGGGGAGCACACCACGAGCCCGGAGGTGCTGGAGGCGATCGAGGCCGAGGCGCGCGGCCGCACCATCCGGCCCTCGGACACCTGACTCACGCCCACCCTGATCCAGGACGCTTGGGCCCGCGGACGTTCCCACAGACCAGCGCTCGAAAGCATAGGTCCGCCCCCAGGGATGCCGTGATCCCCCAATCTGTTACTTGGTCCTCCAGTCGGGCAGTGCTGAAGTCGCCTATTCTGAAGGTGAGTAAAGGGGAGATAGCGGACGTCGAGGGGAGACGCTCATGCGTGGACGAAGTGTGGCATTGGTGGGTGCAGGTAGCGGAGCCCATGTGGTGCGGTGGAGCCTCATGGGGGGCGGTGTGTAGCGGAGTGTGTCTGGAAGATGATGCGTCCGGCCCAAGTCGGTGACTCCCGATGTCACGACGACGTCTGCCGGTGGCTGCGGTGATCCTGACCGGGGTCATGCTCGTCCTGGGCTGCACCGAGGAACGCCGGGAGCCCGCGACGTTCCCGAAAGAGGGACCCCACTGGCTGGTGATCTCGACAGGTGAGGGTTTCAGCGAAGGCGGGGCCGGCGACGTCCCGGACGGGTGGGTTCCGCTCCTCACCCACGACGACGGGTGCAGTGTCGCCGGCTACGGCGCGCAGATCGCCGAACCCCTGGAGGACGCGCGTGCGGTCACGGCGAACGAACTCGACCAGGTCATGGAATCCGAGGGTCTCCAGGCCGGCGAAATCCGTGAGGAGGAGTTCATCATCTCCGGTGGGGTGAACGAGGAGTACGACACCCTTCTGCCGTTCATGGTCGCCGACGGGCACAACGATGACGGTGGCGAGGTGAGGATTGCCTCGCGCGCCGGTTCCCGGGTCCACTACAGCGGTGACGTGACCACAGATCTCCTCCACCTGCGATTGGCCTGCCCCGGGTCGATCCAGGAACGCGTATGGGATGAGGGGCTCGCCGGACTACGTCCAGGCATGTCGACTGACGGAGTCACCCCCGATGACCCGTGGGGGTCCTGATGCGGTCGTCGAGGCCTGCCGCGTCAGGACTGTGCCGACCCCGAACCGGCGGAGCCGGAGGAGTTGTTCCGACGACGACGGCGCCGCCGGCGACGCTGTCCCTCGCCGGTGCCGGGCTGCTCCGAGCGCGTTCCCGCGCCGTTGCTCCGCCCGCCGGACCCTTGGCCGGATGAGCCGCTGCGGCCACCGCCCTCACGCCGTCGTCCGCCCTGACGGGAGCCGTCCCCGCGGCGGCCCCCCTGACGGTCGCGGCCACCGCCCTCACGCCGTCGTCCGCCACCGCCGCCACCGGAGGTGGTCCGGGTGCCGGTCTCGCCGATGTCCTCGAGCTGCTCGGCGTCCAGTCCGGCGCGGGTCCGCTCACCTCGAGGGAGTCGGCCCCGGGTGCCTTCGGGGATGTCCAGGTCGGAGTACAGGTGCGGGGAGGAGGAGTACGTCTCGATGGGCTCGCCGCGGTTCAGTTCCAGTCCCTTGTCGATCAGGGACCAGCGCGGCAGGTCGTCCCAGTCGACGAAGGTCACCGCGATGCCGGTGTTGCCGGCCCGCCCGGTGCGGCCGATCCGGTGCAGGTAGATCCGTTCGTCCTCGGGGCACTGGTAGTTGACCACGTGCGTGATGTCGTCCACGTCGATGCCGCGGGCGGCCACGTCGGTGGCGACCAGCACGTCGATCTTGCCGTTCCGGAAGGCCCGGAGCGCCTGCTCCCGGGCTCCCTGGCCCAGGTCGCCGTGGATCGCACCGGAGGCGAACCCGCGCTCGGCCAGGTCGTCGGCCACTCGGGCGGCGGTGCGTTTGGTGCGGGCGAAGACCAGTGTCAGCCCGCGGCCCCTGGCCTGCAGGATCCGGGCTAGGACCTCCACCTTGTCCATCGCGTGGGCGCGGTAGATGAACTGGCTGATCGCCTTCAGGGTGACGCCGTCGTCGTCGGGGTCCTGGGCGCGGATGTGCGTGGGCCGGTTCATGTACCGGCGGGCCATGGTGACCACGGGCCCGGGCATGGTGGCCGAGAACAGCATCGTGTGGCGGCTGGCCGCCGTGCGCGACAACAGTGTCTCCACATCGGGCAGGAAGCCCAGGTCGAGCATCTCGTCGGCCTCGTCCAGCACCAGCGTGCGCACCCGGGACAGGTCCAGGTGACCCTGCTTGAGCAGGTCGATCATCCGGCCCGGGGTGCCCACGATCACCTCGGTGCCCTTGGTCAGGGCCTCGATCTGGGGCTCGTACGCCCGGCCGCCGTAGACCTGGGTGATGCGCACGGTGCGGCGTCGGGTGGCGGTCACCAGGTCGCCGGCGACTTGCACAGCCAGTTCACGGGTCGGGGCGATCACCACGGCCTGGGGTTTGCCCGGGTCCGCCAGCGCGTCCCAACCCTCCTCGTCGGGGCCCACCACGGCCTCCAGCAGCGGGATACCGAAACCGAGGGTCTTGCCGGTACCGGTCTTGGCCTGGCCGATGATGTCGTGCCCGGCCAGGGCCACCGGCAGGGTGAGGGACTGGATCGGGAAGGGGTGGGTGATGCCCACGTCGGCCAATGCGCCCACGATCGATTCGGAGACGCCGAAGTCGGCGAAGGTCTTGGCCGCCTCGGCGGGGGTTTCGGGTGCCGCGGGGGCCTCGATGGTCTCATCGACCACCTCGGCCAGGGCGGCGTCATCGACAGCGGGGCTCTGAGTGCCCGCCTCGGTGAGGGTTTCGTTCTGCATCAGGGTTCACCTGTTCGCGTCATGGCGACGTCATGAGCCGTTCACGCGCGCGGCGGTCGTCACCGTAAGGGGCAGCCGATCGCGAAATGAACGTGCCGGCAACGGGGCCGGCGTGCAGGTGCGTGTACCGAACTGTCGTTACGACCGGGCAACCTGGTACATCCACACTGTATCGCGAAGGTGCGTACACCGTCTGCAACGTGACCAATCCCACCGCCGGCAGGCCGGTGGCATCGCGGGAGTTCGTCCCCGGTCAGCCCGGGAGTTCGTGCGCGGCCAGCCGGTCCAGACCCTCATCGATGCTGACCCCGGGCCGCCAGTTGAGCACCTGCTGGGTGTGGCGTTGGTCGAACCAGTGCGCGGTGGAGAGTTGTTCGGCCAGGAAACGGGTCATCGGCGGCTCATCGGGTCCGGGACGCACCGCCCAGAGGGCCTCGACCACACCCCCGGCCATCCGGGCCAGGGCGGCGGGTACCCGCCACGTCGGCACCGGCGCCCCGGCCGCACGGCAGATACCGGCGAGCAGGTCACCCACCGGTCGTGGTTCGGCGTTGGTCACCACCAACGCCTGCCCGTGGGCGTGTTCGGCGCGCTCCAGCGCCGCCACCAGTGCGTCTGCGGCGTTGTCGACGTACAGGGAGTCGATCAGCGCCGCACCATGGTCCAGCAGGGGTAGCCGCCGGGCCCGGGCCCGCGCCACGATCCGGGCGACCAGTTGGGTGTCACCGGGCCCCCACACCAGATGCGGCCGCAGCGCCACCACGACGAAGCCCGGCTGGTCCGCCGCGAGCGCCAGCTGTTCGGCGGCCGCCTTCGTGCGCGCGTAGTGACCCCGGGCGCGCTCCGGCTCGGCGGCTCCGGCTGCCACCCCGATGAGCGGATCCCCGGTGTGGGCCACGGACGGCGTGGACACCTGCACGAAGCGGTGCACGCCGGCCTGTCGGGCGGCATGCAGGAGTGCGCGAGTGCCCTCGATGTTCACCTGTTCGTACTCGGCGCGTGGTCCGCTGACCGAGACCTTCGCGGCGAGGTGCACGACGGCGTCGCATCCCTGGACGGCACGGTTGAGCGCGGTATGCGCACCGGAGCCGGTGAGCGAACCCCGGATGTCCGTGGCACCGGCGACCCCGGCCGGTCGCCGCTGGAAGGTGCGCACCTGGTGGCCGGCCGCCACCAGGTGCTCGGCGGTGCGACGACCGAGCATGCCGCTGGCACCGGTGACCAGCACCCGCATACGGGCGGTCACGGCGCCTGAATCCTTCCGCCGGCCAGCGCGCGCTCGGCCCACTGAGCCAGCCGGGCGCGGTCGACCTTGGCGTTGTGCCGCACGTCGGTGGGCAGTTCCGGTACCCGCAGCACAGCGGCCACGGTCAGGCCGCATCGGGCGCGCACCGCCTGGCGCACAACCCGCGTCAGGCCCGGGGTGGCCAGGGCGGGGGCGGCGCCGGCGTGCCGATCGATCTGCGGATCGGTCTCCAGGACGACGACGACGTGCTGGGTGCCCGCGGGACCGACACCGACGGCGGCCGCCCGTTGCACCCCCCGGATCTGCTGCGCGGCGTGCTCGATGGCCACCGGGGTCACCACGCCCCCGGCAGTACGAATGATGTGGGCCAGGCGACCCTCGATCCATAGCCGGCCGCGTGCGTCCAGGTGCCCGACATCCCCGGTGCGGTGCCAGCCGGCATGGTCGGCGCCGGCGGCCTGGGTGGCCCACAGCTGGTCGTAGGTGCGCTTCAGGTGGGCTGCGGTGACCAGCACCTCACCGGTGATGCCCGGTGCGGTGGTGGCATCGCCGGTGGCGGCGCCGTCGTCGTCCAAGGGAATGATCCGGGCCAGCGCCCCCGGGACGGGGTGGCCCACACAGCTGCCGCCACCGGCACCGGTGACGCCGGCCGCCTCGTCCTCGGCAGCGGCATGCAGACCGGTCAGGTCGATGTCGGTGAGGGGGAGCACCTCCGTCATGCCGTAGGGGGTGTGGGCCGAGGCATTGGGCATGATGCGACCGACCTGCGCGAGCAACTCGGGGGCGATCGGCGCACCGGCGGACAGGAACAGTTCCACCCCGGCCAGGGCACTGCGGTGCGTTTCGGTGAGGTCGGCAGCGGTGCGGAGCACGTTCGTCAAGGCGGCCGGGGAGGTGAAGACCGCGGTCGCGTCGCTGGCGGCGACGGCGTCGGCCAGCGCGGCGGCGGTGAGCGTGGCCGGGGCGACCACGTCCATGTCCGGGGTGATCGCCGCGGAACCGAGCGCGGTACCGATCAGGGCGAAGGGGGCGAATCCGACCACGAACGCCGAGCCCGGCCCCAGGTCATAGGTGGTGGCGAGCGCATCGCGCATGGCCGCCAGCCGGCGGTGGGTGTAGGTCACGCCCTTGGCCGGTCCGGTGGATCCGGAGGTGAACAGGATCGCCGCATCATCCTCCGGGTCCGGCTCAGCGGGCAGCGTGCCTCCGTGCTGCTCGATGCCCGCCCCGCGGGCGATCAGGTCGGCCAGGCCGGTGCGGGCACCGAGGGCTCGGTGCCGTGGTGTGGTGTGCCCGGTGGCGACCCGCCGGCCGGGCCACCCCAGCAGCCGTGCGCCGGTCAGGGCGCGGTCGACTCCGATGAGCCACTGCGGGCCGGCGCCGCGCAGGGCGCGGCTCATACCGCGCAGGCCCAGGCCCTGGTCGGCGAGCACGGCGACGGCTCCCAGACGCAGGCATGCGAACAGTGCGGTGGTCAGGTCCACACCCGGAGTGATGAGCAGGCTCACCCGCTGACCGGGGCGCACCCCGAGGTCGGCCAGTCCCAGCGCCAGGTGGCGCACCCTGGTCGCCAACTCCTGCCAGGTCACCGTCTCGGTACCGGCCCGGGACAGGGCCAGGACCGCGGGCTCGGCGTCCTGGCCCCGTTCGTCCAGGACCGCGGTGAGGCGGCGGAGCCGGGGCGGGGCGGCGTCAGCGCTGCCGTCCGCGGCGGCGTTGTTCCCGGCCGCCGTGTGGCGCGTGGGGGCGCCGGTACCGGTCTCGGTGGGGCCGGTGCTGGTGGCGGGTAGGCGTTCGGCGAGCCAGCGAACCACGGTGCCGGCCACATCGGCGTCCTCGGGCAGCAGATGCCCGGCCCCTTCGAACCGGTGCACGTCGGCCTGGGGCAGCCGGGCGCGCAGGTCGCGCAGGTACCGCTCGGCGAAGACCGGATCTCGCGGCCCCCACAGCAGCAGCGCCGGGACGGTGAGCGCTGCGGTTCCGGCGGCGATCGTGGTCAACGCGTCGTGGGAGGGATGGCGGGGGTCCGCCGGGATGTCTGCGACGAAGTCGGCGATCGCGTGCCGGTCCCGGGCCTTGGCGTAGGGCGCGAGGTAGGCACCGGTGACCTCCTCGGGGAGCGGGCGCTGGGCCAGGGCAAGGGTGGCGCGCAGGAAGGTGCGGGTGCTTCGGGTCGCCCAACGATGAATGACCGGGTGGCCCGCCAGGCGCAGCAGGGCGGGGATCGTGCTCGCCTCGTGGTCGTGATGGATGGCGGTGTTCGTCAGGACGACCCCGGCCAGCAGATCGGGGTGCCGGGTCGCCCAGCCGAGGGAGACCACCCCGCCCCAGTCGTGACCGACCGTCACCACCGGTCCGCCCAGTCCCAGGTGGTCGGTGAGGGCACCGAGCTCACTCACCCGGTCGGCCAGTCGGCGCATGCGCCCATCGCGCTGGGACCAACCCATCCCCAGCTGGTCCACCGCCACCACGCGCCACCCGGCGCCGGCTCCCGCGGTGAGCAGTTCTCGCCACAGGTAGGACCACGTCGGGTTCCCGTGCACGGCCAGCAGCGTGCCGCGCGCGGGTCCGCCCAGGTCGGCGATGTTGTCCAGCACGTGCCAGGTCACCGGCGAGGTCGCTGCGGTGCCGGGCACGGTGATGTGCCTGCTCCACCCCGGGGCGATACCGCGCAGGTCCGAGATGCTCACCACCGCAACTCGAGCATGGCGGTGTTCAGGCCGGATCCCACACCCATGCACAGCACCCGGTCACCGGGAGCGAGGTCGGCGGCCTGCGCGGCCAGGGTCATCGGTAGCGAGGCCGGTCCGACGTTCCCCCAGTGGTTGAACGTGATCGGCACCCGCTCGGCCGGCAGCTCGATGGCGTCGATGATCGCCTGCGTGTACGGGGTGGAGATCTGGTGGGTGATGTACCGGTCCATCCCGTCCCACTGGAAACCGGCCCCGTTGTTGGCCTCCTCCCAGGCGGCCACCACCAGCGGCAGTCCACCCTCGAGCAGGCCCTTGGTGTCGGTGAACATCCCCTCCAGGTTGCCCACGCACAGGCCATGGTGCTCGGTGGCGGCGCGGCTGACTCCACCGACGATGCGATGGCCGTTCGGATGCAGGTCGGTACGGCCAAGAACCGCCGCCGCCGCTCCGGAGCCCAGGGTGAGGGAGGCGAACTCGCGGCGGTAGTCCTCCCGGGTGGCCTCCGGCCGCCCGAGCCGGGCCAGGGTTCGCTCCTGGGTGGCGCGGGTGTCCTCGCTGTTGACGATGACGGCGTAGTCGATCTGGCCGGCGTCGATCATGGTCGCCGCGAGCATCATGCCGTTGACGAAACCGAGGCAGGCGTTGGCGATGTCGAAGTTCATCGCCGAGGACGGCAGCGACAACTCGTGATGCACCCGTACCGCGACCGAGGGCTCCAACTGCGTGCGGGTCACCGAGGTGTTCACGAGCAATCCCACCCCGGCCGGGTCGACACCGGCTTCAGCGATCGCCTTGGCGCCCGCTTCGATCGCCGGGTCGTCGAATCTGGTTCCCTCCTCCCACCAGCGCCGCTCGGTCACGCCGGAGATCCGCTCCAGCATGTTGTCCGGAAGTCGCAACCGCTTACGGGTGGTAGCCAGGTGTTGCTCGAAGCGGGCGGAGGGTATCCGCACCGGTGCTTCGATATGGGTCACCGACAGCACGGAGGTGTTGCGGTATCGGAAGTTCGCGTTCTTGCCTGTCACGACTTGAACCTAACTGCTCAAGCAGCGGCGCGCTCGCAGGGATCGGTCAGCGGCACCGTGCGGTCACTGTCGTCGACCGGCTCAGAGGGTGCCGAAGCCCACCTTGCGCTGCTCGTCGCCGCCGAACTCCACGAAACCGAGCGCGGCCACCGGCACGATCACCCGGCGGCCCTTGCTGGTGGTCAGGTCCAGGGCCGCGCCCGGGTCGCTCTCGGCCTTTGTGAGGGCCTTGTGCACGGATTCGGCCACTTCCTCGGCATCCTCCGACACGTCCAGGGTCAACTCTCGTGCCACGTTCCTGACTCCGATCGTGATCTCCACGTGTCCTCCTTCTGTGCGGGTCGGCCTGAACTTCCCCCATCGTAGGCGCCACCGGGCCCGGCGGTGACCGCAGCACGGTGACGGTGGCGACCACGGGAGGGGGTGCGCCGAAGGTGTCCGAGCACACCCCGGGGTCGAGACTTCGACGAAGGTTTGCCAGTATGGAGGTCATGCGTCGAGCGATCATCGTCCTCTGCGCCCTGCTGGGCGCAGTGCTGCTCGGTGCCCAGTCGCAGTCGATCGGGGCCGCACTGGTCGACGAACCCGACCCCTGGCCGACCCCGAGCGGCGATCCGGGGGGACCCGATGGGGTGTACGGGCCCAGGTTGCCCGCCCTCGAGGATCGGCTGCGTCCCGGCGACGCCTCGGCCGGGCTGCTCAGCCGGGTGGTACCCCAGTCCGGATCCGGCGAGTTCGATGCCGCCCGGATCGCCGAGGAGATTCCGGAGGACGCCGTCGAGGAGTCCGTCGATGTGCTGACGGTCGACATCGAGGTGGAGCGTGACCTGGCCATCGACCTCGAGCGGTTCGCCGACTTCGTGGTGACCACCCTGAACGACGAGCGCGGCTGGTCGGCGCAGATGGACGTCGCCTTCGCCCACGCCGGCGCCGGGACCGAGGCGGACCTACTCGTGCGGCTCGCCACCCCGGACACGGTCGATGACCTGTGCGACCCGTTGCCCACCGGCGGCGAGTACTCCTGCGCAACCCCGGACGGGGCGGTGCTGAACGCGTTGCGCTGGGCCGAGGGTGCCGAGACCTTCAGCGAAGCCGGGGGAAACCGGACCGAGTACCGGCACTACCTGGTCAACCACGAGGTGGGGCACCTACTCGGTCACGGTCACGCGCAGTGCCCCGCGCCGGGTGAGCCGGCGCCGGTGATGGTGCAGCAGTCGATCACCCTGGACGGGTGCGAACCCAACGGGTGGATCGTCCCGGACTGATCTGCCCGCGGCCGGTCCGGCGATGTCGGATCGAGATGATGGGATGGGGCCATGTCCTCCCCGGTGTTCACTCGTGCCGCCGTCGGCTCCGGCGTGCCGAGCCTGGACGTCTCCCAGCGCCGTGTCGCCCGGGCGGTGGCCGACGGCGGGCGGCACGTCGTGCACGGTGCGCCGGGCTCGGGCAAGACGCACCTGGCGGTGGCTCTGACGGTCACCGCGGCGTTGGCGGGGGAGCGACCCATCCTGCTGGTGCCCACCCGCACCGGCGCCGCGGACCTTCGCACCGAGGTCACCCGCCGGATCGGCCGCACGCTCGATGAGGCGGTGGTACGCACTCCGGCGGCCCTGGCGTTCGCGATCCTGCGGCTGCGCGCCAGTCACCTGGGCGAGCCGGCACCCACGCTGATCTCCGGACCGGAACAGGACCAGGTGCTCGCCGAACTGCTCGCCGGGCACGCCCAGGGGGAGGGCCGCCCGGCGACCTGGCCCGAGGGTGTGGGCCCGCAGACCTGGGGACTGCAGGCCTTCCGTAACGAACTGCGCGACGTGCTGATGCGCGCCGCCGAGGCGGGCCTCAGTGGCGCCGAACTGAGTGAGCTGGGCCGCTCCCGCGACCGGCTGGAATGGGTGGGCGCCGGACAGGTCCTCACCGAGTACACCCAGGTGATGGCCCTGGGTCAGATCACCCCGGACCGTGGCGCGCGGTATGACGCGGCCGGGATCGTCGACGAAGCCGTCAGTGCCCTGCTCACCTGGGATCGGGACCTGCCCGGGGTGGACCGGCCGAGGTGGTCCCTGGTGGTCCACGACGACTACCAGGACGCGACCCTGGCCACGGCCCGACTTCTGGGGGCGCTGGGTGACGACGGCGCCGGCCTGGTCGTCCTCGGTGACGCCGATGCCGCGGTGCAGTCCTTCCGCGGTGGCGTGCCGGCGCTCCTGTCCACCGCGGCCGCACCGCCGCCCCGACCCGGCGGCGCGGACTCGGCCGCATTCGCCGCGGACGCGGCCTGGGGTGCGACCGAGCATGTGCTCGACCGGGTGTGGCGCCACGGTCAGTCGGTGCGGGACCCCGTGCGCCGACTCACCCGCGCGCTACCGGTACTAGCGGCCGGCGCCCGCCGGGAGGCTCCGGGGCAGGACGATCACGCAGACCACCCACCGCGCGGGTTGCGCACAGCCGTGTTGGGCAGTCCGGCGCAGGAGGTCGCATTCGTGGCCCGCCAGTTGCGGATCGCGCGGCTGCATCACCAGGTGCCGTGGTCACAGATGGCGGTGGTGGCACGCTCCAGTGCCCAACTGGGGTCGGTCCGGCGGGGTTTGCGTGCCGCAGGAGTGCCGCTGGCGGCGGCGCCCGCGGACCGGCCGCTGCGTGAGGAACCCGCGGTCCGCCCGCTGTTGGCGGTCCTCCGCACCGCCCTGGCCGGGGAACTGGACCTGCCTACCGCCATCGACTTGCTGAGCAGCCCGATCGGGGGCCTGGACCCGGTGACGCTGCGGGGGTTGCGGCGGTACCTGCGCGCCCGGGAACGCCAGGAGGGGGGAACCCGCAGTTCCGCCGAGGCGCTTCTGGATGTGCTGTCCGATCCTGACTCCGCGGGCGAACTGCCCGCCCGGTACCGTCGCGGTCCCGCCGGGGTGGCCCGGGTGCTGAGTGCTGCCCGGGATGCCGTGACCGATCCCGAGGCAACCGCGGAGACGGTGCTCTGGGCGGCATGGGAGGCCACCGGGCTGGCGGGCATCTGGCAGCAGCAGGCGCTGTCCGGTGGCGTCGGCGCGGACCGGGCCGACGCGGACCTGGACGCGGTGCTGGCACTGTTCCGAGCGGCTGAGCAGTTCATGGACCGCACCGCCTACTCCTCCCCGGGCTCGTTCGTGGAGCATCTGATGGCCCAGGACTTCCCCGCGGACACCCTCGCCGCCCGCGGCCACCAGGCCGAGGCGGTGGCGGTGCACACCGCCGCCGGGGCCGCCGGCGGGCAGTGGGAGGTGGTGGCGGTGGTCGGTGTGCAGGAGGACGTCTGGCCGGATCTGCGGATCCGCGACACCCTGCTCGGCTCGGCGGACTTGGCCGACCTGGCCGCAGCACGTGAAGTGCGCGGGGAGGATGAGGCCACCCGGATGCGCCGGGCCCGCCGCGATGTCGCCGATGGCGAGTTGCGTGCGTTCATCTCGGCCTGTTCGCGCGCCCGGCGGCTGTTGTACGTCACGGCGATCCTGGACGAGGACGAGCGGCCCTCGATGTTCCTGGACCTGCTCACACCGGGCACCGATCACGAGACGACGGCGGTGCCGCCCCCGCTGGACCTGCGCGGATTGGTGGGGCAACTGCGGGCCGCGCTGCGCCCGGTGCTCGCCGGCACCTCAGGGGTCGGCTCCGCGAATCCGGCCCCGACACCCGCCGAGGTTGCGCAGGCCTCCGAGGCCGCCGCCGTACTGTCCTATCTGGCCGAGCACGGTGTCACCGAAGCCGACCCGAGCCGGTGGGGAGCCCTGTTCGCCCCCACCACCGAAGCCCCCCTGCTGGCGCAGGACCAGGTGCCCACCATCGGACCTTCGGCAGTGGAGCAGATCACCACCTGCCCGCTGCGGTGGGTGCTGACCCGTAACGGCGGTGAACCCGGAGTCTCCGACGCTCAGCAACTCGGCAACCTCATCCACGAGATCGCGGCCGCCCACCCCGACGGCGATGAGGCCGGCATGCGGCAGATGCTGGAGCGTCGCTGGCCCGACCTCGGCCTGGCGGAGGGTTGGATGGCCACGGCGCAGCGTGCCCGTGCGGAGTCGATGATCACCCGGCTGTCCGAGTACATGGCCACCCGGCCCGGCCCGGTGGACGTCGAAGTGGCCTTCACCGCAGAACTCGACCAGGTACGGCTCCGCGGCCGGGCGGACCGGGTGGAGCATGTGGGCCAGGGCCAGGTCAGAATCGTGGACCTGAAGACCGGCGCCACCGCGGAGTCGGTGGCGAAGGCCCGCACGAACCCCCAACTGGGCGCCTACCAGGTCGCCACCGAGGCGGGCGCGTTCGGCGATGTGGGCAGCGCGGGTGCAGCGCTGGTCTATCCCGGGACCAAGGCCACGGCCGCCACCATCCGCTACCAGCCCCCACTGGCCGAGGCCGAGGACCCCCGGTGGGCGCATCACCTGCTGGCCGATGCGGGCAGGATCTTGCGTTCGGGCACGTTCGAGGCCCGGCCGAACGAACACTGCCCGCGCTGCCCGGTGCGCTCCTCCTGCCCCGCCTTCCCCTCCGGCGCCCGGGTGGAGCCGGTCCGATGACGACGGCGCAGGTCGCCTCGGCCGGTGCGGTGCCGGTGACGCACAGTGCTGCCCGGGTCGCCCGACTGCTGGGCCACCATCCGCCCACCGCCGAGCAGGCCCGCATCATCGAGGCACCCTTGAAACCCCTGCTGGTAGTCGCCGGAGCCGGCTCCGGCAAGACCGAGACCATGGCTGCCCGGGTGGTCTACCTGGTCGCCAACCGGCTGGTGCCACCGGGCTCGGTGCTCGGGCTGACGTTCACCCGCAAGGCCGCCGCGGAACTATCGCAGCGGATCCGCACCCGGCTGCACGAACTATCAGAGGCAGGTGTAGGCCCGGGTGTGAGCCTGGAGGATCAGCCACGGATCGCCACGTACAACTCCTACGCGGCCAGCCTGCTCACCGACCACGCCCTGCGCATGGGACTGGACCCCGACGCCCGGCTGATCAGCGACGCCGGACGGTTCCAACTGGCCGAACAGATCGTGCGCGCCTGGCCGCAGGACCTGGAGACCGGCTACGCGGGAAGCACGGTGGTGGACGCCGTCACCTCCTTGGCTGCCGAGCTGGCCGAGCACGGGTTGGAGCCGGCGGAGACGGCGAAGGACCTGCGAGCCCAGGCCCAGGACCTGCTCGCGGTCTCGGGCAAGATGGTCAAGGAGGTCAGCGACATCGCCGCATCGTTGGATCTGCGCGCCCGACTGATGGAACTCGTGGCCGAGTTCGGCGCACGCAAGGAGCGCGAGGGCGTCGTGGACTTCGGCGACCAGGTGCGGATGGCGGCCCGGATCGCCCGGGCCGTCCCCAAGGTCGGGGCCCTGGAGCGCACTCGGTATCCCGTGGTGCTCCTGGATGAGTACCAGGACACCTCGGTGGCACAGGTGCAGTTGCTCACCGCCCTGTTCGGTGGCGGCCACCCGGTCACCGCGGTGGGGGATCCGAACCAGGCGATCTACGGGTGGCGCGGGGCAGCGGCCGGAACCCTGCTGTCCTTTCCCGAGCACTTCCGGGTCGCCGACGGGCAACCGGCCGCGGTCACCCCGTTGAGCACCGCATGGCGCAACGACACCGCGATCCTGTCGGTGGCCAACCGGATCGCCGAACCACTGCGCAGCGGTGTCGCGGCCACCATGGTGCCGCCGTTGCGCCCCTCCCCGGCAGCGGGTCGCGGCACCGTGCTGGCCCACTGCGCCGAGACGGTGGAGGAGGAGGCCGCCCAGATCGCGCGGGTCCTCACCCGGCACTGGTCCGATGACCCCGAGGCCCCGGCGACGGCGGCCGTGCTGTGCCGGAAGCGCTCCCAGTTCCCCCTGATCGAGGAGGCGCTGCTGGCCGCCGGGCTGCCCTGCCAGGTGGTGGGCCTGGGTGGGCTGCTGGCCACTGCGGAGGTAGCCGACATCCGTGCGGCCCTCACTGTGGCGCACGACCCCTCCCGCGGCGATGCGATGATGCGCCTGCTCACCGGCCCCAGTGTGCAGTTGGGTGCGGCGGACCTGGCCGTGCTGTGGGAGTGGGCCGCCGCCCAGACCCGGGGCCGGCCCGAGGAGTCCGGGCAGGCGGCGCAGCCGCAGGCCGATCAAGTTCTGGAAGCCGACGAGCGCTCGAGTCTGGTCGAGGCGGTCGACCGGTTGCCCCGGGGCACCTGGACCGATCGCCACGGCCGTACCCTGAGCGGGAAGGCTCGGGAGCGGCTGCGCCGGTTGTCCGGGCAGATCCGGCGGATCCGGGCGCTCACCCACCTGGACATGGCCGAACTGGTCACCACCACCGAGCAGATCCTGGGCCTGGACATCGAGGTGATCGCGCACGTACCCGGTTCCGTCGCACACGCCCGGCGCAACCTCGACGCCTTCACCACCGCGGCGGCCTCCTTCACCGGGGGCACGGAGGAACCCGGCCTGGGCGCCTTCCTGTCCTACCTGGATGCGGTGGAGGAGGAGGAACGGGGACTGGACCTCATGGTCGCCGAACCCGACCCCACGGCCATCCAGATCATGACCGTGCACGCCTCCAAGGGCTTGGAGTGGGACACCGTGGTGGTGGCGGGCCTGAACACCGGTGACTTCCCCACGCTGGCCCCGAACAAGGACGGTCACTACCTGAACCCCGGGTGGCTGACCAACGTGCGCGCCCTGCCCTACGGCTTGCGCGGGGACCACGACTGGTTGCCGGACCTACCGATCCAGGGCGCCGGCACCATCGAAGAGGTACGGCAGGCGCGCACGCAGTTCTGCCACGAGGAGGGCGAGCGGCTGCTCGACGAGGAAAGGCGGCTGGCCTACGTCGCGATGACCAGGGCCAGACACGTGCTGATCCTGACCTCCTGCTTCTGGGGCACCCGCAAGAGGGTCTCGGTCCCCTCGCCGTTCCTGAAGCCACTGGTCCAGGACGGTCTCGCCGATCCCGGCCCGAACTGGCCCACGGCAAGCGCGCACCCAGAGAACCCGCGCACCGACGCCGACCAGGTCGCGACCTGGCCCCGACCCGCCCACGCGGTGGCCACCGCGTGGGAACAGATCTGGGACGGCGCCGATCAGCGGGAGCAGTCCGTGCCCACCACCTCCCAGGCCGGCCGATGGTGGGCCGATGCCGAACTGCTGCTCGCCGAGCGGGACGCCGTCGACCCGGCCCAGGTCACGATGCCCGAGCACCTGTCGGCCTCGGCGATGGTGGAACTGGCCCGGGACGCGCCGCAGTTCTGGCGCCACCGCCGCCGCCCGGTGCCGCGCCGCCCCAGGGGGTCCGCCCGGCGCGGCACCCAGTTCCACGCCTGGGTGGAGCAGTACTTCGGGGCGCGCACACTGCTGGACTGGGAGTTGCTGCCAGGGGCGGAGGAGGAAGGGCCCGATCAGGAACTGGCAGCACTGCGGCAGGCGTTCCTGGACTCCGACTGGTCCACCCGGACACCGGTGGCGGTAGAGGTCGACATCGAGATCCTGATCCGGGAGGTGGCGGTGCGCTGCCGCATCGACGCCGTCTTCCCCACCACCGACGGGGTGCACGTGGTGGACTGGAAGACAGGCACCCCACCGCACGATGACGCCGCGCGCCACGCCACCCAGGTGCAGTTGGGCCTGTACCGCCTCGCGTGGGCGCGCCTGCACCAGGTTCCGATCGAGACCGTGCAGGCATCGCTGCACTACGTCGCCCAGAACCGTACCGTCCACGCCGCCGAACTCACCGAGGCCGAACTGGAGGATCTGCTCCAGCCCCCCACCTGATGGGCGCGGCCGGGCCGTGCTCAGCCCGAGGGCAGCACAGGGTCCTCAGCGCGAGGGGAACTGGCCCGTGGGGGCGTCGTCGCCGCCGCGGCCGGGATCGGTGCGATCATAGTCCGGCTCGATCGGGTCCGGCGCGGGGACGTCGGCGGTCTCCGGCGCGTCTGCGAGGACCCCGGTGCCGTCGTCGCGCCTGCTGCGGTCGTGACCGCCGTCGTCGTTCCTGACCGGGATGCCACCTTCAACCGTCGGCTCGTCGATCCCGGCGGTCCCGTAGTCCATGTCCTCCGCGTGCGCATAGGCGGCGAACCGCGGATCGTCGGCACCGGCTTCTGCAGCGGCACCCGCGGCACCCGCGGCCTCCGCGGCCTCCGCGGTGTCGCGGGTGTCATCGAGGTCGCCGCCCGTACCGTCCGTGCCGCCGTCGAGGTCATCCTCGGCACCGGCGCCGTCGGTGCGCAGCGGCACCGGTCCGGTCACCCAGTCGGTGCTGACCACCGGCACCTGACCGATCGGGTCGGCGTCGGCGACCGCACGGTCCAGATCGGTGAGCATGTCGATGGCGTCGTCGATGACGGAGTTGTCCCGGGTGCGCACCCCGTGCATCAGCCAACGGGGCAGTGCCAGTTCGCTGGCCAGCAGCGTCCGCGCCGCCAGGAACTCATCGGTCCGGTCCCCGCGTGCCTGGGTGTAGGCGGCCAGGATCGCATCGCCGGTCTCCGGCGCCGCGGCCGCGATCAACCAGGACAGGTCGTCGGCCGGGTCGGCTACCCGGGCGTCGGCCCAGTCCAGGATCGCCGTCACCTCGTCATCGTCTACCAGGATGTGCTCCCCGGCGAGGTCCCCGTGCACCGGTGTGGCGATGAACTTCCACAACCGGACATCCTCCAGCGCGCGCTCCCACCGGCGCAGCAGATCGGTCGGGACGTGCCCGGTGCGCGCGGCCTCATCGAGTTCGGCCAGCCTCCGGGTGCGGTAGGACTCGGCGTCGTAGACCGGCAGACCGGCGTCGGCCACCACAGCAGTGTCCAGGTCGTGGATCCGGGCGAGGGTCTGCCCGAGCCGCCGGGCCAGGGCCGCCGAGACCGCCTGTACCTGCAGCGGGCGGCCGCGCAGTTCCCGGTAGACCATCGCACGGCCCCCCTCCGGCAGGGCCGCGAACCCTGCCGGGCGGGGCACCTCGAAGGGCAGCAACTCGTTGTCCACTGCCTGGGCCAGCACGGCCAGGAGGTCGACCTCGCCCTCCAGCGCGGCACCGGCGACCGTGCTCCGGGGCGCGCGCACCGTCCAGCGCCGGCCCTGGGCGTCCATCAGGGAGGCGACGTCGAAGCCGGCCCCGGTGTGGTGCGGGGGCCGGGTGGCCACCACGTCCAGGCCGGGGATGGCTACGGTGGCCAGGGCCGCCAACGCGAGCGGCGAACGGGGACTGGTCGACACCCTCCCCACGGTATGCCCACCGGCGGGCGCCGGCCCTGTGAGGCGCCCGGTGTGTCCCGCTATGGCGGCGCGAGCCGGCGGGGCCGTCTACCGTGGAGGGGTGCGCTCAGACGACCTGCCCCTCTCTCGCTCCGGAGTGGACCGCGACGGCCTCGGCCGCGTCCGGGAGGGGTTGATCGCCCGCCTGTTGGACCTGCCCTCCACCCGGGTCCTGCACCTCATCGGTGGTGATGTGCTCACCGGATCCGATGACGCGCTGATGTTCACCGCCCCGCTCGGCACCGGTGGCGCTGACGCACCTGAGGCACCCGATGGTGCCGGCGGCGCGGCCGGTGGGGGCCCGGCCGCCCCGGGTGGTGCAACCCCGGTGCCCACCACCGGCGTCGGCACCGAGGATGTGCTCCTCTACCTGGGGCGCGACACCGAGCACGCCTACCTGGCCCAGGTCCACCCCGAAGCCACCGGCGTGAGCGACTGGGCCGAGGAGATCTCCCGCCGCACCGATGACCCGCAGGGCGCGCCGGGCGCCCGCCGCTCCCACCTGCGGGACGTGGGTTGGCGACTCCCCGCCCGCGATGCCGGACTCGCCACCGAGGCGGTGGCGCTGGCGAACTGGCACAGCACCCACCGGTACTGCCCTCGTTGCGGCGGGCCCACCGCGGTGGGCGAGGCCGGGTGGGTGCGCCGGTGCAGCGTGGACGGATCCCAGCACTTCCCCCGCACCGACCCGGCGGTGATCATGGCGATCACCGATGACGACGACCGGTTGCTCCTGGCCCACGGTGCCGCGTGGCCGCCCACACGGTTCTCAGTACCGGCCGGGTTCGTCGAGCCGGGGGAGTCCCTGGAAGCCGCCGTGCGCCGCGAGGTCGCTGAGGAGACGGGTGTGCTCGTCGGTGAGGTGACCTATCAGGCTTCGCAACCGTGGCCCTTCCCGGCCTCGCTGATGGTGGGTATGAGCGGGCGGGCCCGGACCACCGAGGTGACGCCCGACGGCGTGGAGGTCACCGAGGCCATGTTCCTAAGCCGAACCGCACTCGCCCGGGCCGTGACCGATGGCGACGTGGTGCTGCCGCGGGCCACCTCCATCGCCCACCACCTCATCGCCCAGTGGTACGGCGGGCCACTGCCGACGTAGGCGGCTCTGGGCGTCCCTTGCGGATTCGGAGCCGGGCGATACACGCATCGCTCGGCGCCGGTGCGAGCGGGTTCGCGCGCTCGGGTTCGGCCTGGCTGTCGCTGGGCCCTGGGCGATAGAGTCGGGCAATGGCTGTCGAGGTGCGAGCCGCCACCCGTTTCGAGGACGTGGCCACGATGGTGGGCCCCAGACGTCCCGGCGCCGAGGTGTGCTGGTGCCTGAGTCATCGCAGACTCACCGCCGCAGAGCGGGCGCTACGGGGCCAGGACCGCGTCGACCTGGTCCGAGACCTCGTCGCCCAGGATCCGCCGCCCGGCGTCCTCGCCTACGACGGCGCGGACGTGGTGGGCTGGGCCGCAGTGGCTCCGCGCCGGAACACGAGTTTCGCCCGCAGCCGCAAGATCCCGCACCTCGATGCGGTCGATGCGGTGGATGTGTGGTCCCTGTGGTGCCTGCGGGTGCGTCCCGGTCACCGTAAGCAGGGGATCGTCCACCACCTGATCGCCGGCGCGGTGGACTTCGCCCGCGCGAACGATGCCCCGGTGATCGAGGCCTACCCGCTGGACAACAAGGGCGCCAAAGTCGACCAGTCCATGGCCTACGCGGGCACCCGGGCTGCGTTCGAGGCCGCCGGGTTCACCAGAGCCGCCGGCACCGATTCGGTGCTGAGTGGCTTCCCGCGCGTGCTGATGCGATTGGACCTACGGCGCTAACGCCCGGCGCCGGCGCCGGTTGTGCCGGGCTCAGGCGATCCGTTCCTTGACCTCGGCCAGGGAGGGGTTGGTGGCCGTGGATCCGTCCGGGAACAGCAACGTGGGTACGGTCTGGTTGCCCTCGTTGGCCGTCATCACGAACGCGGCCGCGTCCTCGTCGTTCTCGATGTTGACCTCGGTGTAGGGGATCCCCTCCCGGTCCATCTGCGACTTCAGTCGCCTGCAGTAGCCGCACCAGGTGGTGCTGAACATGGTGGTGCTGCCTGCTTGGGGTGGGGTGGTGCTGCTCACGAAGTGCTCCCGTCGACAAACCGGTGACTGAACTGGATTCGATGCTACCCCGCACCCGCGCGGTGCCCCGGTGGGGTAGCACACACCATGGGTCGCACCTTCTGGCACGCCCCACCGGGCGCCGGCGCAGTCGCACGAACTCAACGATCCGTCAGCGCGGCGGACGTTCGGGCCGGCGTCGTATGACGAACCATCACGATGCTCGGCGAGGGCGGGGAGTGGTCCGCAGGAGGCAGTTCGCTGAAGCCCAGCCGGCGGTAGTAGTCCACGGCCCCCTCGTTGCTACGTCGAACGACGGCCCGCAGCACCTGCAGGTGCCGTTCGAGGCAGTTCCGCAAAGTCGTGTCCATCAGCAGCATTCCGATGCCTTTGCCCCGCGCAGGCTCGGAGACGAAGGTCGCGACGTCGACCCACCCAGGAGGCAGGTCGTCGTGGTATCCCTCAACGGCTTGGAATCCCAGGAACTGCTCCGACTCGGTGGCAACCACGCAGCCGAGACAGTGCTCCCCGGCAATGAACCACTCGGTGAAGGCCTCCGGACTCAGGTGCTGCTCGATAGCGGTCTTGTCTCCTTCGTCGACGATGCTGTTGAGCAACCGGGACAACGGATCGGCATCCTCAGGGCGAGCGTCACGGATCACGACGCCGACCATTTCGCCTCCCTCCGGTTGCTGCGTCGTCGAGGACCGTGACAGGCGGTCCGACCGGTACGCCATCGGCCTCATCCTAGGGTGAGGCGGGTCTCGGACCTGATGCGGGACAGTTTGTGAGGGTTGCGCACGTAGTACAGGCCATGGAATCGGCCGTCGGTGACGCGAGCGGTGAGGACTCCGTCGATGGCACCGTCGAGGCGCACGAGGAGCGCAGGGCTACCGTTGGTCACGATGGCCTGCGCGGCGAACTCACCGTCGAACTTCCCGAAGAGGGCGAGGATGATGCGTGCCACGTTGTCAGCGCCGAGGATCGAGCGGACCGGCGCCTTCTCCACCCCACCCCCATCGCCCACGAGGACGACGTCGGGGGCAAGCAAGTCCAGCAGACCCTGGAGGTCACCGGTTTCGACTGCACGTCGGAAGGACTCCAGGGCCGCGCGGGTGTCTCTTTGGGACACCACCTGGCGGGGGCGGCCTGCCTCGACACGTCGTCGCGCTCGGTGGGCTATCTGCCGGACGGCCGCCGCGCTCTTGTCGACGGCGACCGCGATCTCGTCATAGCCGACGTCGAAGACCTCGCGCAGGACGAAGACGGCGCGTTCCGTCGGCGACAGTGCCTCGAGGACCAGCAGCATCGCCATCGAGACGCTTTCGGCGAGTTCTACGTCCTCTGCCACGTCCGGTGTGGTGAGCAAGGGTTCAGGCAGCCACGGGCCGACGTAGGTCTCTCGACGGCGCTTCACTGTCCGCAGCCGGTCAAGTGCCTGCCGGGTCGCGACCTGGACCAGGTAGGCGCGCTGGTCGCGCACCTGGCCCAGGTCGACCGTAGCCCACCGTAACCATGTCTCCTGGAGGACGTCCTCCGCGTCGGCGGCCGACCCGAGCATCTCGTAGGCGACGGTGAAGAGCAGGTTCCGGTGACGGATGAATGTCTCGGTCGCCGCGTCCGTGGCGTGGTCGGTCACGGCCCACCCCTTCTCATTCGACGTTCCCCGGCGCTCACTGCCTCGCGCGCGGTTTGGAGGACCTCCTGGCGCTTGGGGTCGCGGAAGCGCCAGGTGAACGAGCCGGGCCTGCGCGCCTCCTCCGTGAGGAACTTGATAGATCCCTGCACCGCCTTCTCTTTGATCATCGCCGTGAGGCGTCCCGCGAGGTAAAGGCCTCTGGCGGTGTCGTCCCGGTGGGCGACCTGGAGGACGGCGTCGCGACGACCCAGACTGATGCACTGGCCGAAGAATCCGACGTCGATGCAAGCGGGCGTCACTCCGGCGATCCGGCTGAGCACCGTGTCGGCGGCATGTGCACCGAGTGGGAGGGCCGTCTGGGCACTCATCCTGAACGGTAGGTCCGACGGTGCCGCCGCGTCACCGGCGGCGACGATACGCGCGTCGTCCACGCTAGTCAGCGTCTCATCCGTCAGCAGGCGGCCTGATCCGTCTGTGCTCAGACCGCTGCCGGTGGCGAGGTCGGGGACCCCGAACCCTGCCGTCCAGACGGTGACCATGCTCGGGATCTGGCTGCCGTTGCTGAGCCCTAAGGACTCCGGGCTGACGGCAGCCACGTTGGATCCCTCCCGCACCGCGACTCCTAGTCTCGCCAAGCGGTGTTTGACCGATCGGCGAGCCCGCGGATGCAGGTACGGACCGAGTTCTGTTCCGCAGACCAGCGTCACATGACGACCGGCTTCGCCCAACTCTGCCGCGGTCTCGATCCCAGTCGATCCACCGCCGACGACCACGACCGGAGCCGTTGTGGCCCTCGCGTCGAGTGCTGCCCGGAGCCGACTCGCCTCCTCTAGGGTCGCCAGCGGGTGGGCGTGCTCCGCCGCCCCGGGTACGGGCGAGGCAGCACTGGTGCTCCCCACGGCGTACACCAGGTGGTCGTAGTCGACTGCCCCGCCGCTACCCACCGCGAGGCTGCGTCCCGGGGCGTCGATATGGGTGACGGTGTCGACCACCAGTCGGACGCTTGGAGCCAGCACCACCCGGTAGTCGACGACCGTTTCGTCGGAACCAGCGCCGAACTGATGCAGTCGGAGGCGTTCGACGAACGCCGGACTGCGAGCGATCAGCGTCACCGCCACGTCGTCGCGCTGGGTGAGGCGGTTGGCTGCCATCACGCCGGCGTACCCACCGCCGACCACGATGACATGGATGCTGTGCGTCATGGTCTCTCCTTCGTTCCATTGGCTTTGACCACCAGACGCCGCGCGATGGGAAGTTGTGACAGCCGAACCAGCGCGTCTCATCGACACATCGACGCACCGCTGAAACCGCAGGTCACCGCCCCCACACCTACTCGATCGACACCAGTCTGATCTCGTCTTCGGCCGGGAGTCGCTGATCGCCTTGCCACTCACGGCCGGCCTGGGCGTCGGTGGGGTAGTGGACGCAGAACGCCTCCACGTCCTCGTCGACGTCGAAGGTGCCACGCACGCCAGCGGGCATGTAGAGCGACTCCCCGACGGTGGCGGTGAGGGCCTCCTCGCCGATTCGCACGGTCAGACTGCCCATGGTCACCACGGCAACCTCGTCGTAGGCCCAGAGGAACTCGAATCTCACCCCTCGCCGGAAGCGGATGTAGGCCAGCCCCAGGTTTGACCCCTCTGGTTCGTCCGCGATGTAGCCGACGTAGGCCCGGTGGCCGCCAACCTGTAGCCACTCCGGCACGTCGTGGACGCTGAGTTGCTGGATCGTGCGTGCCTCGAAACTCAACTGCGGGTCTCCTATCTCGCTGTGCTGCGTAGTTCGGCGGTGAAGCCCGTACGCCACGAGGCGAACGCTGGCTGCCACCCGAGGATGCGCCTGGCGCGGTCGTTGGCCGCTCCGCGGAGCGCGGTCATGAAGGCCACACCCCACGGTCCGATGGCCCACCGGGCGAGGAACGTCGGTACCCGCCGGGGCTGCGGCGCGTCCAGTTCGCGGGCGAGGTAGGGGAGCCAGTGCCGCATCTGCGCCGGCTCATCGTCCACCACATTGAACACCCCCGGGTGTCCGGTGTCGATCACCGAGAGGACGGCGGCTGCGGCATCCCGCGTGTGGGTGAAGGAGAACGTCGCGGCCCCACCCCCGACGAGAGGCACCTGGCGGTCCCGCACCTGTCGCACGACGGAGCCATCGATTGCGAAGCCGGTACCCGGACCATAGAGGTGGCCGAGGCGCAGCACCGTGCCCCCGACCGCGAGCGTGTTCGCCTCCAGTTGTTTCAGCGCCTCCAGTGCGGGCGCGAAGGGAGTGGGCGGGTTCTGCCACAACGGGGCGTCCTCGCTCGCTGGCCCCTCGCCGCCCGGATCGTAGGCGAAGGCCAGGCCCTGGGACAGGAACTGGCGGACGCCGACCTCCGCTGCGGCGGTGATGAGGTTGCTCGTGCCCTGGATGCGCAGACGGTTGGTCAATTCGAACTGCTCGGCGAACCGCTTCGGATCCAACTGTCCCGGGATTGCGGTGAGCATGTTGACGATGACGTCGGGCCGGGTCTCGCTGACGATGCCGACGACGGCGTCGAGGTCCAGCGCGTCCGCCTGGACCACGCGCGCCGATGACGGGAAGGCGGCCCTGGCGAGCCCGACGACGTCGTGTCCTTCCTCCTGGAGCATGGGAGTGAGTTGGCTTCCGATGACGCCGCTGGCTCCGGCGATGAGCACTCGCATGTTTCCTCCTCGGTGACGTGGGCAATGCGGGCCGGAAGTGGTCGAGGAATCAGCGTGACCGCCGGCCGACTCGCCCATGCCCGTCCGGCCCGGTGCTGCTCACGGCGCCGCGTTCGGCCGGACGGTTGTTCCGATCAGGATGTACGCGAGTCCACCGATCGTGTGCATGCCCGCGAGCAGGAGACCGGTGGTGAGGTCGTGTGCGCCGGTGAGGACGAACGGGATGGTGATCAGGACGGCGACGGCGCCGGCGATGATCGCGATGGTCGTCCAGCGACGGGAGCGCCGTGCGAGCAGGGCCAGCACGAGCGCGCCGAGCGCGAGCGGTACGGCTGTCTTCCACGCCACGTCGCCGGGGATGATCAGGTGGTTGGCCTCACCAGCACCGGGATCGATTCGCAGCGCCGCGTCGGTGGCCCGTCCGATGGCATAAAGGCCCAGGTTCGCTGCGGTGGCAATGAGGATGCAGGCGATAATCACGAGTGCGGGACTCCTGGAGCGGCGGTCGGACTTCGTGGACGTGGCAATGGCACCAGACATTGGTCTTCTTTCGAGTTCGGATGGACGGCGGCACGTCTGCAACAAGACGCAGGGGGCTGGATGTGATGGCAATCCTCCGGTGTCGGTCGACCGCGCGGCATCGCCCGAAAGAGCCATTCGGGTACCACTTCTGCCAGGACGGGAGGCGCCGAACCGGCTGGGAGAGGTCGCGGGAGCCGATGACGACCCTCATGCCGGCGTGGGCCGGTCGGGTGATGGCGTCGGATCGGAGCGATCGCCTCGCACGGCTCACGAGCCGAAGGGCTCGAGGCTGAAGCGCCCCCACGCCACGAGGGCGAAGAGGGACAAGAACACGAGGTCGCCGATCAGGAACTTCCATTCGCTGCGGCGGAACCGGGTCGTGGCGGCGCCGGCCATCACCAGCATCAGTCCGCACGCGGCCACCGGGACCAGCACCGGTGCGACGTTCACCGCGGCCGGCAGGACCAGGCCCACAGCGCCCACGATCTTGATAACGCCGATGGCCTTGATGTGTCCAGGGGTGAAGTCATCGACCCAGTGCTGGCTCTCCGCGTAGGAGCGGTACTTCTCCTTCGACATCAGCAACTGGCTGGCACCTCCGATCAGGTAGGCGGCCGACAGCAATCCGGCGATGATCCACAGGGTGATGTGCATGTTCTCTCCTTGGTGTTACCAGCCCCCGCCGGGTCCGACCTGCAACCGATCTTCCGGCGGCGGCGTAGGGTGCGGCATCGCCCGATAGAGCCATCGGGGTACCAGTTCAGTCAGGACGGAATCCCGGCAGTCCCGGGTGCGGGTCAGTCGAGTAGTCCGAGGTCACGGCCGCGGGCGACCGCTTCGGTGCGGTTGCCGGCGTTAAGCTTGTCGAGGATGTGAGCGACGTGCCTCTTGATGGTGTGGGTTGAGAGGAAGAGGTCGCCGGCGATCTCCCGGTTCGCACGGCCCTCGGCCACGAGGCGAAGGACCTCGAGCTCACGGACGCTCAGCCGGCCGGCGGGCCCGGTGCTCTGCCTGCCTGCGGCGAGACCCTGGCGGCCCTGATGCGCCGTCCGGATCAGGCGGCGCTGGTGCGCGCCGGCCGCGGCTTCCGGTTCCAACCGGGATGGAGCGGTGTCCATATATCCTCCCTCGTGTTACCTCAGCCCCTGCGGGCTCGTCATACCTATGACGGATCTCGACCACGGAAGGTAACCCCGATGAGCCCAGACGCTGCCTGGACCGAGGCGTTCGAGCGCGAGCGCGAGCGCCTCATCGCGATGGCCCACCGGATGCTCGGTTCCCGGGCAGACGCCGAGGACGCCGTGCAGGAGGCCTGGCTGCGCCTGGCGCGCCAGGAGGCCGACGCCATCGAGAACCTCGCCGGGTGGTTGACCACGGTGGTGGGCCGGGTCTGTCTGGACGTGTTGCGCTCGCGCCGGGCCAGGCCGGAGGCGTCCTACGACGCCCGACTCCCGGATTTCGTCGTCACCGAGGATGACGACGACACACCCGAGGACAGTGCGGTCCTGGCGGACTCGGTCGGCTTGGCGCTGCTCGTGGTTCTGGAGACTCTGCGGCCCGAGGAACGTCTGGCCTTCGTGCTGCACGACGTCTTCGACGTCTCGTTCGCCGAGATCGGCGAGATCCTCGGCAAGTCCACCGACGCGGCCAAGATGCTCGCCAGCCGTGCGCGCCGGAAGGTCCGGGGCGCACCTCGGACCACAACGAAGCGCCAGGAGCAGCGGGAGGTGGTCGACGCCTTCGTCGCCGCGGCGCGAGAGGGGGACTTCGAGGGGCTTCTGAAGGTGCTCGACCCCGACGTGACCTGGCGCTCGTACACGCCGCGGGGCACGATCGTGCATCTCGGCGCCACCGAGGTCATGGCTGCGGCCGGGCGTGGCCGGCGCGCAGCGGTCGTCCCGCGCCGGGTCCTGGTCAACGGGGAGCCGGGCGTCCTCTTCTGGGGACGCAGCGGCAAGCCGCTCAGCGTGATGTCCTGCACCGTGGCCGACGGGCGGATCGTGGACGTCGTGGCGCTGGTCGATCCCGTCCGCCTGGCAGCGATGGACCTGCCGGCACCGCCCCAGGCGTAGTCAGACACCGCCCCTGGCGGGCACCTCAGCGGTATCCTTGCCGCGGCGGCGCAGCGCATAGCCGAGGGTGGCTACCCCGAGCGCCACCCCCCACAACGGCCACAGGACCATGGGGCCGTAGGCCGCCCAGCCGGCGATGAAGTCGATCGGGGCCCCGCCGCCGAACCTGCGGATCATCGAGATGCCGGCCGGCAGGATGATCAGCGCGACGAGGCTCGCGGGCACGACGGCCAGGGCCACCGGAACCGGCCGCCCGGCCAGACCCGGCACCCAACGGGGGACAACCTCACCCCAGCGCTGCACCAGGCCCAGCGTGAGCACCGCACCGAGCGCGGCGAACACGCCGAGCCAGACACCGGACCACAGGTCGCCGGTGGCCCGCGCCGCCTCCCACTGCGCACGGTCGAAGCCGAGCGGGTAGGCGATCCAGGCGACGCGCGTGGCCGCGTAGACGAGCGGCGGGATGACCGCGACGACGGTAGCCGCCCGCCCCCACCTGGCAGCGACTTCGGGACGCGCCCAGCCCGGGAGGGCACGGGGCCGGCTGCGCAGGTACTGCCTCGCGGCAGCGCCCCACAGGAACACCCCGACCAGGATCATCAACTGGAGTAACAGGCTGTGGTTGAGCACGTTCAGCAGGTCCACCCGCCAGCCCTCGTCGAACACGGCCATGACCAGGGCGAACGGGAGGTAGCCGGCCAGGGCGAGGAGGTCGGCGCTCATCGTGAGTACGACCAGGAGCGCCGTCGAGACGGCTCCTGCCATCAGCGCGGCCGGCACGGCGGCGGCCCGTGGCGCGGCGGACCGCGCCGCGGCTGCCGTCGTCGCGGTGGTCGCGGCGAGCACCAGGGCCAGGACGGCGACGACGACGAGCAGCACCGACCGGGGCAGCAGCCCGGCGAGGGCGTACTCGGGTACGGGGTGGTGGTCTCCGATGGCGAGTTCGGCGCCGGTGACGACGGCGACCAGGGCGCCGAGGGCGAGCAGAAGCCAGTACAGGGCGGTGGCAGTGATGGTGCGCATGCGCCAACGATCGCTGCGACGACTGCTCGTACGGATCCCCCGTCGGAGTGGACGTGGCCGGACCGCTTCCCTCGCAGGAGGGATCGTTCAGCCGCCCGGTCGGACGAACCCGGACTCGTAGGCGAGGACCACCGCCTGGGTGCGGTCGCGTACCCCGAGCTTGGCGAGCAGGTTGCCGACGTGCGTTTTGACCGTCTCCACCCCGAGGAACAGTTCGGCGCCGATCTCGGCGTTGGACCGGCCCGCCGCCATCAGCCGGAGCACGTCGGACTCCCGTGCGGTGAGCCCGGCCCGCGCCAACCGGTCGCCACCCGTGGCCGGGGACGTGGTGGCGACGAGGCGGCGCAAGGCGTCGGGGAACAGCAGTGCGTCGCCTCGGGCGACGACCCGGATCGCCTCCAGGACCTGGTCGGGGTGCGCCCGTTTGAGGATGAAGCCTGCGGCGCCGGCTCGCAGGGCCTCAAGCACGTAGTCGTCGTTCTCGAAGGTGGTGACCACCAGGACACGGGGCTGGCGGGCGCTCGTCCGGTCGCCGTGCGCCCGCAGCGCACGGGTGGCCGAGATCCCGTCGAGCCCAGGCATCCGCACGTCCATGAGGACGACATCGGGGCCCGACCCGGCGACGGCGGCAGGCACGTCGGCGCCGTCGGCGACCTCGCCGACCACCTCAAGGTCCGGTTCGCCGTCGATGATCACCCGCAGTCCGCTGCGGACGAGGGCCTCGTCGTCGACGAGCAGCACTCGCACGGTCATGGCACCTCCCGGGGGAGCGCCGCGTCGACGTGCCACTCGCGGTCCCGGCGGCCCGAAGTCAGCACGCCACCCAGGGCTTCGGCGCGCTCCTGCATGCCCATCAGGCCCCGGCCCGATCCCCGGGTGAGGTCGCGCAGCCCGTTGCGGATGGTGAGGATGAGGTGGCGCTCGGCGAGTTCGACGTGCACCTCGATGGTTCCGTCGCCGTGGCGCAGCGCGTTGGTGAGCGCCTCGCGCACGATCGCGTAGGCCTCGCGCGAGACGGTGCGAGAGACCGCACCGTCGGCATCCGGCGGAAGGACGAGCGCGACGCGCGCCCCGGTCGCGCGTGCCTCCTCGGCGAGAGCGGGGACCTGGGAAAGCCCGCGGTCGTGAGCGGCGGCCTCATCGGCAGGCGGCGGTGCACCCGTTCTCAGCACGCCGAGGACCCGGTCGAGCTCGGCGACGGCCTCGCGGCCCGTCGCGCCGATTGCCCCGAGCGCCGAGCGGACGAACTCCGGGTCGCGGCCGAGGGCACGCTCGGCCGCGGCCGCCTGCAACGTCGTCACGGTCAACGCGTGGCCGACGCTGTCGTGCAGGTCGCGGGCCAGGGCGTTGCGGGCGGCGAGTTCGCGCTTGTCGGCCTCCAGGCGGGCAATCCGGTCCTGCGCCGATGGTCCGAGCAACACCGGCGCGGACGTGCGCAGCAGCGCCCGCAGGGTCCAGATGAGGTAGGGCGGCACGAGGAGGAACACGACCGCCAGGACGACGGCGAGTAGCGCGGGGAGGTCGGCGAGCGGCCCGAGCGCACCCTGCAGTGCGCTCGAGCCGAGGTGCCAGGCGATCAGACTCACGGCGAACGGGATCGCGGTGAGCAGCGACAGCGCTGCGAGGGCTCCGGTGGCGAGGTGTAGCAGGAACCACACGAACCCGCGCGCCACCGCGCCTCGCCCCCGGCCGGGGGTGTCGGCGATGTCGGTGTCGAGCAGGGTGCGCGCGGCGTTCACCTGGAGGACGCGTACGGGATGGAGGAACGGCGGGACCAGCACGATCACCGCCGTGACCGCGGCGAGCGTGACGATGACCGGACGTCCCAGCGTTGGGTCGCGGAACATCTGCACGAACCCGGCAGCCAGGAGACCGTACGCGGCCGCGACCAGGCCCCCGATGACGAGGTAGACCCCGCAGCGCAGTGTCGCGGCACTGGTCAGCGGGGTCAGAGCCCGGGGCACGGCCATGAGAGGCAGTCTGCCGCACGTGGTCGGCGCGGCGCGAGGGTCGAAGTCGCCGACCCACGTGGGTGTGGCAAGGGGCCGCCGCCGGAGCCCGGCCCCGACCTGCGTCGGCGGATGCGGATCCCCGTGTCGGTTGCGCCTGGGACAATCGATGACGATGAGCACCCGTACCGACGTCGAGGCCTTGCTCGACGCCCTCGACCCCGACCAGCGCGCCGTTGCCGAGCAACTGACCGGCCCGGTGTGCGTGCTCGCCGGCGCCGGCACCGGCAAGACCCGCGCGGTGACCTACCGGATCGCACACGGCGTGCTCACCAGCACCTACAACCCGACCGCGGTACTGGCGGTGACCTTCACCGCCCGGGCGGCGGGTGAGATGCGCTCACGGCTGCGTGACCTGGGCGTGGGCGGCGTGCAGGCCCGCACCTTCCACGCCGCGGCGCTGCGGCAACTGTCCTACTTCTGGCCCCGGGCGATCGGTGGGTCGGTGCCCAGGATCGCCGAGCACAAGGCCTCCATGATCGGGGAGGCAGCCGGCCGGCTCGGCCTGGAGGTGGACCGGCTCATGATCCGGGACCTGGCCGGGGAGGTGGAGTGGGCCAAGGTCACCATGATCACGGCGGAGAACTACGCCCGTGTCGCCGCAGCCCAGGGCCGCCAGGACATCGCCGGTCAGGATCCCACCACGATCGCCCGGCTGCTCAGCGTGTACGAGCAGGTCAAGACCGAACGCGGGGTGATCGACTTCGAGGACGTGCTACTGCTGACCGTGGGCATCCTGGCCGAGCAACCCGAGATCGCCGCCACCGTGCGCCGGCAGTACCGGCACTTCGTGGTCGATGAGTACCAGGACGTCTCCCCGCTGCAGCAGCGGCTGCTGGAACTCTGGCTCGGTGATCGCGCCGAACTGTGTGTGGTGGGTGATGTCTCCCAGACCATCTACTCCTTCACGGGCGCGACCCCCGCCTACCTGACCGACTTCTCCCGGCGTTACCCCGAGGCCAGGGTGATCACCCTGGCCCGCGACTACCGGTCCACCCCGCAGGTGGTGTCCCTGGCCAACAACGTGCTGGCCCGGGCCGGAAAGGCTCGCTCCAGTGCGGCGGTGGAACTCATCGCACAACGGCCCAGCGGGCCGGCCGTGCGGTTCGAGACCTATCTCGACGACGACGCCGAGGCCGCTGGGGTGGCAGCCCGCACCGCCGAACTCATCCGCACCGGCGTCAAGGCGAGTCAGATCGCGGTGCTGTACCGCACCAACGCCCAGGCACCGGCCTACGAGCAGGCGCTGAGCCAGGCCGGGATCGGGTATCTGGTCCAGGGCGGGGAACGGTTCTTCTCCCGCACCGAGGTCCGCGAGGCGATCGTGCTGCTGCGCGGGGCGGCCCGGGCACCCGGGGAAGCCACGATGCCCGAGACCGTGCGTGATGTGCTGGCCAGTGCCGGCTGGACCCCGGAGCCGCCGGCCGCCCGGGGCGCGGTACGGGAGAAGTGGGAGTCGCTCAACTCCCTGGTCGCACTCGCCGACGAACTGGCTCGCACCCGGCAGGCGGACATGGTCGAATATGTGGCCGAACTGGCAGAGCGTGCCAGCGCGCAACACGCCCCCACCGTGGAGGGGGTCACCCTGGCCTCCCTGCACGCCGCGAAGGGCCTGGAGTGGGACGCGGTGTTCCTGGTCGGCATGTGCGAGGGGCTGATGCCGATCTCACTGGCCGAGGGCATCGAGGCGATCAACGAGGAACGCCGTCTGCTCTACGTGGGCATCACCCGTGCCCGGGAGCACCTGCAGTTGTCCTATGCCCTGGCCCGCAACGCCGGGGGTGGGTCGAGCCGCAAGGCCTCCCGGTTCCTGGACGGCATCTGGCCGGCGGCCGAACCGGCGCAGCGCGCCCGCGGCAAGCACACCCTATCCAGGGCGGGACGACGGCGTCAGGTCGCCGAGCAGGTTTCGGCGGCCGAGGCGGATCCGGAGGTCTTCGAACGCCTGCGCACGTGGCGGGCCGAGGTCGCCACCGAGACCGACAAACCCGCCTTCACCATCCTGCACGACGCGGCCCTGGTGGCGATCGCCGCCGCATGCCCCAAGGATCTGCGGCAACTGGCCATTCTGCGCGGGATCGGCCCCACCAAGATCGAGGCCTACGGGGCCACCATCCTGGCCCTGGTCCGTGGTGATCGACCTGCCCGGTCCTGACAGCCGGCAGTAGGCGGAGATGACAACTGTCAGGAAGTTCGGAAAAAGACTGGGCAGGCATCCCGGGCACCTCTACTCTGTAACACGTTCCTGATTCGCCGAACCGCGCCTAGCCAGCACACCCGGTTCCTGAGCACCGAGGAGGTGAGCACCCAGATGAAGACCATGACTACGGCGACCGGCATCTCCCGGACCGTGCACGTTGCACCGGTAAGCGCGTTCGTGCGTCTCCGTGCCGATCTTGCCCCGGGTGCCACGTCCGGCTACGCCGGCTCCGGCCTCGCCACTCCCGGCACCACGGATACCGACCCCAACTTCACCGGCCTCGCGGCCATCGGGTAACTCTCCGAGCAGAGCGCTCTCTCGCCGCGAAGCCCCGATGGGTTCGCGGCCCTTTGTCAGTCGTGACAAGTGCGGTTGCCGACCCGGCTGACCATCACAATCGCTCAGGAGCATCTCGTGCAGTACACATCGATTCTCGACCACCGGTCGGGATCGTCCACCACCTGGCCCCTCGACAGCCTGCCGTTGCCCACCGAGGCTGACCTGACCCTGCCCTGCCAGGACCTGGAGACCGCGGACCTGTGGTTCGCCGAGGGCACGGCGCAGGTCGAGAAGGCCAAGGCCATGTGCCAGACCTGCCCGATCAAGGCCGAGTGCCTGGCGGGGGCGGTGTCCCGCCGGGAGCCGTGGGGCGTCTGGGGCGGAGAGGTCTTCGTCGACGGCGTCATCGTGGCCCGCAAGCGCGGCCGTGGCCGTCCTCGCAAGACCGACCGGCCCGCCGCCGCCCGGCACCGGTCCACGCCCGCGGCGTGAGGTAGCCGGGACCCTCAGCCGGCAACGGCTGGGAGCAGCGCGCTTGCCGAACACCCGCACTGCGGGTGCACTCGCCACCGGCGCTGCACCGGTACCGGGTCCCAGGCCGACACCTCCAGGGAGGTGTCGGTCAGGGTGTCGCGGCCGTCCACCAGCGCCAGCAGTTGATGGGCGGCCAGTGCGGCACCCAGCCAGGCCAACGACGTCTCCGCGGCCGGTGCGGCACGGGTGGTGGCTTGGGTGGCCACCGCCGGCCAGCGCGGATCCCGATCGCAACGGTGCAGATCCAGGCACCGCAGGCAGACGCCCTCGCCGGGGCGCACCAGCGGGCCGATCACCACATCCAGTTCCCGCGCCAGGACCGGCAGGTGGCAGACATCCTGACGCATCAGGTCGCGATAGTCGACCGGATCGGCCACTCCGGCGCGGACCAGCACCACCACATCGGCGTCGGTGCCCGGCCCGCGGCGGGTCCGGACCTTCGGGTCGATGCCGCGCAGCACGGCGGTGGCGCTGTCCTGGCGCATCCGGCCGACGTCGCCGGCCCGGTAGAGCCCGCCGCCGACGT
Source organism: Pseudactinotalea sp. Z1732 (assembly GCF_049724975.1). Lineage (NCBI taxonomy): Bacteria > Bacillati > Actinomycetota > Actinomycetes > Micrococcales > Cellulomonadaceae > Pseudactinotalea > Pseudactinotalea sp. Z1732. The sequence goes on along the minus strand of NZ_JBMPQC010000005.1, from coordinate 51,366 downwards.
CGTTGTGACGCACCCGTCGTTCGTCATGCAGGAGGACCGCGCCCACACCGGCGTGCGTGAGCACGCAGGCCAGCCGCAGCCCGAGCGGGTCCAGCCCGTGCACGGCCACCACCGCATCGGAGCGGTCGGACGGCCGGGTGTGACCAGCCATCGCCGCCCGGTGCCAGTAGCCCTGGTCCGGACCGGTGACCAGGCTCGGGTGGAGATCCGGGGCCGGGCCCTCGAGCACGTACCCGGCCGTCCGCAACCGATCGAGCAGGGACTTCACCTGTCGTGCGGGCACGCCCAGGTCCCGAGCATGAGCCCGCAGCTCCTCGGGGCCGGCGCACTCGGGGAGGCGCTCCAGGAGACGCTGCTCACCGCCGGACAGCCCGTCCAGCAAGAGCGCGCAGCGCGGATCCAACCCGATCTGGCTGGAGCCGGGAGCGCGCCAATACACCTCGAAACCCGGTCTGATCCACATCATGGCCACCTCTCGAACGACTCGTTCGCCGAGGTTCGCACACCCACCCATCTATTGCCGGGCCACCGGTCGATCTGTGGATGAACCCTGTGGATGGAACCCTCAGGGTCGGGGCTGTTCAGCCGCGCTCGGGGTTCTCATCGTCCTCCGGTTCGGCCTGCTCCGGGCTCCCGGCGCTCTCGGCAGCGGCAGAGCCGGCAGCGCGGGCGGCATCGTGCTCACGCGCACCCTCGGAGTAGCCCAGGTTGCCTTCCAGCATCATGGCCAGGGCCTCGTCGACGTCGGCTCCCTCAGCCCGGGAACTCTCGCGCCGGCTCAGGTAGGTACCCGGATCGTCCAGGTCCTCGGCAGTGGGGAACACGTCGGGATGGGACCACAACTCATCGCGCTCGGCGGCGCCCAGTTCCCGTGTCACCGCCGCCCACAGCAGCGCCGCGTCCCGAGCGCGGCGCGGCCGCAACTCCAACCCCACCAGGGTGCGGAAGGTGTCCTCGGCCGGTCCACCGGCCGCCCGCCGACGACGCAGCATCTCCCGCAGCGGGACCGCGTGCGGCAGGTGCGGGGCCACCGCGGCGGCCGTGACCTCCTCCACCCAGCCCTCGATCAGGGCCAGGATGGTCTCCAGCCGGCTCAGCGCCCGCTCCTGACTCTCGGTGCGCTCGGGGGAGAAGATCCCGCCGGCCAGGGCCGAGCGTAACTGCTCCATGTCGGTGGGGTCGATGTCGCGCACGGCGTCCTCGAGTTGGCGCAGGTCGATCTCGATCCCGCGCGCGTACTGCTCCACCGCGTTGAGCAGTTGCGAGCGCAACCACGGCACGTGGGTGAACAGACGGGCATGTGCGGCCTCGCGCACAGCCAGGAAGTGCCACACCTCATCGGTGGGCACGTCCAGGTCCTCGGCGAAGGCGTCCAGGTTCGCCGGCACCAGCAGCACCGCCGGGTCGGTCAACAGCGGCAACCCGGTGTCCGTGGCACCGAAGACCTCGCGCGCCAGGGTGCCCGCCCCCTGGCCCACCTGCATCGCGAAGGAGAGCCGGCCGAGTTTGCGGACCATCGCGCCCATGTCCACACCACCGAGCAGTCCGGCGGCCGCCGGATCCAGACCCTCGGGCAGACCGGGGCCATCGGTGCCCATGGTGGTGGCCAGCGCCTGAGCCACCGAGACACCCACGGGGTCTGCCACCTGACGCCACACCGGCAGGGTGCGCTCGACCCACTCGGCCCTGGAGACCGCCTGTTGCGGCCCACCGGAGGGCGGTAGGTCGGTGGCCACGTCCAGCCACAGGTCCGCCGCCTGCAGCGCCCGGCGGGCACTTACGGCCTGCGCCGCCGAGACCGCCGGATCCCCGCCCAGGTGGGCGACCTGGCGGGCCACGTCGTGGGCGACCTTCCAGTCCGAACTACCGCCGTCGTCGTCGGCGGACAGGACCTGGCGCATCTGCGCCATGGCGGCGGCGAACTGGCTCGGGTCCGAGGGCATGCCCGGCATCGACTCCAGCCGGGACAGGTCCATCCCGCTGGACTCCAGGGCGCGCATCGCCTCCGCGGCGGCGTCCGGTCCGAGCATGGACTCCAGCATGCGTCGCCACTGCTCTGCGCCTGAGGGCTGTTCGCTCATGGTCAACGGTAATCACAGGTACGCCCGATCACCGAATCACCGGGCCACCCTTTCGCTCTGGGCGCAGTCGGTGGCGCGGTGCGATCCAGACTCGAGGGAAGATAGTGGGCATGACGGACCTGAGTTTCCGCGCCGAGCACGAGCCCCGCCGGCGCCGCCGACGCCTGAGATGGGTCAGTTTCACCCCGCGGTTCGTCACCATGCTGATCTCCGGCGTGGCCACCTTCGGGCTGCTCGGGACGATGCTGGTGCTGCCGCTGCCCTACGCGGTGCAGGGGGCAGGTCCCACGTTCAACACCCTGGCCGGGCATCGGCCGGCGGACCAGGGTGACTCCGATGAGGTGGGCGACGGCGAGCCGACCCTGATCAGTATCGAGGGCGGCCGGGCGCACCCGGCCGCGGGGGAGTTGCGCCTCACCACGGTGGTCACCTCCGGGGGGCCGGGCTACCCGGTGCGGGCAGCGAACGTGATCGTGGGGTACTGGAGTTCGAACCAGATGGTGCAGCCGTTGGAGGCCGCGATCGATCCCGACCTGACGCAGGAGCAACGGGACCAACTGGCGGCCCAGCAGATGATCACCTCCCAGGAGCATGCCACCGTAGCGGCACTGACGGATGTGGGCTTCGAGGTGCCCGCGGTCCTGGAGGTCGTCGATGCTGCCCCGGGGACCGGCGCCGAGGGTGTGGTGGCCGAGGGCGACCTGATCCTGGGCATCCAGGCCCCCGGGGAGCAGGTGGCGCAGGTGGAGACCTACGCCGATCTGTCCGTGCCGTTGCTGGCCACCCCGCCGGGGGAGGAGATGCGACTGCTGGTGGAACGCGATGGGCAGGAGGTCACGCTACCGATCATCACCACCGACGACGGTCGGGGCCGCAGCCAGCTGGGCATCTTCCTGAATGCCGATTTCGACATGCCAGTCGAGGTGAGCATCGCGATCGACAACGTCGGCGGACCCAGCGCCGGCCTGATGTTCGCCCTGGGCATCATCGACGTGCTCACCCCAGAGGACCTGACCGGCGGGCACTCCATCGCCGGCACCGGCACGATCAGCCTGGACGGGCGGGTCGGCCCGATCGGCGGCGTGGGTCTGAAGATGATCGGGGCCGTGGACGACGGCGCCGACTACTTCCTGACCCCCGCGCTCAACTGCTCCGAGGTGGTGGGTCACATCCCCACCGGCCTGCAGGTGATCGCGGTGGACACGCTGGAGCAGGCTCGCAGCGCCGTGGAGTCGATCGCCGCGGGCGACACCGACGATCTGCCCGGCTGCGCCGACTGGGAGCACCTCGAGCCGACCTGAGCCGGCGCCAGGGCAGGGCCGCGCTCGGGTCGGCTCAGCTGAACGTGGCGGCCAGGGCGTGCACCAACCCCGGCACCGCGTCGGGGGCACCCGCGACGGCGTCGTCGGAGTCGTTGGCGCGTGAGCGCAGGACGCACCAGGACTCGCCCGAGCGCAGCACCCCGGCCGCCACCCGCACGTCCTGACGGTCCGGGTGGCCCATCAGGTAGGCGACCGCTTCCTCGGGGTCGCTGGGCATGCCCTGCTCCGCCTCGGGCGGTACCACGATCCGCTCCACCACGATCGCGGCCCCATGCACCGTCTCCGGCCACGCCAACTGGGCCAGCAGCTCCTCCAGGTTCGCAGACTCCGGGAGCCCGTCCTGCTCGATCGAGGTCAGGTGCTCGGGGTCCGCTTCGGCGGCTGCGACCACCTCGGCGCCGAGTTGGGTGGCAACGGCGGGATTCTCCGCGAGGGCGTCAGCGGTGCGGACCAGGGCGTAGATGCCCACCGGTGCGTCCCAGCCGCCGGCAGCGGCATGGCGTTCCAGTTCAATGACGGCGGCGGCCAGTGCGTGGGAGCGGGATTCGTCGTTCACATAGACATCGTTCCAGCACACCGAATGTATGGGAAACTGGGAGGGCCCAGGGGTGCCGTGCCTCTGGATCCATCTGCCCGCTCTGATCGTTCTCGAGGTTGAGCTCTAGTGTCCTTTGCTTCCTCCCGTCCCGCTGCCTCCTCTCCGCGACCGGCGCGCGGGCGCCGCGGTCCGCTGCTACCCACGATCGGTGTGCTGGCCGGGGTGGTCATCGCTTTCCTGGTGATGTCCCGGTTCTGGACCGAGTGGCTCTGGTTCGACCAGGTGGGCTACTCCAACGTGTTGCTCACCCAGTGGTCCACCCGGGGTGGGCTGTTCGTCGTCGGTCTGCTGTTGATGGGCGGCGTCGTCTGGTTCAACCTGCGCCTGGCGTACAAGAACCGGCCCATGTATGTCCCGACCACTCCCCAGCAGCGCGACCTGGACCGGTACCGGGAGGCGTTCGAGCCGCTGCGCAGACTGGCCTTCATCGCGGCCCCGATCGTGGTGGGCTTCTTCGCAGGTTCGGCGGCGGCCACGCAGTGGCAACCCATGCTGGAGGCTTTCAACGGCCAGCCGTTCGGGCAGGTGGACCCGCAGTTCGGGCTGGACGTCGGCTTCTACGTCTTCATCTTGCCGTTCCTGCGGTTCGTGATCTCCTTCCTGCTGTGGACCACGATCTTCGGGCTGGCCGCGGCCGCCTTCGTGCACTACCTCTACGGCGGCATCCAGGTGACCGGGCAGCGGCGGGCGGAGAAGCCCGCACGGATCCAGTTGAGCATCCTGGGTGGTCTGGTGGTGCTGCTGGTCGGCGTGAACTACTGGCTGGACCGGTACACACTGCTGAACTCACCCGGGGAACGGTTCGACGGCGCCACCTACACCGAGGTCAACGCTGTGCTTCCGGCCCGGTGGATCCTGGCCTTCGCCTGCGTCTTCGTGGCGGTGCTCATCTTCGCCTTCGGCGCCCGGGGCCGGTGGCGGCTGCCGGTGGTCGGGCTCGGTCTGGCCGTGGTGACCGGACTGGTGGCCGGGATGGCGATCCCGGCGATCACCCAGGCCGTGGTGGTGAGCCCGAACGAGCAGGACAACGAGGCCGAGTTCATCCAGCGCAATATCGACGCCACCCTGGCCGCGTACGGCCTGGAGGACGTTGAGACCGAGGTGTACGAGGCCGAACTGGAGGGGGTGGCCGGTGCTCTGGCCGACGATGAGGAGTCGACCGCCCAGATCCGGTTGCTGGACCCCAATATCGTCTCGCCCACATTCCGGCAGGACCAGCAGAACCGGCACTACTACACCTTCCCGGAGACCCTGAATGTGGACCGGTACCAGATCGACGGTGAACTCAACGACACCGTGATCGCCGTCCGCGACATCAACCTGGATGCCGTGGCGCAGCGGAACTGGACCAACGACCACACCGTCTTCACCCACGGGTTCGGCGTGGTGGCCGCCTACGGCAACACCACCACCAACGACGGGCGGCCGCAGTTCTTCGAGGGCGGTATCCCCAGCATTGGGGCGTTGGGCGACTACGAACCGCGGATCTACTTCTCGGAGAACTCCCCGGACTACTCCATCGTCGGGGCGCCCGAGGGCGCAGACCCGTGGGAGTTGGACTACCCCGACGACGACGCCGAGGGCGGTCAGGTCAACAACACCTACGAAGGTGACGGTGGCCCGGGTATCGGGAACGTGTGGCGCCAGTTGCTCTACGCCGCCCGGTTCGGCAGCGAACAGATCATCTTCTCCGACCGGGTGAACTCCGAGTCCCAGATCCTCTACCACCGCGACCCCCGCGAACGGGTGGCCCGGGTGGCACCGTTCCTCACCCTGGACGGTCGGACCTACCCGGCTGTGGCTGACACCGACGGGGACGGCATGAAGGAGGTGGTCTGGGTCGTCGACGCCTACACCACCTCGGACGACTACCCCTACTCCGAACGACAGCAACTCGAGGACGCCACCATCGACGCGTTGACCGGTCCGGACGGCCAGGCGATCCAGGCCCAGTTGCCCGAGTTGGTCAACTACATCCGCAACTCCGTCAAAGCGGTGGTCAGCGCCTACGACGGGTCGGTCACGTTGTACGCGTGGGACATGGAGGATCCCATCCTGCAGACCTGGATGGAGATCTTCCCGGACATGATCCAACCCATGTCGGACATCAGTGGGGACCTGATGAGTCACCTGCGCTACCCCGAGGACCTGTTCAAGGTGCAGCGTGAACTGCTGAACCGGTATCACGTGACCGATGCCCGGAACTTCTTCTCCGGTGGTGACTTCTGGCGCACCCCACCGGACCCGGCTGAGCCGCAGTTCAACCAGCCACCGTTCTACCTGAGCCTGCGGATGCCCGAGCAGGAGGAGGCGACCTTCTCCCTGACCACCTCGTTCATCCTGAACGATGATCAGCGCAACGTGCTGACCGGTTTCATGGCGGTGAACTCCGAGACGGGGGACCAGGACGGTGAGGTCCATGAGGACTACGGCACGATCCGTCTGCTGGAGTTGCCTCGTGACCTGACCGTCCCCGGACCCGGGCAGGTGCAGAACGACTTCAACACCGACACCACCGCGGCCACGGAACTGAACATCCTCAGTTCCGGTGGCTCCCAGGTGCTGTCCGGCAACCTGCTCACGCTGCCGGTCGGCGGCGGGCTGCTGTATGTGCAGCCGGTCTACGTGCAGTCCGAGAGCGGCACCCAGTTCCCGTTGCTGCGGCGGGTGCTGGTGGCCTTCGGGGACTCGGTCGGGTTCGCGCACACGCTCGATGAGGCGCTGGACCAGGTCTTCGAGGGCGACGCCGGTGCGGCAGCGGGTGACGCCGACGTGGTGCCGGTGCCCGATGACGAGGTCGACCTGGACGCCGAGGACATCGATCCCGACGGTGAGCCGGTCGACCCGGACGCAACGGACCCGGACGATGAGCCCACCGAGACCGAGACCGCCGACCCGCCGGCGGCCGACCCCGGTGACGGCGATGCCCAGACGCGGCTGAACCGCGCCCTGGCTGATGCCCGGGAGGCGATGGAAGACTCCAACGAGGCACTCGTCGACAGTGACTGGACCGCCTACGGCGAGGCCCAGGAGCGGTTGGCCGATGCGCTGGAGCGGGCCCTGGAGGCGGACGAGGAACTCAACGGCTGAACCTGGATCCGCTGAGCTGCTTTTGGAGCGTCTTGAGCGGTGAAGTGAGGAGGGGTTTTCGGTCGGTCCTGCCGAAGGGCGTGAGTGAGTTGCCGGTCTGCCCGGCCTTTCCACTTTCGGTTCCTTCTCGTCGGTGCAGGGGCTGAAGGTCAAGCCGGCGCTGGTAGCGGGCTGCCTGCGGCGTCGAATAGCGCGTCCCAGGCGTGCTGCCAGGGCCAGTTCCTGGGTAGGTGCAGCAGCCAGGAGCGGGCGCGGTTGGCGATCCGGGCTGGGGTGTTGATGAGTTGGGCGCGGATCGTGGCGGTGCGTGCCCGAGCGTGGAACTTGGAGGCCAGTACTCCGGCGGCGCGGGTGAGGTTGAACGAGATCGCCGCAAGCACGGCCCAGGCACTGTTGGCGCTGAAGGCGCCCGAGGGGCAGTGGGCCAACGGCCCGGTCTTCAGGTCGGCGATGACCTGTTCGATGATCGCATGGTCGCGGTGGGCGGCCTCGGCGGCCAGCATCGACAGTGGGGAGTCGGTGAACACCGCATGGTGCCGGTAGGCGGTGAGTAGGTCGCCCTGCTCGGCGGTGGCCGAGGCCGGATTCAGGCGCTTGACCCGGCGCACGATCAGCCGTGCAGCCACGTGGTCGGCCTTCTTGCGGGAGGTGAAGGCGGTGTAGGGGATCTCGGCAACTTCAGCATCGGAGATCCACCGCTGTTCGTCCTGGTCCCAGATCGCCTCGGGGTACTTGATGCCCACCCAGTCCTCCTCGCCGATGCGGGAGATGGCGGCGACCACGGCCTTGTCCATCCGGGCGGTGATCGAAAAGCGCGCCCCACCACGGCGGATGGCGGCCACCACGTGGTGCAGGTAGAACGCGCTGTCAGCCCGCCCGGTGACCAGCCCGCCTGTCCCGGCCCGGCGTGCGGTGGCCAAAGCCTCAGCGATCATCTGCCCCGCGCCCCGGTCGGACTTCACCGAGCCCTTACGCAGTCGCATCCCGGCGATCACCGGCGGCGCCGCCGGCGTGGACAGGGTTGCGACCAGCGCGTTGAGGCCCTTGATGCCGCTGTAGCCGTACCCGGTGCCCTGCTTGGCATACCCGTGGGTCTGGCGGATGGTGTCGTCGATGTCCAGGTAGGTCACCTCATCACCGCCGCGCAGCAGGCCCGGCACCCGGGCGGCCAGGGCGACCAGCAACCGCGAGGCGATCGCGTCCAACTGGCGCACATGGCCAAACTTGTAGCCGCGCAGATGGGTGCCCAGAGTCGTGGGCGCCCGGTGCTCAGTGAACGCCCGGTCCATGCCGCCGTGGCGCAGCAGATCCATGTCGCTGATGCTGTCCGCCCCAGCCACCATCCCAGCCACCAGCGCGCCCACCTTCACATCGGCGTTGGCCCCGGCACTGCCGGCCACGGTGACGTACTCATCGACCAGCCCCGAAAGCCCGGCGGACTCCGCCAGCAGCATCACCGGGACCAGACCCGCGGTGGCGATCAAGTTGTCATCGTCGAACTCAGCGGAGAAGTTATGGGAAACTCGCACTACCGGTGCTCCTGTTGCTCAGCGGTTTGGAACTCTCAACAAGTCCATTTTCGCTGGTCACAGGAGCATTCGGCTGTCACGACCCGCCGCCCACACCGCCCCGACCGGCGGATCCAGGCTGAACCCTGGCCCGGGAGGCGATCGCCGACGTGGCTGACGTCACGCTGATAGGCACGGCCACGATTTGCTTCCCGGGCCGGTGCCGCCGTAGTCTGGGGTTACCGACGCGGGGTGGAGCAGTTCGGTAGCTCGCCGGGCTCATAACCCGGAGGTCGGAGGTTCAAATCCTCCCCCCGCCACTAATTTCAGGCTCGGAATCTGCGGATTCCGAGCCTGAAAGCATTTAGAGACTTGATCGAGTGTCCACTTGGTGTCCAGCAACCCGGTCCAGGAACCCTCTGGTGGCGGGCGCTGAGGCCCGGCCTATGCAACGTGAGGTCCCGGCAGGCAGACACCCGACGTCGATCGGTCGCTGGATCCCGCCCCGGCCGGGATTCGCTCTCACGCCGCGACGGCGGTCAATGGCGCAGTTGCTCGGCCAGAAACGCCACTACCCGGTCGAGGGCAACCCGGGTCGGATGCCCCGGCTCGTCGACGAGGGAGACCGTGAGCACCGCGTGCGCCGACGGCGCGATACCAGCCGCGTTGCCCGGCGAAGAGTCGATCTCGATCCCCTCAAAGGATGTCCCGAGCCTCGCCCGGAGGGTCTCGAACCGCTCCGCAGGGCAACCCCGGTCGTTGGTGAAGCGGAGCCCGAGCACGCGCAGGCCGTCGCCGGCTCGTTCCGTGATGGTCGAGAGATCCTGAGCATCCATGCCGAGGGCGGCACGGCCACGCTTCCCGATTGGCGCAGGCATGACCGGCTGGCTCATGACGGACGCGACGACTGAGGGTTCGAGAGCTGTTGCCAGCGCGAAACCTCCGGTGAAGCACATCCCGACCACGCCGACCCCGGGACCGCCACACTCACGGTGGGCCGACGCGGCGAGTGCTCGCAGCCACCCGACGACGGGGCTCGTACGGTCGGCGAGTTTGGTGAACTCCCGCGTCACGCAGACCTGCACGATCGATCGCAGGATCTCGCGGCCATTCGCCGGGGCTGCGGGGCGCCCGTACAGGGACGGGAGGTACACGGTGTACCCAACGGCGATCAGCCGACGGGCGAAATCGATGACGCCTGGATGCAGGCCGGGGATCTCATGGAGCACGAGAACCGCTGACCCCGAACCACCTCGAAAGACCTCATACGTGCGCCGGTCGTGCGTGAAGTCGAATGCCCGGAACTCCGGGCCGATCGGCTTGCTGAGATTCATACCGACTGCTCCCATCCATGGTTCGCCCAGCATGGTCGCAGCCACCCCCGACCGCAATGGCGAGCCGCAGGGCCACCAGCGAAGCACCAGGCGTACTCCTGGCCAACTACCCAACGCCCTCGACTGCGTCGCCTGAGGCCACCTGCGACTGACATCCGACCGCATGGCTGTCCAAGTTGGGGTCGCGCCGTTCGGCATCCCGGAGGAATCCGGCTGGGACTGAATTCGCCGCTGCCGCTGAGGCCGCCGGTTACACCCACGGCCATCCCACAGGGAAGGTGGCATCAGGTGCGTTCGCCGTCCTGATCGGGGCGATTGTTCGTGGCCAGAGTCTGACTGAGGCCGTCGACACCACGTTGCGGTTGCTACGCCGGCAAGATGATCACGAGGAGACTGTTCACGCCTTGGAGCAAGCCATCCAGGCCGCCCGGGGGAGTGCCAGTGCCGACGTCATCGAATCACTGGGCGGAGAGTGGGTCGCAGAAAAGGCGCTCGCGATGGACCTCTACGCCGCTCTCGCCCACTCCGGTCCCGATGAGGTGCTCGACGCGCTGTCACTCGCGGCAACCCACTCCGGTGACAGCGACTCGACCGGTGCGATGTGCGGCAACATCCTCGGTGCGTTCCACGGTGAAGCAGCACTGCCCCCCGAACTCACGTTCGAGGTCGAGGGACGAAGCACGATCCTCACGCTGGCTGACGACTTCATCTACGAGTTCACCGCCGGCAACACCCTCCATGGTGACGTCGGGCCACTCACGAGGTGGACCGACCGCTACCCGGGCTGGTGAGGAGACCGCCCGAGCACGACGGAAGCAGGCCTTCGCCCTAGCCCGGAGGCTGGAGACTGGTGTTACCCCGCGGGGGCGATCCCGCGGATATAGGCCGCCTGGCCAAGGTGCTGCAGGCAGTCCCCGATCACACTGACCAGGCGGATCGCGACGGTCACCGGTGGGTCCCAGTCGGAGTTGACCACGCGCTCCAGTTCGTCGCCGTCCAGCCTCCCGACGTACTCCAACGTACGGGCGTGCACCTGAGCGTGGTAGTCACGCAGATCCGCAGCGGAGATGCGGACGGCTGCCACGTCGTCCGGAGAGTGGCCGAACCCGGTGTCGCTGACGTCCAAGGGCAGGTCCAGGCGCTCATGCCACTGCGGCCACACCTGCTCGGTGCCGGCGAGGTCGCTGACGTGATCGTCCTGGACCCGGCTCTGGTGCCAGAGCAGCCAGGCGATCGTGTTGGCGTCCGCGGCAGGACGCCACCGGGAAGTCTCCGGGCTCAGCCCATCGGTGAGGTCCTCGACCAGTTCGTCGATCCTGCCGAAGTGGTCGGTCAGCATTGCTCTCGCGTGCTCAGTCATTGATCTAGCATCCCCGCCGGCCGTGACGAGCGCCAGCCCGCACGAGCAGGTGATGCGGTCGGTTGTCCACGACGCCCCGAGCGGGACGTGGATCCTGGGACCGCTGGTACACCCGAGACCAGTTCGCCGACGCCCTGCTGGCGCGGGATCGTTGGCCCGCTGGTGCCCTCCTGCCCCGGAGGGCACCCGCACGGGCGCAGGATCAGCGCCTTGGAAACAGTGCCAGCGCGTCGTCGATCATCCGGTGCCCCTGCGCCTCAAACGCCTCGTCGCCCACCGAATAGGCCCACGCTGCCGTTGCGATCGCCTCGGTGAGCAGGATGAAGCGCCAGTCCGGTCCACGTGGGTCGGACCCGTACCCCTCGATGAAAGCGCGTTCCAGGTCCCCACGGGTACGGAACTGCTGCACGGCGAGCCGGGCCAGGTCGGTCTGCGCCGGCCGCCACCCGGCGCGACCGAAGTCGATGACGGCGAGTTTCCCGGCGTGCACCATCCAATTGCGGGGTTGGTAGTCGCCGTGGGTGGGCACGAGCCGCACCGCTTTGGTGGGGTGGTCGGCGAGCAGGGCACGCAATCGCCTCACCGTGGCCGACGGGATGCGATGCTCCCCGGCCAGCCACCGCAGCGCCCGCTGCTTGCGGGCAGTGTTGAATTCGATCCCCAGGTCGGAGTCCATGCGCCGATCCTGACCATGGAACGCCGCCAGGAGTGCGCCGGCCTGCCGGTAGGTCTGCGGTTGCTGCTCGGAGTCGTTGCCTTGCACGAGTTCCCCGGGCAGGAACTCGGCCACGAGGACGCGTGCGTCGTCGTCCACGTGATGCAGCACCGGCGCCGCACCCAGGTGGCGCAGTGGCCCCACCCAGTGCCGGTAGGCGTCCAACTCCCGGGAGAAATGGTGGTTGCCCGGACCGCATGCCTTGACGATGACGTCCTCGGCGATGCCCGGGGTGCGGACCCGCAGCACCGTGGAATCGATCAACCCCCAACTCAGGTCCGCCACGACATGCGCGCCGGGCAGCCACCGCTGCACCAGGAGCCGCTGGTCCGGCCTCAGCCCAGGCAATGCCGTGTCCCGGTCCGGGCCGCCGTCGGGGCCGGTCATGCCTTCGCGGCCGTGGTGACGGTCTCGAGCCGGCGCAGGTCGGTGGCGGAGAGCCGGAGGTCGGCTGCGGCGACGTTCGCGTGCAGGTGGCGCATGCTCGCGGTCCCGGGCAAGGGAACGACTCGGACGCCGTGTTCCTGCTGTCGGTGGTGCACCCAGGCCAGCGCGACCTGACCGATTGTGGCGTCGTGGCCGGTGGCGATCTCACCCAGCGCTGCCCGGAGCCCGGCGGTTACGGGACCGTCGGTGCGGCGCTGCGGCTGTGCGTGCAGGAGGCCCTGGCCGGTCGGGGAGTGCGCCACCACCACCACGCCCAACTCCGCCGCGGTGGGCAGCAATTCATCCTCGATACCGCGCTGGACCAACGACCATTGCTCCTGCAGGGCCGCAACAGGGTGTACCGCGTGGGCACGCCGCAGATCCTCAGCGGTGACGTTGGACAGCCCGATGGCGCGGATCTTGCCCTGATCGACCAGTTCCGCCATCGCTCCGACGGTGTCCTCGATCGGTACCGTCTCACTGCGCAGGTGCAGGTAGTACAGATCGATCGCCTCGACTCCCAGCCGCTGAAGACTCGCCTCGCTCGCCGACCGCACGTAGGCAGGGTCGGCCCGGGCCTCGAAGCCTGCTGCCAGATCATCGCGCCGCACCAGGCCGAACTTGCTCGCCAGCACCACGTCATCGCGTCGCGTCCTGATCGCGCGGCCGACCAACTCCTCGTTCTGGTAGGCGTCCGCGGTGTCGATCATCGTGACACCGAGATCGAGGGCGGCGTTGAGAACAGCCACCGGATCCCGGTCAGCAGTGCCGGCGTCGTCCTCGCTCAACCTCATCGAGCCGAAACCCTGACGGCCGTAGGTGTCGCCTTCCGGTACGGACCCCGTCTGCGCTGCTGCCATGAGGAAAGCCTATGACCCGCGCCGCAGGAGAGGTCCGGGACGGTCCGGCGCCTTAGCGCTCCTGCAGCTCCTTGCCCGTCCACTCCGGCAGGAACAGGGCCGCTACCCCGGCCAGCACGAAGAAGAAGGCGAACACCCCGAACGCCAGCGGGGCACCACCGATCGAGATGAACACGGGGGTGGACAGCGGCGCAAGGATCGCTGCGACCCGCCCGAACGCCGCGGCGCTCCCGGACCCGGTGCCCCGCAACCGGGTCGGGTAGATCTCCGGCGTCACCGCATACAGCGCACCCCAGGCACCCAGGTTGAACGCCGACATCGCCATCCCGGCGGCGATGATGGTCGCCACCGTATCCGCTTGGCCGAAGAGCACCGCGGCGACCGCCGACAGACCCAGGAACGAGGCCAGCGTGGCTCGCCGTCCCCACTTCTCGATCAGGATCGCCGCCACCGCGTACCCGGGCAGCTGGGCCAGGGTGATGATCAGGGTGTACTCGAAGGACTGGACCAGGTCATACCCCTGCTGTAGCAGCAGCGTGGGCAGCCAGATGAACGCCCCGTAGTAGGAGAAGTTCACCCCGAACCAGGCCAGCCAGATCGCGATGGTGCGCCGGCGCAGGCGCGGGGACCACAACTCCCGCCAGTTCGGCGGCGGCGCGGGATCTCCCACCGGTGGGGAGGGGGCCGCCGGGGTAGCAGTGGAGGCCTCGAAGTAGCGCACCGACCTCTCCGCCTCCTCCTCCCGGCCACGTTGTTCCAGGAAGCGCACCGACTCCGGCAGCGCGTAGCGCACCACCAGGGCGTAGGCCGCCGGGACCATCCCGATCACGAACGCCCAACGCCACCCGGTGCCGGGGTTGACCACGAAGTAGCCGATCACCGCGGCGGCCAGCCATCCCACCGCCCAGAACGCCTCCAGGATCACGATCATCCGGCCCCGGATCCGCTTGGGTGCGTACTCACTCACCAAGGTGGAGGCCACCGGAAGTTCGGCCCCCAGGCCCAGACCGATGATGAAGCGCAGCACGATGAGCATCACCAGGCCGGTGGACAGCGCCGCCGCCCCGGTGGCCAGCCCGTAGATCAACAGCGTCAGGGCGAACACCTGCCGGCGCCCGATCCGGTCCGCGAGCAACCCGCCCAGGCTGGCGCCCACCGCCATCCCGACGAACCCGATCGAGGCCACCACCGAGAGTTCGGTGCTGGTCAGGTTCCAGGCGATGCCCAGGGCGGCCATGATGAACGAGATCAGCGCCACGTCCATCGCATCCAGCGCCCAGCCGATCCCCGAACCGACCAGGAGGCGCCCGTGGGCCCGTCCGAACGGGAGACGATCCAAGCGCTGGGCGCGGGTCATCGTCCCCGCGGAGCCGGCGTCGGCGGGCGCGCCAGGACCGTCGCCAGGGACGGCCGGGTTGGGACTGGTGTTCTGATCGGTCATCGGAACCCTCCTGCGGACACGTGCGGGCGGCCCCGGTACGGGACCCCGTCGAGACTAGCGCCCGGCGCCGGTGCCCCCGAAGACCCAGGTGTCCAGGAACTCGTTGCGGAAGCACCCGTGGGGATCGCACCGGGCCGCCAGGTCGCGAAAACGCCCCAGCATCGGGTAGCGGCGGGCCAGGCGCAGCGGATCGGTGCGGAACCACTTGGCCCAGTGCGGACGGGCCTCGAAGGGGGCCAGCACCTCGTCGATCACCGGCAGTACCGCCGCCACCGGCTCCGGGTCCATGCCCATCGTGAAGTGCACACTGATGCTCCGGCGCCGGTAGGCGGGGGAGAGCCACAAGTCATCGGCGGCGATCGTGCGCACCTCACTGATGTGCAGCAGCGGACCGACCCGCTCGCGCAGGGTGCTCGACCCACGTAAGGCATCCAGCGCCGGGATCGCCAGGTCGCGCGGGAGCGCGTACTCGACCTGGATCTCCGCGCCGGAGGAGGGGGTGAACCCCATCCGGAAGTGCGGCAGCCGCTCGTGCCACGGCCCGGCCACCCCCTGCTGCGGGGTGCACACGCGCGCGTCGGCCGAGCGAACCGGGTGCTGGTCGGCCGGCGCCGCATAGGCGCCCAGCACGCCGGGGGAGGCGCCGCCGTCGGGCCCATCGGTACGGCGCTTCACCCAGACCGAATCGACCGAGTCGGCCCGCCAGGAGGGGAACAGGCTGACCGAGGTGCCCAGCGCGGTGAGGGCGTCGAAGTCCTCCAGCACCAGGTCCCAGGGCACGTCGTTGAAGACCCACTGGCGCACCCGGTACGCCGGCTCGATCCGCATCGTCACGCGCGTGGTCACCCCCAATGCGCCCAGGCTCACCACCGCGCCCTCGAAGTCCGGCTCGCCCCGGGCGATCCGGTGCACCTGCCCCTGGGCGTCGATGAATTCCAGCCCGACGACGGCGGCTGCCAGGCTCCTGACCCCGTCGCCGGAGCCATGGGTGCCGGTGGCGATCGCCCCGGCTACCGAGATGTGTGGCAGTGAGGCCATCGCGTGCAGCGCGAAACCGGCCCGGTCCAGCGCCTCGGCGAGATCGCCGTAGGTGACCGCTGCGCTCACCGTGACAGTCCCTGCTCGCTCGTCGATCTCGATCTGCGGCTCCAGCCCGGCCAGGCTGATCAGGTCACCGGGGGAGTCGGGCAGGGCGTTGAAGGAGTGCCGCGTGCCCAGGGCGCGGATCCTCGGCGCTGCGGCGATGATCCGCCGGGCCTGGTCGAGGCTGGTCGGGCGGTGCAGGGTGCGGGCGCCGAACACGTGGCTGCCCGCCCAGTTGATCCCCGGGCCGGTGTGCGCGCTCATGTCAGGCTGCGCAGTGCGCGCACCATCACCGCAGTGAGACCTACCAGCACCGCCAGGACCACGACGGCGATCCAGACCACCGAGTCCCCGACCCGCGGCAGCGCCAGGGCCAGGTGCATGAACGTCTGCGCGATGACCTGTAGTACCAGGAACGGCCATCCCACCCGCGCCAACACCCGCAGCTCCACCACCGCGTCCCAGCTCACCCCGCCGACCACACGCGAGAGCACCAGGAACCCGTGCACGCAGAACACCACGACGGTCGATTCGGCCACCGTGGGCTCCCCGACCATCAGCCCCCAGCCGAGGAACGCGGCCACCCCCACCGGCAACCCGTAGCCCGGCCAGAACGCCACGGTCAGCGAGAACAGGATCATCAGCACCATCGTCACGACCGAGCTCGCGACCAGCACGCTCGCGCTCACCGCCAGCAGCAGGGCGGCGAGGCGCAGCACCCAGGCCGCCACGACCGGCCCCAGGTGCAGCCGCATCGCCGGCGGCCGCTGCTCGGGCAGGCTCGCCTCGGCCCGGCGCGCCCAGTTCGACACCCGCCCCATCAGCGACCACCCCGCTGCACCGTCGAGGCGACCATGAGGGCCTCCTCGGGGTTCATGGCGGTGCCGTGCCCGTCCGGGTCGCCGACCCAGTGGACCACGTCGATGCCCTGCCGGCGCAGCTCGGCCAGCCGCAACCCGCGCTCCAGCCGGATCAGTTGGAACGATGTGGCAGCGTAGGGATCCAACCGTGCGGTGTTGAGCGCGGGGAGCACGTCCACGGCGATCACCCGGTGCCCCTGGGAGCGCCACAGAGTGGCCACGGCACTGGCCTCGTCGTCCAGGAAGGTGGAGAAGATCACCGCCAGCGCACCGGAGGGCAGTCTCGGGGAGCGCTGGCGTGGCTGCGGGCTGCCCTCCGGTGCGATCCGGGCCAGGCGCTGGGTGATCCGTTCGAGGTGCTTGCCGCCCGCGGCCGGGGCCACCGGGCGTCGTCGCCTGCCCAGGTCGTCCAGCCCCACCCGGTCCCCGCCCTTCAGGTAGAACTGGGCCACCGACGTCGCGGCCTCCCGCGCCAGGTCCACCGAGGTCGCGTGCGTCATCCTGGCCGGGGTGCCGCCGGACCACGTGTCCACGTCCGGGCCGACGTCGTCGCGGGAGTCCACCACCAGCATCACCGTGGCGTCGGCGCTGGCCAGCGTGCGCCGCACGTACAGCGCGCCCAGCTTCTGGGTGCGCGGGTCCAACGAGCGACGCACGGTGGTGCGCCAGTCGATCCGGCGCAGCCGGTCCCCGGGGGTGAACTCGTGGATGTCGTGCAGTTCCATGCCCTCGCCCACGCGGCGTGAGGTGTGCGGTCCCACCAGCCCTTGCAGCCGGAACGGCAGCGGCATGCGCCGCAGCGGACGCGCCGGCGGGCGCACCATCATCGGCACCGGGCCGGCAGGGGGGCAGTGCGAGGCGAGCAGTTCGTCGTGGCTGGTGGCGATGTAGTCCACCCGGAAGCACTCCAGGACCCCGGTGCGAGCGGTCTCCAGGGACATGCCGATGGAGCGGTCCGGCTCGGCCACGACCACCGCCTCGGTGGTGCGATAGCCATTGGTGGCCACCCGCATCCGGACCACCGAGGTGCCCGGCGGGGTGCGCAGGGTCAGGGTGGCGCCGACCGTGCCCGGTTCGGCGGTGCCGGGCGCGCCGGGAGCCGTGCCGGCGCCCGGGGACAGGCCCGGCCGCAACTGCGCCTGCACGTCCTGGCGGGGTTGGGAGAACCACGCCCACGCCGTCCCGAGCACCATCGGCAGGGCGAGCGCGGCGAGGTCGGGCCGGGACGTCGTGACGCCCAGCACGAGTAGCACCATCCCCAGACCCCCGGTCAGCACCGCCGAGGTGCCCGGCACCCAGACGGTCGCCGCACCGCCCGGCCCGGCTGAGCCAGCCGCCCCGCTCGAGCCGCCCGGGGTGCCTGCCTCACCCGAGCGGGCCGCCCCGCTCGAGCCGCCCGGGGTGCCCGGCCCATCAGAGCGGGACCGGGCCGGCTCGGCAGAGGTGGGTTGCGCAGTCGTCGGCCCCGCACCCGGTGAGTGCGCGGAACTCACGACGAAGCGCCGACCGGGGCCTCGGCGCGCGCTGTGGCCGGGGTGGGGACCTCCTCGAGCAGACGCGCCACGATCTGGTCGGCCGAGGCCCCCGCAGCCCACGCCGCGGGGGTGAGCACCAACCGGTGCGCCAGCGCCGGTACGGCCACGTCCTTGACGTCCTCCGGGGTGACGAACTCGCGTCCGTCCAGGACCGCCCGGGCCCGGGCCAGCAGCACCAGCGCCTGGGAGCCGCGCGGGGAGGCCCCGACCTCCACAGTGCTCAGCTCCCGGGTCGCCCCGGCCAGCCGCACGCAGTAGTCCAGGATGTCGGCGTCCACGTCCACCGCCTCCACCCCGGCCTGCATGGCCAGCAGCGTCGTGTCGTCGACGACCTGGTCCACCTCGGCCCACTCGGTGCGCCGGGCGATCCGGCGGGCCAGCACATCGGCCTCCTGGGTCGCATCGGGGTAGCCGACGGACAGTCGGACCATGAACCGGTCCAACTGGGCCTCGGGCAGGGGATAGGTCCCCTCGTACTCCACCGGGTTGGCCGTGGCCAGCACGTGGAAGGGCGCGGGGAGCTTGTGCGAGGTGCCCTCCACACTGACCTGGCGCTCGGCCATCGCCTCCAGCAGTGCCGACTGGGTCTTGGGCGCGGTGCGGTTGATCTCATCGGCCAGGAACAGCCCGGTGAACACCGGCCCGGGACGGAAGGTGAACTCGGTGGCCGCCGGATCGAACACGTAGGAGCCGGTGATATCGGCCGGGAGCAGGTCCGGGGTGCACTGCAGCCGCCGGAAGTCCAGACCGAGCGCTCCGGCCAGGGCACGGGCCGCGAGCGTCTTGCCCAGCCCGGGTACGTCCTCGAACAACACGTGCCCACCGGCCAGGATCGCCGCCAGTGCGGTGCGCAGCGGCTGGGTCATACCGACGACGACGCCGGCCACCTGATCCAGGACGTCATTGCCCAGCCGGGATACCTCCGGCACGGGGAGCGGGGTGGGAACGGGTGTGGTCATGCCAGGCCCTTTCTGAGGTCGAGTCGTTCGAAAGCGGTCAGGTAGTGGCGCATCCGGCCGGCGTCCACGGGGGTGGCGCGCGGGTCGTCCAGGAATGCCACGACCTCCTCACCCAGCACCTGGCGGGCCCGCTCGCGCCCCGGTCCGGACTCGAGATCCACACCGGCGTGGCGGCAGGCTCGCACTCCCGCTGAGTGCAGGCGACGCACGGCGGGTTCGCGCAGCGTGGTGCGGTTGCCGTAGATCGCCCAACTCAGGGTGGAGACCTCCCGCCGGGCGCCGTCGCGGCTCTGGTAGGGCAACCGACGGAAGCGCACGACGGCGGGGACCCCGCTGATCGGGATGGCGGCGGAGATCAGG
This sequence comes from Pseudactinotalea sp. Z1732, assembly GCF_049724975.1. Classification (NCBI taxonomy): domain Bacteria; kingdom Bacillati; phylum Actinomycetota; class Actinomycetes; order Micrococcales; family Cellulomonadaceae; genus Pseudactinotalea; species Pseudactinotalea sp. Z1732. The sequence goes on along the minus strand of NZ_JBMPQC010000005.1, from coordinate 31,834 downwards.
AGCAGGCTCACGCCGAGCAGGACGGAGTGCCGCCCGCTGAGGCCGATCCAGTACAGCAGGCCGGACAGTGCCACCGCGATCGATGCGGTGATGATCATCCACCGCCGGGACTGCTGGGTCGGGGTCCGGACCGGTTCGGACGTCGCGATGCTCATAGCCGTACCCGGTCCCAACTGCGGGCCAGCGCCTCGAGGTGGGTGACTGCCTCGTTCTGCTCGGCCGGACTCATCGGCTCGGTGCCGAACCGGGCTCGGTGGTACAGGCTGAGCAGGCCGGTAGTGGCCTCCGGGTCGGCCTCGGTGCGGGTCAGAACCGCCACGGTCAGGTCGGTCGGGGTGTCCGCGGGCCGGCGGCTCATCCCGGACTGGGCCGCAGCGTCCTCCAGGGCCAACCAGGCACGGATGATCGCATCGGTGGGGTCGGTTGCCCGGCGCACCTCCTCCCGCGCACTGGTGGCCGCCTCGGTCAGGATGGGGATCTGGTCCTCGGGCGCGACCTCGGCGTCCACCTGCAGGTCGCTGCGCCCCACGTCGGGCGTGAGCGACCTGCGATAGCGCACGAACAACCAGATGGCGATCGCGGCAGCGGCCACCGCCATGAGGATCACCAGCCCCAGGAGCAGCTGGCCCCAGATCGGGCTGATCTCGATGGGCTCGGCGTCTGTGGGGGGCTCGAACGTCTCGTCCCCGGACTCCTCGTAGGACTGCTCCTCGGGTGGGGGGCCTTCCTGGTCCGGCTCCGGTGCGGAGACCTCGAACTCGCGCGCATCCATCTCCCAGGTTCCGATGGAAGGAGCGACCAGGATCGCCAGACCCAGGAGCAGGGCCACCAGGGCAGTGGGCACCAGCGGCGGTACACGGTGTTGCCGTTCGCGCTCGTTCACCATTGACTTCCTCCCCGGAGGATTCCTCCCCGGAGCACTCTAACCGTTTGCCGGGGCCACCTCACTCGGCCAGGATCTCGAGCGGTGCGGCTCGGCCGCACCCCCGGTGCGCCCCGCCCTACTCCCCGGGTACAGCCCGCTCGAACCGCAGGATCCGGAACCGGATTCCGGACTCGCTCTCTCGCCACGCGCCGGTCTCGACCACCTGCCAGGGCGGAGTGATCGGTGGGGCGAAGACGTCGCCGTCGACCTCCAGGTCGATCTCGGTGACGACCAGCACATCAGCCAGGTCCATCCCCTGGGCGTAGACCTGGCCGCCTCCACAGATCCATGCCTCGCTCTCGTGCACCAGCGCCGCCGCTGTGGGAAGGTCCCGGACCACCTCGGCGCCCGGTGCGCGGTAGTCCTCCTGGCGGGTCAGCACGATATTGCGCCGGCCCGGCAGCGGCCGGAACCGCAGGGGGAGCGATTCCCACTGCCGCCGACCCATGATCACCGGGTGTCCGTGCGTGGTTGCCTTGAAGTGCGCCATGTCCTCCGGCAGGTGCCACGGCAGATCGTTGGCGCGCCCGATCACCCGGTCATGGGCCTGCGCCCAGATCATTCCCAGCATGGCAACGTCCCCTCCCAGCGCATCGTCCCTGCGGGTCGACTCAGACCGCGATCGGCGCCTTGATGCCGGGGTGATGCTGGTAGCCGGTCACCTCGACGTCCTCGAAGCGGTAGGAGAAGAGGTCGTCGGCCTTGCGCAGCTCCAACTGCGGGAACTCGAACGGCTCGCGCGTCAACTGTTCGCGTACCTGCTCGGTGTGGTTGGCATAGATGTGGCAGTCGCCACCGGTCCAGATGAACTCGCCCAACTCCAGATCCACCTGTTGGGCCACCATCTGGGTGAGCAGGGCGTAGGAGGCGATGTTGAACGGCACGCCCAGGAACAGGTCGGCGCTGCGCTGGTACAACTGGCACGACAACTTCCCGTCGGCCACATAGAACTGGAAGAACGCGTGGCACGGCGCCAGCGCCATGGCATCCAAGTCGGCCACGTTCCAGGCCGAGACGATGATCCGGCGCGAGTCCGGGTCGGAGCGGAGTTGTTCCAGGACACCGGTGATCTGATCGATATGACCGCCGTCGGGCGTGGGCCACGAACGCCACTGGACACCGTAGACGGGGCCGAGTTCGCCGTCGTCGTCGGCCCACTCGTCCCAGATCCGCACCCCGTTCTCGCGCAGGTAGGCGATGTTGGAGTCCCCCCGCAGGAACCACAGCAACTCGTGCACGATCGACTTCAGGTGCACTCGCTTGGTGGTGATCAGCGGGAACGCCTGCGCGAGGTCGTAGCGCAACTGGTGCCCGAACCGGGACAACGTCCCGGTGCCGGTGCGGTCGGACTTGACCGTACCCTCTCGCAACACCAGGTCGAGCAGGTCCTCGTACTGTCTGTCCGCCATGGGACTCATCGTAGGCCGGGCTCGTCCGCTCCCGGCCCAGGCGCCCCGGCGGTGCCGAGCGCGCGCGGCGCTGGTTGGGTGATCAACTTGGGGGTGGCGCCGATCTCGCGGGTGAACTCCATGGGTGGCGGTCCGAACGCGGAGTCGATCCCCCGGATCATCGACCTGCCCATCACCCGACCGCCGGTGTACCCCACCACCGCGCCGACACCGAAGGGCAGCAACCGGCCGAGCATGATCGAACCGGCCTTGGCCGTGCTGGTGGCGATCACCCGTTTGCGGAGCGTGCGGTTCACGGCCTTGACGGTGCCCAGCGGAACCCGCGTCATCAGTGCCCTGCCCCAGGTCACACTGGTGACTCCGATCTGCTCCTGGAGCAGTTCGGGACCCTTCGGGCCGAGCAGGGCGGTCAGCAGCACGGCTTTGCGGCGCGGGACGTCCTCGACGTCGATCCCGTGCACATCCGCCACCCCCAGCGCGAGCACGCCCGAGGCGCCCAGGAACGCCGCCACCTGCCCGGAGGTGATCAATAGGGCCGCGCCGGTACCCAGCGCGGGCACCGCAGCCACCGCACCGACCGCGCCGCCGGACCCGCCGACCGCCAGCAGGTATCGCCTGTGCAGGATGGCCAGGATCTGCTCCGGAGACGCCTGGGGGTGTTTCGTGCGGATGTCATCGACGTAGGAGTGCACCCGCGCCGAGGGGATCGTGACCGCGGTGTTCAGGAGATCATCCAGCCGGCTCGGCATCGATCTCACCCCTCGGAGGTGACCCGCAGGGTCTGGGGCATGCCCTTGTCCAGGGTGCGCCCCACCGTGCAACCGCGGTCGACGGCCTTGTGCACCAGGTCGATCAATGTGGCGCGCTCGTCCTCATCCAGAGCCTCCATGTTCACCACGATCTCCACCTCACCGCGGCTGTACCGGTTCTGGCCCGCCACGGCCGTGGTCTGCACGCCGACGTAGGCGTCGAAATCGTCACCGAGGGCGCGGGCCAGGGCCCGGTCGGCGCTCATCAGGTTGCACGCGGCCAACCCCATCGCGAACAGGTCCGAGGGGGTGAAGGTGCCGTCGGCTCCCCGCGGACCGATCTTCACCTCGGCTCCGGTGGAACTGCGCCCGGTGTAGGTGTTGGTGCCGGTGCGCTCAGCCCATAGCGCGCTCTGCGAAGTGTTCATGTGCCGATGGTGACACGATCCGTGGGACTTGGCCCACCCGGAACCGGCTCGCCCAACTCGGCCAGGATCTGCAGGTATCGCACCCGGTGGGCGTTCACATCCGTCATCTTGGTGGCGATGTCGGAGATGAAGTCCTCCCGGTAGATCGAATCGGTCAGTACCGAGACCGCGTAGTACAGGCCGGTGAACATCGCCATCGCCACCGAGACCCGCAGGTGCGTCTGGGTGATCACGAGCCGCTCGTCGCCGAAGACGATCTGGTATTGCCAGCCGCCGTCCTCGATCCGCCACAACTCCTGCAGCGTCGGGGTGATGGTCAGTACGCCGAGGGCGAAGAAGAACAGCCCGACTCCCAGGCTGATCACCACCACCTGGAGCAACTGGTTCGAGGCGACCATCACCGCCACGTTCACCAACTGGGCCCGGGACAGTCTGGGCAACCGATCGGCCTGCGGGGTGTTCCGCTTCGCCTGGCGCAGGATCTGTGCGGTCTCGGTGCGCAGCCGGATCCGAAGGATGAGCAGGATCAGCACGGCGAAGAAGACCACGAGCGCCACATCCGAGGCACCGGGGGTGTGGTGGAAGAGCTGCCAGACCTCCGCTGAGTAGAACAGGGCCATCGAGAAGATCAGCAGCAACGGCAGGAAGCGCACCAGGCGCAGCAGCGAGGATCCGAGTTCGTTGCCCACCCGGCTGGCGCCCCACCACAGGGTTGCGGCCAGCCCGTACCGCACCACCAGTCTGATCAGGCCGAGCAGGAGCAGATTGGACCCGGCGATCATCAATCCCGCCCGCCATTGCCCACCGGAGAGGAACACCAGCAGCGCCGGCGCCAGCACGAAGAACGCCAACTCGGACTTACCCACGCTCTGCGGCAGTGTCGACCAGTGGCGCCCCCGGGCCACGTTCAGCCCGGCATAGCCCAGGAAGAGGCCGAGCAGCACCAGCAGGATCGCAGTGGTGTTGAGCCACCACGGCCAATCGAACCGTGCTGCGACCGATATCTCGAACAGCAGCACCGCGACCAGCACCGGGGCGGCGCGGCCGAACACGTCACGGCGAGCCGAGTGATCGTGCACCAGCAACGGCAGCCCGTAGCGACGGAACGTGCGCTCACACGCGGCACGCTCCTCCTTCAGCGTCATGGCGGCAAGCGTACTCACCGGGTCGTTACGCCAGACTGGGGTCGTGACATGTGTTTTCGTTCTCGGCAAGCCGGCCGAGCGGTCCCCGACGATCGCCGCTGCGATCCAGGACCTTCGCGGGCGCGGGATCGACGTGCGCACGCTCGTGCCCGAGGCGGCGAGCGCCGGTGCGGGGAGCTCCGGTGCGACGGGCTCTGGCGGGGAAGCAGGGCCCGACGACGGTGCGTGGCGGGTGGACGGCAAGATGCGGCTGGTGCGGCAGGACCTGACGGGGGCGCGGTTGATCGCCCAGCGTGGCCTGGCCCCCGAGGTGCTGGACCTGTTGACGCCCTGGGCCCGGCGGTGCTGTAACGATCCCGTAGCCACGGCGCTGACCCATCGTCGCGCCGTGCTCCTCGACGTGCTGGCCCGGGCCGGGCTGGCCGTGCCCCGCACGAGCCTGGAGCCTGATTACCAAGACGCGCGCGCCGCCGGCGCCGTGATCAAAGCCGCCGATGCCCGAGCCGGCCGTGGGGCGGGGGTGCTCCTGCCCGGCACCGCTCCGGCCGAGCCCCCGTTTCCGGGCCCCTACCTCCTGCAGGAGCACCTGGAGGGCTGGGAGGCCAAGATGTACGTCTTCGGCGCACAGGTACGGTCCGCCCGCCGGCCCGGCGGCCGGCAGTCCGGCGGTGAGGTCTACACCCCTGCGGCCGACCACGCCGACCTTGCCCGTGCCGCAGCCGGGGCGGTCGGTGTGGAACTGTGCGGGGTGGACCTGATGATCACCGCAGACGGACCCGTGGTGATCGACGTGAACGCCTTCCCCTCGGCCACGAAGATCCCCGGCGCGGCGGGATTGATCGCCGCGCACCTGGTGACCCGGCTCTGAGGCCGGGAGAGTCCGGTGGCCGGGGCCGCGGGTTCGCGTCCCGGACGCCGGCCCTGCCCGTCCCCGATGTTCAGGCCGGTTCCCGAGCGCCGGAGAGGTCGTCGCTGCCGTCCCGCGGGATGGGCTCGGCGCCGCGTCCACGCGCCTCCGCTACCGGCATCAGGTACCGGTTGCCCGGATCCCACGGCCGGGTCCAGCCCAACTGGGTGAAGAGGTGGTCGAGCAGATTCCCGGTGAACCCCCACACCCATCCCACCGGGAGCCGGAACCCCACCGAGGTGAATCTGGTCAACCCGGCTACCTGGACCGAACGGCGCAGCTGCGGGTCCAGCAGACCGGCTACCGGGACGCGCAGCGCATGCAGGACCTCACCGGGTTGGGCCCGCTCGAACCCGGACGCCTCGGTCCAGGCCAGCACCGGATGCACCACGAACGAACTGACCGGTACCAGCGCCGGCGGCAACTCACCGATCACCTCTGCCCGGTCCGGATGCAGACCGATCTCCTCGTGGGTCTCCCGCAGGGCGGCGGTGACGACGTCCTCCCCGGGCTCGATCCGCCCACCCGGCAGGGAGATCTGCCCGGGGTGGTCACGCAGTACGGTGGAGCGCTGGACCAGGAACAGATCGGCCGCGGGCACCGACTCCTCAGCCCCCGGTGCCTCGTCGGACTCCTGCGCCGGTGCCAGCAGGACCAGCACCGCGGCCCGTCGGAACCCGCGGGCACTCTCGGGATCGAACCGGTGCGGTCCCGGCCAGGGCGGAAACCGGCGTGCCAGGTTCTGGCGGTTCAGGTGCGCCAGACCGTCCCGAGCCGGATGTGGGCTCACAGGTCACGACCCGCCAAGGCGCTCCAGTCCCACCTTGTACTCGGCCTCCAGCACGCGCTGGACGGCCTGCACCACCGCCTTCTCCACCGCCGGACCCACCAGGGGGATCGGCGCGCTGACCTCACCCTCGTACCGGACCCGGGTCGTCTCGGCGTCGCCGGACAGCCTCGTGCGGGCCGTGCACCGCGCCGGCGCCCCGGTGATGTCCATGCTCACGGTGGCGGTGCGCCCGGCCTCGGCATCTGCCGGGCCCCAGGCCTGCACCATCTTCAGTTCGATCGTTGAGCCGACCAGTGAGCGCATGGAGTGCGGGATGGTGTCGGTGGGCATCCGTCGCGTAGCCGAGACGATGAAGGCGCCGTCCTCACCGTGGGCCACCTCATGCCGCGCGGACACCGAACCGGAGGCGCGGGCGCTGTCACGCAGGTAGTCCTCGTCACCGAGCATCCGGGCCACACGGGCCGGATCGGCGGGGTAGTCGTGCGTGACCTCGAAGCGCATAGGGCCACGATACCCCCGCCCGTCCGGTCACCAGGTGCGCACGGCCGGAGCCCGTGCTGGAAGTAGGGTGGTCCGGTGTCCACGATGAGTGCATTGATCGCCCGCATGAGTGACCTCGGAGCGCAGGACGTCGAGTGGCTGCACCTGTTGGTCGCCGACTGGCAGGTGATCTCCGATCTGGGCTTTGCCGATCTGGTGCTCTGGCTTCCCACCAAGGACGACGACGTGGTCGCGATCGCCCACGCCCGCCCGTCCACCGGGGCTACGGTCCATCACGACGACGTGGTCGGCCAGTCGGCCCCGCCCGGCCTGCGCACGATGCTCCTGGCCGCCGCACAGTCCAAGACGCAGTCCCGGTTGCGGGAGGCACGCTGGGAGGGTTCCTTCGCGATCCGGGAGGAGGCGATCCCGGTGGTGCGCGGTGGGCGCACTCTGGCCGTCGTCGCCCGGCAGACCTACCTGGGTGGCAACCGCACCCCGTCGCGGCTGGAGTTGAACTACGTCGAGTCCGCCGATGAGTTGTGCGCCATGATCGCCCGTGGCGAGTTCCCGCTCGCCCATGCCGCTACCGGTCCGCGCCGGGGCGCGCCACGGGTTGGCGATGGCCTGGTCCGCCTGAACGCCGAGGGCGAGACGCTGTACGCGAGCCCGAACGCGGTCAGCGCGCTGCACCGGCTCGGCGTGACCGATGAGATCGTGGGCGTGTCGATGGCGGAGGTCATCACCCCGCTGATCGAGGACTCCTCCCCGGTGGATGAGTCGCTGCCGCTGGTAGTGATGGGCCGGGCCGCCTGGCGCACCGAGGTCGAGGCGCGCGGGGTGTCGCTGTCCCTTCGCGCGTTGCCGATCACCGAACACGGGGAACGGACCGGGGCGGTGCTGCTGATCCGGGACGTCTCGGAATTGCGGCGCCAGGAACGCGAACTGCTGACCAAGGACGCCACCATCCGCGAGATTCACCACCGGGTGAAGAACAATCTCCAGACAGTGGCGGCTCTGCTGCGACTCCAGGCACGCCGCACCGGTTCGAGCGAGGCGCGCACCGCGCTGGAGGAGGCCATGCGCCGCGTCGCGACGATCGCGACGGTGCATGAGGCGCTGTCACAGACCATCGATGAGGCGGTCGACTTCGACGCGGTGTTCGGACGCACGTTGCGGATGGCCGCCGATGTGGCCTCCGGTGAGGCCCGGGTGGTCACCGAACGCACCGGGGAGTTCGGCCGGGTGCCGGCCACCGACGCCAGCGCGCTGGCGGTGGTGCTGACCGAACTGGTCACCAACGCCGTCGAGCACGGGCTGGCGGGCCAGAACGGGACGGTTCGGATCGACGCCAGGCGTGCGGGCAACCAGTTGCGGGTGCGGGTCAGCGACGACGGCGTGGGCATGGACGCGGAGCAGGCAGCCGACGGGCTGGGAACGCAGATCGTGCGGACCCTGGTGGCCACCGAACTCGACGGCTCGATCGAGTGGGAACCCCTCGAGGGCGGGGGCACCTCGGTGACGTTGAGGGCCACCTTGGCCGACGTCCGCGATGCCGGCTGATCAAGAAGCAGACGTGCCGGTGAAGAAAAACAACCATGGTTGGAAAAGCCGGTTGGCAGAGACGTAAGAAAAAGCCGGCCGGATCCCTGTCGAGATCCGGCCGGCTCGTTCTGTCAGGTGTGGAGTCGGCTCAACCCGCGCGCCGTGCACGAGCGGTGCGACGCTTCAGCGCCCGGCGCTCGTCCTCGGACATCCCGCCCCAGACACCAGCGTCCTGGCCGGATTCCATCGCCCACTTCAAGCAGGTGTCGATAACGTCGCAGCGCCGGCAGACGCCTTTGGCTTCCTCGATCTGAACGAGGGCGGGCCCGGTGTTCCCGATCGGGAAGAAGAGTTCGGGGTCCTCGTTCAGACAGGCAGCCTGATTACGCCAATCCATCTGTGGTGCACTCCTTGGTAGGCATGACGATCAACGCGGTGACAGCCTGAGGCTGTGCTCGACGACCGCTGAGCGGGTGTGCGGGACGCGTTGATCGGCTCGGTAAAAAGTCCTTCTTTAGGTTCACACGACACGTGCTGTTTCACAAGGGGTAGCCGGTAGCTTTCCACTGCACCGTCGTGAGACATCCCTCACATTCCATGGAATGAGAAGGTGCCGAATCCGAGCGCAGGCCCTGCCCCGGAATACCCCCATTAGGGTAGGGCCATGCCCGAGAAGTCACCGTCTCCGCGCCCGATCCTGCTGACGGTGGCCCTGGTCCTGGTCGGGCTGCAGGTGCTCGGTCTGATCGTCCTGGCGATCGGCGGTCTGGGCGGACTGCTCCGTGCCGCCAGCCTTGAGCAGGTCACGATCGTCACACTCGCGGTGGTGCTGTTGGGGCTGGCCCTGTTGGTCGGTGCCGCCGGCTGGGGGTTGTGGCAGGGCAAGCGGTGGGGCCGCGGGCCCGTGGTCACCTGGCAGTTGCTGCTGCTGGCGGTGGGCGTCAGCGGTCTGGGCGGCCAGGAGTGGTGGGCCACCGTGGTACCGATCGTGATGTCGCTGGTGATCATTGCCGGGGTGCTCGCGCCGTCCTCCCGTGCGGCGACCGATCGCGGTGGCCGTCCCGACGCGGTGCTCTAGGTCGCCTCGACCCCATCGGGGCGGGCCACCTGCACCGGAACCACCCGTGGGCCTTCCACCAACACGCCGCGCCCCGGTTCCGGGTCGGGGTCCAGCCGGCTCCGGATGTCCACGCCGGTCAGGTGCGGGCTGACCGCACCGAGCGCCACCACGACGTCGGCTTCACGCAGGCGAGCCGCCAGGTCGTGGTAGGTGTTCAGCAACCGGTCCGGGTGTGCTGCCCCTACGACGACGCGGGTCCGGTCGGCCAGGAGAGTGAGGGTCCGGGTGACCTGGGCGGGCGTGAGCCGGTCGACGTCGTCGATCATCAGCACGTCAGTGCGCTGACGTACTTGGGCACCGATCGTGGCCAGCGTGGTGCTGCGGCCCCTTCCGGGCATACCGGCGATCAGCCAGGTGGCGCCGGGCGGCAGGTGAGCACCCACCCAGGTGGCGTCGTCATCGCCGATGCCCAGCCAGATGCGTTGTGGCTGTTCCGGGGTGGCAGGACGATCGGTCAGCGCCACCTCCTGCGGCAGCGGGCGCAGGCGCAGGACCGGCCCGTCCGGTGGGGGCCACGTCTCGGCGCCGGCATCCTCCGGTAGTGCCACCTGGCACACCACCGAGGTGCGGGGGGTCAGCAGTACCCCACGCCCCGGTGGCCAGCCGCTGCCGGTGAGTTCCTTGGGCACCCCGGCCAGCGCGGCGTCGGCGGGATCGCGGGGAGCCAGCACCAGGTGCTGGTCCACCTGGGCGGCCCAGCGGTGCGCCGGTACCGGGGCGGTGAGCACCGCCGACAGACCCCTGCGGCGCGCCCGGCGCAGCAGCGTGGCGATCAGGTCGGTGCCCGCGCCGGCACCGGCGACCTCATCGAGTGCGCCGGCCCAGGCGTCGACGTCGTCGATCACCAGCATCTCAGCGCCGCGGCGGCCGGCCAGCAGGTGCAGCAGCCGCCCGGCCCGGCGCACATCGGCACTGGCGCACCAGGTTCCTGCTGCGGGCGCGGTCTCGGGGATGAGGGGGTCCTCGGCGAGCACATGGACTGCCACGCCCCGGCGCAGCGCGAGGCCGGCCAACGTCGCCGCGGCCGTGGACCGGCCCGAACCGGGTGGCCCGCTGATCACGATGCTGGCCGGCAGGTCCAGGGTGCCCACGCCCAGACGTTGCTCCTCGGGCAGGTCGGTGCGCAGCCAGCCCTGCGCCGGGCCAGCCGGCAACTCGGTAACCGTGAGGGACTCCGGCAACGGCGGCGCCCAGGGCGGGGGAAGATCCGCTCGCCACGGCTCGGTCCTGATCAGGTCCTCGGCGGCGGATCGGATGGCGTCCACCAGTTCCCCTACCGCAGCGGTATCCCCGCCCCAGGCCGACTGGAAGGTGGTGGTGGTCTCGGTGCGCAGGATCGCCCGACCCGGTACCGCCGGCAGCCGGGCCGCGGCCGTCATGCCGATCGTGTCGGTGGAGTCGGCCTCCTCCAGGACGCGCAGGCAAAGCCGGGTGGTCAGGTTCGCGCGCATGTCGGCGCTGATCGCTCCGGCTGGGCGCTGGGTGGCCAGCACCAGGTGGATCCCCAGGGACCGCCCCTGAGCAGCCAGGCGGACCAGGTCGTCCAGATGCTCGGGGTGGTCATCGGACATCGCGCGGAACTCATCGACGATCACCATCAGCCGTGGCAGCCGCCCGCCGCCGCCCTCGCCGTCGGGACGGCCGCGCTGGTACTCGGCCAGGTTCGTCGCGCCCGCCCGGGCCAGGATCTGCTCGCGCCGGAGCAGTTCGGCGCGCAGACTGGCCAGCGCTCGTGAGGTGGCCGACCCGTCCAGGTCGGTGAGGACCCCCAGCACCTGTGGCAACGGGCTGATCGGGGCGAACGTGGCACCGCCCTTGTAGTCCACCAGCAGGAACGCCAGGTTCCCCGGTGGGTACCGCGCGGCCAGTGCCAGCACCCAGGAGAGCAGCAGTTCGGACTTGCCCGACCCGGTGGTGCCGGCCACCACGGCATGCGGACCCTCGCGGACCAGGTCGAGGCACACCGGGCCGCTGCCGTCGTGGCCGATGTGGGCGGCCAGACCGGTGTCGGCGCTGCGCCACCGCTGCCCGATGTCGGTGGCGGTATGCGGGCCGATCAGTTCGGCAAGCGGTGCCACCCGGGGGATGGCCACCACCGCGTGTGCGCCGGTGGCCAGCACCGAGCACACGGCACCCGCCCACCGGGAGGAGACCCGGCGGTCGTGACCGGGCCGCACCTGGATGATCCGGGCGCACCACGGCGGCACCTGCCCCAGGTGGCGGGCCAGCACCAGGTGCGCCGCCGCGACGTCGGCTCCGTCTGCGGCGTCCTCGGCCTCCAGCACCCGGAGCACGCGGGCAGGTCCATCACCGCTGTCCGGCAGCGCCGTCGCCCAGGCCCACCCGTCGGGCACCTCGGTCCGCCAGTGCCCGGGTGGGGAGCGCACCACGAGTTGGCAGAGCAGGTAGCGCGCTAGGGACTCACTCTCCGCTCGGCCGCCCACCAGGGCCACGCCGGCACCATCGGCCGGGACCGGCAGGCAACCAGCCCGGCGGGTTCCCGACCGGCCCCCGTGGGCGGGCACCGCCGGCAGACCCGCGTCCGCGGTGCCGACGTCCCATCCCGCCTCCTCGGCCGGGCACTGCCCCGGTGCGGGGACGAGGCTCCCGCGCTGGGCGGCCACGATCAGCGCGGCCGGGTCATCAACGCGCGGACACCCGGTCGGGGCGTCCGGGCTGCTCGGGCCAAGCGGGCCGGTCGGGCCGGAACCGGTGGGCGCCTCCGGTCCCTGCGGCCGATGGCGCCGTCGTCGCCGGTTCAGGGCCGGCCAGGCAAGGGCGAGCCCCATCGGGATCAGCAACAACGGCAGCAGCCGCCAGAGGCCGGCACCACCGGCCAACAGCGCCGGCACCATCCCTACGCTCATCAGTAAAGGCAGCACCATTCCCGGCATGGCCGGATCCACGCTGCCGGCCCGCGCACGTGCGGGTTCGGCTGCGCGTAACGACGGGTGCGGACGGACCTGCAGGGTGCTGGTGCCCACGTGCAGCAGGTCCCCGGCCCGTATCCGCCGCCAGCGGCCGGTGACGCGCCGGCTGCGCCGCCGCCATCGCAGGCCCGAGCCCCCAGCACCCGGGGCCGACTGTGCCCGCGAACGCCCACGGGCCGGGCGCCACCGTGAGCCGTTGGCGCTATCCAGGTCCCGGACCTGTATCCGCCCGCTTCGGTGCCGCAGGTGCAGGTGGTTCCGGGACAGGTGCGCATCACACAGTCGCAGACCCGCATCCGCACCGCGGCCCACGATGATTCCCCGACTGTCCAGACCGGCGACCCAGCCGGCATCGGGCCCGGCGATCACGGCGATGTGCACGTGGGTGCGCATCGCCCCACGGACCCGGGCTGCGTCGTCGTCGGCCATATCCCTCAGCCTGCGCGGGTGCCCCGGCCGGTACACGGGACCGGCCGGGGCGTTGTGGACACCGGGATCGGTGATCCACAACCGCGTCCCGGTGCTAGGGGCCGGCCAGAGCCACCACGGGGGCATCACGCACCGCTGACCGGGCCGGCAGCACCGAGGCCGCCAGACCAGCGGCCAGGGCACCGGCCAGGACCAGGCCCAGGTCGCGCCAGGGCACCATCAGCGTGACGTCCCCGAGTCCGGAGAGCATCACCGTGGAACCGGCCCAGCCGTACGCCACACCGGCGACGATCCCGATCACGGCGCCGGCGAAGGAGATCAGCACCGCCTCGGCCGCGAGCATGCCGCGCAGCCGACCCCGGGACAGTCCCATGGCCCGCAGCGTGGCTGACTCCCGCCGTCGTTCCAGCACGGACAACGACAGTGTGTTGGCCACCCCGACCAGGGCGATCACCACCGACACCCCGAGCAGGGCGACGACGATGGCCAGCAACGTGCTGATCACCTCTTGGTACCCGGCCCGCTCCACACCGCTGCCGCCCAGCCACGCGGTGGGGTTCCCGGGTGAGGCGGCCTGCAGATCGGTCAGGGCCGTCTGCACCTCACGGACCACATCCATTTCGTCGGCGCCGTCGGCAAAGCGTGCCCAGGCCGTGGTGATCTGTGCCGACTCGTCGAGTTCGGCCAGCACCTCGGGTGAGACCAGGGCGGTGCCCGGGATGCCGGACAGGTGGACACGCAAGGACACCTCGGTGCCGTCCTGGGCGGTGATGGTGACCTCGTCCTCGTCCTCCAGGTCGTACCAGTCGTGGTGACTGTGCGGCAGCACGACGGTCCCCTCGGGGATGCCCCCGGCGAGGTCGGGATCGCGCACCACCTGCTCGAGGCTGCCCTCGGCCACAGCGCCGACGAACTGGGTGGTCTCGGTGCCGGTGCGCGCCGAGCGGAGTTCGACGACGGCCTGCTCGATCAGGACTGTCTCGCTGATGTCGGGATGGTCGGCGAGGACCTGCACCTGCCCGCGAGAAGGTTCCGCGCCGTTGTGACCAACCGACATGGTCAGGTCGACGCCGAAGCGCTCGTCCAGGTTCCGCGACAGGGACTCCTGTGCGGTCAGCGCACCAGTGGACATCATGGCCACCAGCGCCACGCTGATCATCAGGGCCGATGCGGTGGCGCCGGTGCGCCGCGGGTTGCGCACAGCGTTGGCGGTAGCGAGCCGTGCCGGCACCGATCGGCCCAGGAGGCGGCCGTTGAGACGGATCAGCGCGGGCACGATGAACATCGCCCCGATCAGTAGCCCCAGCAGCGACAACAGCCCCCCGAGCACGCCGATCCCCAGGGCCAGGAACACCGCGTCGGAACCCTCACCAGCCCCGACCGACAGGACGAGGGCGCCGGCGAGCAGCGCCGCGCCGGTCACCAGGGAACCGATCGCCAGTGCGATGCGTGCTCGTCCGGCGCGGCGCTCGGGCTTTCCCTCCACCGGCTGCAGGGCCGCCAGTGGTGCCACCCGGGTGGCCAGCCGAGCCGGGATCGCGCAGGCTCCCACGGTGACGATCAGGCCGGTGAGCAAGGTGGCCGCCACGATGCCCGGGCTCAGGTGCACCGTGGTGTCCAGGGGCACCTCGTCGTTCGCCCCCGCGAGCAGGTTGAGCCCGCCGGCGACCACGGCCACGGCCAACCCCAGTGCCACCGCGGCGGCGAGCAGGCCCAGCACCGCGGCCTCGAGGAGCACGGAGCGGCGGATCTGCGCTCTGGAGGCACCGACACAACGCAGCAGGGCCAGGGTGCGGGTGCGCTGGGCGATCAGCACGGTGAAGGTGTTGGCGATCACCAGCGCAGCCACGGCGAGAGCCACCGCGGCGAATGCGAGGCCCAGAGCGGTCAGCATGCCATCCCCGGTGAAATCCGCGGCCATGTCCTCAGCCCGCTCGGTGACGGTCTGCACCGTGACGCCCGGGAGGCTCTCCTCGAGACCGGTGCGCACCTGGGCCAGGTCGGCGTCGCCTGACATCAGCACGACCGCCTCGGTGAAGTGCAGCCGGTCCGCTGCGCCACCCGTGCGGTCCCACGCCTCGAATGTGACCGCATCGGTCAGGACCTGCTGGGCCATCGCGAAGAAGGACGACGGTGCCTCGAGGAGTCCCACGACCTGCACCGTGCGTTCGTGTTCGGTGGGCTCCGCGCCGTCGTCGAGACCTGCCGGATCCTCCCAGGTCAGGGTGATCTCGTCGCCGAGCCCGGCACCCAGCCGTTGGGCGAGGTCGGCCACCACGGCCACCTGGCCCTCAGCCTCGGGGAGCGCACCGTCGGTCAGGGTGGGCACGGACAGCCGGGCATCGGAGGGGACCGGACCCATCATCGCCCACTCGCTACGCTCACCGGCGTGCAGGTCGATGAAGGCTCGGGAGACCGGGTTCACCGCGGTGACCCCGTCCACCTGACCCAGTTCGTGCACCTGGTCCAGGCTCATCCCGCCCGAGCCGATCACCAGGTCCGCCTCGGCGTAGCCGGCTGCCATGGTGTTGTGCGTGGTGGCCTCGACCGTGGCCCCGGCCAGCAGGGTGGTCGCCACGAATGCCGAACCGAGCACGATCGCCAGCGCGGCTGCGCCCAGCCGCCCGGCGGAGGAGCGCATCTGGTGCAGCGCGACGCGCCACATCAGCGGGCCCCCACGGTGGGACGCAGCGACTCCAGCCCGGCGATCACCGAATCCGCGGTGGGGTCGGTGATGGCGCCCGCGATGCGCCCATCGGCCAGCAGCACCACCTCGTCGGCGTAGGCGGCGGCGGTGGGGTCGTGGGTGACCATCACCACCGTCTGGGTGAGTTCGCGCACACTGCGGCGCAGGAACGCCAGCACCTCGGTGCCGGAGCGGGAGTCCAGGTTGCCGGTGGGTTCGTCGGCGAAGATCACCTCGGGCCGGGTGGACAGGGCCCGGGCGATCGCGACCCGTTGCTGCTGTCCGCCGGAGAGTTCGTGGGGCTTGTGATGCAGCCGCTCGTCCAGGCCGAAGGATGCGGTCAGCAGGTCCAGCCAGTCCGGGTCCACCGTGCGCCCGGCGAGTTGGCTCGGCAGGGCGATGTTCTGTGCTGCGGTGAACATCGGAAGCAGGTTGAAGCTCTGGAAGACGAACCCGATCCGGTCCCTGCGTACCTTGGTCAGTGCCGCATCGGACAGGGCCGTCAGGTCGGTGTCGCCGAGGAAAGCCTGACCGGAGGTGGCCGAGTCCAACCCGGCCAGCAAGTGCATCAAGGTGGACTTACCGGATCCGGAGGGGCCCATGATGGCGGAGAATCTGCCGGCGGCGAAGGAGATGTTCACGGCGTCCAGGGCGCGCACGGACACCTCCCCGCGACCATAGATCTTGGTCAGGTCGGCCGCGCGTACCGCGGTGGTCTCATCGGTTCTCATGTTGGAGACGTTAGATCTGCGCCGCCTCGGTCACATCGGGCCGTGGACGGGTTCGTCTCTCATCCCCCGGGATGACGCCGGGGCGGGTCACCGACCCACGGGGGAGGTCAACGCAGCCTGACGAAGGCCCACTGCCCGGGCAGATGCTCGGTGCGGACCTCCTGACCGGCCCGGGTGACCACAGCCATCCGTCCGGCCGCGGGAATGACCATGCGACCGCCGTCGTCGAGCTGGCTGACCAGTTCGGTCGGGATCTGGCCGCCGTCGGCCGAGACCAGGATCCGGTCCCAGGTACGTCCGGGCGTGCCCAGCACGTCGGGTGTGGCCAAGTCGACGCGCACCCAGGGAAGGTCGTACCCACTCAGTGCCGTGCGGGCGAAACCGACCAGGAAATCGGTGAGGTCCAGGCCCAGGACCTCGCCCCCGGGCCCGGTCAACTGGCCCAGCAGGGCGCTGGTCCAGCCCGACCCGGAACCGATGTCCAGCACCCGGTGACCGGGGCGGACGTCCAGGGCCTGCAGCATCCGTCGTACGGTGCTGGGTTGGGAATTGGTGGAACCGTCGGCCAGCGGTAACGGGTGGTCCTGGTGGGCCTGATCGCGCAGTGCCTCCGGCAGGAAGTCGGCGCGCTCGATCGCCCTCATCGCGGCCACCACCGGGTCGGTGGGGCGGTGCGGGCGCTCGCTGAAGGTGGCCATGCTGCGACCGTACTGCGCGATGTGGCCGTGCGCTTGCCGGCTCAATTGCCGGCGTGGACCAACCCGGTCTCGTAGGCGATCACCACGGCCTGGACCCGGTCGCGCGCGCCGAGTTTGGCCAGCACCCGGCCCACGTGGGTCTTCACGGTTGCCTCGGCGACATAGAGCCGGGCGGCGATCTCGGTGTTGGTGTGACCGCGTGCGATTAGTTCCAGCACCTCCCGCTCCCGGCTGGTCAGCACCTCGAGCACCTGCGCCGGCGCCCGCTCCTGCGCCGGGGCCATGGTGGCCAACTGTCCGAGTAGCCGGCGGGTGGCCGAGGGAGCGATCACCGCGTCACCGGAGTGCACCGTGCGGACGGCCGCGAGCATCTGCTCCGGCGGGGTGTCCTTGAGCAGGAACCCACTGGCACCGGCCTTGATCGCTCGCAGCACGTACTCATCGAGGTCGAAGGTGGTCAGGATGATGACCTTGGGACCGCTGTCGTCGCCGGCGGTGCCCCCGCCGGTGAGTTCGGCGGTGGCGGCGATGCCGTCCATCGCCGGCATCCGGACGTCCATCATCACTACATCCACGGGGTGGGACCCCAGCAGTCGTAGGGCCTGCGCGCCGTCGCCGGCCTCGACCGACACCTCCATGTCCGGCTGGGAGTTGATCACCATCGCCAGGCCCGCGCGGACCAGATGCTGATCGTCGACCAGCCCGACCCGGATGGTCTGCGCGCTCTCGCTCATCTGCGCTCCTGTTCTTTCTGTGCTGCGGGCCCGGCGCCGGGTGGTTGCCCGGAGGCGGGTGCCGGGAGGCGGGCATGCACCTGCCAGCCGCCGGTGGGTCCGGGGCCGGCGGTGAGGTCGCCACCCGCCATCGTGGCACGTTCGCGCATCCCGGACAGGCCGTGGCCTGCGCCGGGCGGAGCCGCCGCGCCGTAGCCGTCGTCGATGACCCACACCTCCAGGTGGGTGGGGTGCCAGCCCAGGTGCACCCGGACCTGGGCGCCGGGCCCGGCGTGCTTGAGCACGTTGGTCAGGGACTCCTGCACGATCCGGTACACGCTCAGCCCGGTGCTGGCCGGAACGGGGCGCGGGGTGCCGGAGCGTCCCAGTGACACCTGTAAGCCGGCCTGGCGCACCGGGGTGAGCAGCGTGTCCAGGTCATCGGTGCCCGGTTGGGGCACGAACTCGGGTCCGGCGCCGCCCTCGCGCAGGACGCCCAGGATGCGGCGCAGGTCGGCCAGCGCGGTGCGGCCGGACTCGGCGATGGTGCTCAGGGCGGCCTCGGCGGCCCTGGGGTCGCCGGCCGCGGCGTACCGGCCGCCGTCGGCCTGCGAGATCACCACGGCCAAGGAGTGGGCGACCACGTCGTGCATCTCCCGGGCGATCCGGGCCCGCTCGGCTGCGGTGGCGATCTGGGCCTGCTGGTCGCGTTCGATCTCCAGCCGCAGGGCACGTTCGGCGAAGGACTCCAGCTGTTGCACCCGGGCCTTGCGCACCAGGGCCAGGGCCCAGACGGCCAGCACGAGTGCGGCGGGCAGCGCGAAGGATATGCCGCCGGTGAGGATGCTCTCCGTGTCCAGTTCGGCCAGGCTCATTGATCCGTAGAAGGTCATGCTCGCCACTGCCAGAAGCAGGCAACCCAGCAGCGCGCCGCCGAGCCCGGCAAGGCGCGCCCACCGCGGCCCGTAGACGGTGACGGAGTACAGCGCGGCGAAGATGAGCACATCGGCCGGGAGCAGCGGGGTCCCGGTGGCGAAGTGCAGCAGCGCGCCGCTGTAAACCACGATGGCCGATATCGCCGGGTGGGAGCGGCGCCAGGCCAGCGCGCCCGGCATCGCCACCGAGGCGACGACCGCCCCGAGGCCCGCTGCGACGGTGGTGGGGCCCACGCCCCCGGCCAGGCCGTACGTCAGCGGGCCGAGCAGAAGGAACGCGCCGATGGCCAGGATGACGTCGCTCGACCGCGGCCTGGTGGGGCGGATCAACGCCACGGCGCCGGGGTGCGGCAGGCCCCGGCGCTGGTGGTCCGCATGCGTCATGGCGCCACGATAGGCCCGACCACCCCGGCGCAGCGTCCACCCGCGGTCGGACCCGGGGTCAACACGTGGGTGCAGGCTCAGACCGGTTCGATCAGGTGGGCGGCCTGGTTGCGCACCGAACCCACGGCACGGTCCACCTCGTGCCAGGTCAGCGGCGGGCAGGGGCGGGAGAGGATGTCCAGGGCCGTCTCGGTGCCGGCGTCCCGGTCGATCCAGGCACCGACCAGATCGTGGTCCAGCACGGCCGGCTCCCGGTCGTGGATCTGCTCCAGGCCGTCCCGGGCTGCCTGGGTGATGATCGTGGCGGACAGCACCCACCGGCTGGGGTCGTCGGGGGCCTTGGTCGGGTCCGGCCACCAGGAGTACAGCCCGGCGAACGCGATCGGGGCGCCGTCGGTGGGATGGATGTAGTACGGGGTCTTGACCGGCTTCTTCCCCCCGGCCGGATCCGGGGCGGTGTGCCACTCGTAGTACCCGTCGGCCACCACCAGACAGCGGCGCTGGGCCAGGGACTTGGAGAAGGCCGGCTTCTCGGCGACCGACTCACTGCGGGCGTTGATCATCCGTGCGCCCATGGTGGGGTCCTTGGCCCAGTGCGGGATCAGGCCCCAGCGGGCCACGTGCATCGCCCGGGTCGCCTGCCCGGCACCGTCCCGGGAGGAGGACTCGCCGCCGTCGCGGCGCTCCAGCACTACCCGCACCGGATCGGTGGGGGCGATGTTGTACCCGGCGGCGACCCGGGCCGCGGCGTCGCTGATCTGCTCCACGTCGAAGGTATCGGCGAGGTCCTGGGCGCTCCGGAAGGAGGCGTAGCGTCCGCACATGTTCCTACTGTGCCACTGCCGGGGTCAGATCAGCCCGCGCACCATGAGCACTACTCCGGCCAGCAGGGAGGCGCCCAGGGTCAGGGTCTCGAACCGGTGCTGGGGCAGGCGGCGCAGGAACGTGCGGCCCATCCAGGTGCCGACCAGCACTGCCGGCGCCAGCGCGAGGGTGAGCCACAACGTGGTGGTGGTCATCAGCCCGAGCCCGATCGAGAACGGCACCTTGGCCACGTTCACGATCAGGAAGTACCAGGCCATGGTGCCCACGAAACGCATCTTGTCCGCCCGGACCGCCAGTAGGTACAGCGCCATCACCGGGCCGGCGGCGTTGGCCACCATCGTGGTGAAGCCGGCCGCGAACCCGGTACCGAGGGTGGCCCCCAGGTTCGGTGTGGTCCCCAGGAGCGGTGCGGCCTCGGGATGTGGTGCCTGCGCCGGGACATGAGCCTGCCGTCTGCGCATCACGATCTGGATGGCCAGCGCGACCAGGATGCAGGCGGCGATCAGCAGCGTCATGGTGCGGTCGTCGATGAAAGCCATGATCAGCGCGCCGGCCCCGATGCCGGGCAGGACCGCCGGGAGCAACCGCCGAAGCATCGCCCAGTCCGCACTGCGCCGGTACAGGGCCACGGCCACCAGGTCCCCGATGATCAGCACCAGCAGCACCGCCGCGGTGGACTCCCGGGCCGGGATGAACACCGCGAACCCGGCCACCGCCAGCGCCCCCAGACCACCGATGGAGGTCTTGGCGATCCCGACCGCCAGAGCCGCGACGCCCAGCACGATCCAGCCGAGCACACTGAACTCCAGGCCGGTCATCGCGCTCCTCCGATCCATACTCCGCACGCCGTACTACCGGACACCGAGCCTGCCGCATCGGGGCGCGAAGGGCCGAATCGGTCTCACCCTCCGGCCGGGCGGGCCGGCACAGCGGGATCAGCCGCCGAGAGCGGCACAGATCCTGCTATCGCCGACCTGCACCCACTCGTGGCACAAAACCAGCCACGGTTCGCCGTCGTCGGCCACATGCAGGGTGCCGTCCGGACACTCCGAGTCGCTCGGGGCCACGGCGCCGGCGCTGCGGCAGGAACGGCTCGGCCGGGTCCCGGGCGATGAGCACCTGCGTGCCGCGACGTATCAGGCCGCCCTTCCCGAGCGTGGCGCCACGAAACCGGGCCCGGAGGCGACGGTGAACTCGCCGCCGTCCAGTTCAGCGCGCCGGTTCGCGGCCAGGGTGAGTTCCCACCGCTGGTCCCCGTGGGTCAGCACCCCGGTCACCGGGCGCGGGGACAGGCCGACGACGGCGAGGGGCACGCCGCGTAGGTCGGTCTCCACCCGCCATCCCCGGGGGAAGGACAGGTGCGGGCTGCCCGCGCGGAAGGATCTCGAGGCGGCGTCGTCGCTACCCAGTTCGTAGTGGACGCCGGCGACGGTGCGCGCGTAGGCGGTGGCCGTGGCGGCGCTGCCACCACCGAGACGGGTGGGGGCCATCGAGGTGAACCAGATCCGGCCGGCCGGGGTGGGCAGGATCCCGAAGTTGCGCTCCACGGCGTCCAGCAGCCACAGCAGCGCGGGGGAGTAGGAACTGGTGTAGCCGGCCTCCCCGCTCCAGGGGTCGAGGCACTGGGGGAACCGGTCAGCGCGCAGGAGCGCGGCGAGCACGGGCCTGGTGGCCAGTGCCAGTTCGGCGCCATGGCCGTGGTGGTCGAAGGCGTGCGGGGCGCGGATCTGGGTGAGGAAGTTCACCGGCCCGGCCCAGGTGTTGCGGGTGTGGTCGCCGTTGAAGCGGGGGTCGTCCATGGCCACCGAGGTGAACCCGTAATGGGACAGGAACGCGGTGGTGTTCATCAGGTATCGGCGCAGCGCGGCGGTGAAGAAGTCGCCGTCGCCGATCTCGCAGGCCAGCACCCGCATCAGCACGTCCGACTTCACCCGTACCAGCGCCCCGGTGGCGTCCCGGTCGAAGAAGGTGCCCTCGGCGGCGTCGAAGCAGTGCTCGAACAGCGCCGCCGTCGAGGCCTGCGCGGCGCGGAGCCACGGGGCGTCCTCGGCGCCGAGTTCGGTGGCGATGCGGCCCAGGTAGGTGCGTTGGCACGTCACGTTCGCGGTCAGGTCCGGGGCCAGATACGGGATGGTGGCCGACTCCGGGTCGTATCGGCTCGCCTCGCCCTCGTGGCAGTGCTCGGGGGTGAACCAGTGGCGGGGGGACAGGTCGTGCCCGGTGTCGTAGGTGCAGAAGGCCTCCACCGCACCGCTGCCACGGGTGTCGCGGTGCCGGGCAAGCCAGGCGTCGTTGCGGGACATCGCCGCGTACATGGTGGCCAGCCAGCCCCGGGCAGCGGATGGCTCCGCACCGTGATGCAGGCGGTAGTGGCGCCACACGGACCGGGCGAACGGGGTGACGATCTGGATCTGACGGTATGCCGGCCCCTCCGGGCTGACCTTGTAGGGCAGCAGGCCGTCGTCGCGTTGATGGTGGGCGAACAGGGTGAAGGTGTCCTCGGCGACGCCGGGGGCGAACCGGGACAGGACCTCGGCACTGATGGTGCCGGTGGACTCGAGCCAGCACCCGTCGTACGTGCCCCCTTCATGCAGCACCGCCGGACCGCCGGCCAGGGGGCGCACGCACTGGTTGAGTTCGCCCAGCGCCTGCACCCAGCGGTCCTGGACCGGCCCGCCCACGGCGGCGAAGTTGACGCCGGCGGCCTCGATCTGCTCGGCCAGGGGGCCCTGGAGGCCGGCACGTTGCGGCGCGGGATCGGCGGCGCGGAGCCGCATGAGCGACTGCTCTATCGTCACGATGGGATTCTTCCGGTCGGTGGTGGTGCCCGGCGCGCGCCGTGCGGTGCAGCGAGGGGGCGCGCCGGGCCGGAATCAGCTGAGGTGGTCCTCCATATACTCGATCCAATACTCCCCGCTTCCTCCACGGTGCGGTTGCCGAACAGGATGTCGGTCTCCATCCGCTGGGAGACGTTGTTCATCTCCGCACCACCGGCCGGCTGCGGCGGTGCGAGCACGCCCTGCTCCAGCACGTCCAGGATGTAGGTGGCCGCTTCGGCGTGACCGGGTCCAGCTGCGGCTGGACCACTGCGAGCATCTCGGGGTGAACTGCAGCCCGCGGTCGTCCCTGATGATCTCGGCCGCATCGGGATCATTGAGACCCTCCCAGTTGTCGATCCCCAGAACCCTTTCAATCGCGACAGTCGGCGGCGGTTCCCGTGGTGCGCGAAGTGCTCGCCGCCGCGATGGGAACCGGTCCGATCCTCGGTTTCGGTCGCCCGCGCATGCGGGGGAATCGCAGGTTTGGAAACGTTTCCGCCCGAGGCGAGCCCAGAGATTTGTTCTTGTCAGCAACCTTTTCCGGGCTGGTTGATTCGGGTTGCATCCGGAGGGCTGCCGGCTCCGGCCTCGGCTAGGATCATGGGGCTGTTGAAGGCCCAGGGGATCAGGCGGAGGATGGATGAGCACTACCGGCTCGGCGGCCGATGAGGTCCCCGCGGTCCCGGCGTCATCCGAGCCCGCGCCGGCGTCCCGGGCCCCCGTTGCCGAGATGGTGCTGCGCTGGCGGATCCACGTCTTCGCCGCGATGGCGCTGGCCGGGCTGATCGCCCTGGCGGTGGGCTGGTCCGCCGGCCGGGACGGCTGGTACCTGGCCGGGATCCTACTGACCGCGCTCGGTGTGGCCGGTGTGGCCTGGGTGCTGCTGTGGCGCAGGCCCGCGCTGATGGCCGCCGCCGTGGTGGCGGTGGCGGTGCTGGTGCTGGGGCTCGGTCTCGGCGGGCCGTGGCGGGAAGTGGCTGTGGCTTACGGACATGGCGGGGCACTGCTGCATGAGGTCAGCTGGGGTGAGCCTGCCGATGTGGACCGGCGGTTGCTGCTGCACCGGAACGACCACCTCATGATCGTCGATCCCGACGGCGAAATGCGTCCCTGGTGGGACGGCAGCGTGACCGAGCACACCCGCATCGTGGCGATGCCCGGTGGGGGAGTGCTGCTGCACCACGCCCCGGGCCAGCGGGCCACCGTGCGGACCCTGGATCGCACCGGTGCCGAGGTCGCCCGGTGGCACTATGACCTGCCCGAGGAGCGTAGTGGCACCTGGTGGGACGGCGGGGTGGTGGCCACCGCCCCCGGCATCGTGGTGAACCAGTGGTGCCAGGACCCGGAGGACTGCACCTGGACCGGCCGCGACGCCGAGACCGGCGAGGAGGAGTGGAGCGTGTCCGCGGAGCCGGTGCCGAATGTGGGCTTGGGTTACCTGGGCATGAGCGCGGCCGGTGACATCACCGGCGTGCACCGGTTCTGGGTGGCCACGACGAACGATGACGACGCCACCGAGTTGCGTGACCCGGCGACCGGGTCCGTAGCGCACACCCTGGCGGCCGACCGGCCCGTTGCCGTAGCCGGCGCCGCCGCGGCGGTGGCCACCATCGAGGAGGAGTGCAGCGTCGAGGTGCTGCGCACCGACGCCCCGGCCGAGGATGAGGAGGACGCCGAGGACCTCTTCACCCCGGTGGATTGCGACGTGGCGCGGGCGCTGGAGGACTTTCCCACCCAGAACTCCTTCCTCGACGGTGACCTGCTCTGGCTGCCCGGGTCCGGGCGCTCGCACGTGATCGGCCTGACCGGTGCGCAGGTGCACAGTGTCGATCACCGGGTGCACACCGGGCGCAGCGACGGCAACTGGACCGCCGGGGCGCGCGTGCTCACCGTGGTGGAGGGCGACCGGGTGCGGGCCCTGCACCCGCTGACTGGAAACTCGCTGTGGCGGGCGACGCTGGAAGCCGGCGCCGACGCCATGGACGAGACCGACGACGAGGTGGACCTGGGCCGCCCGGTGGTGATCGCTGCCGACGGGGTGGTGACCGTGCAGGTCCCGGTGCCGGGATGGCTGCTGGAGGACTCGCTCACGGAGAAGACCGAGCCCTCGATGGTCCTGCACGCCTTCGACGCCGCTACCGGGGAGCCGCTGACCGAACCGGTACGGCACCGGCAGGACCCGGCCGGGGTCGAGATTCACGATGGACACGTGCTGGTCAACGTCACCGGGGAGGACGGCACGATCACCTACCTGTTCCGGGCGGAGAGTTCCGACGACGCCTGAACCGGCGTCGCGAGGGTGCTAGGTTATCCACAGGCATTGTGCACAGTGTGGGAAGTTGTCCACAGGCAGTTGCCTGGGCAGTGTGAACGGGGCCGACCCATCGCCAGGGGCGTGATGGTTGTCTCCGGACTGGTGGTTCGTGATGAGGCGGTGACCTTCCATGCCTTTGCCTCAGAACTGATGCTGTGAGCGGCGGCTTCTTGGATGCCTACCGGCGGCGGGTAGCAGTGGCAGCGTGCACGAGCACGGCCTGGCGTAGTTATCCCCAATTTGATTGCGAATGCTGGGCAGGCGCACGGCCGCTGGGCTAGGTTGGCCGCACGGTCACTGCGGAATGAGGTGGGCGAGCATGACCGACGGCGTGGGGCTGGTTGAGGATGAGGTGCGTGAACTCATCCGTCGTCGCGGACTGGATCCGGTGCGAGATGCCGGAGGAGTGCATGCCCTGATCGCCGAGGTGGTCGCCGACTACGACGACCGGGCGCTGGTCGGCCTGGTCCCCAGGCTGAGCGATCCGACGCACACGGCCAAACTGGTCCACGACGCGGTGGTGGGCCTGGGACCCCTGCAAAGTTACCTGGACGATCCGGAGATCGAGGAGATCTGGATCAATGAACCGGGCAAGGTGTTCATCGCCCGTAGTGGGCGAGCCGAACTCACCACCACGATTCTGGAGGCTGACCAGGTCCAGGACCTGGTGGAGCGGATGCTGCGTAGTTCCGGGCGGCGCCTCGACCTCTCGACCCCGTTCGTCGACGCGGCCCTGCCCACCGGGGAGCGTGTGCACGCCGTGATCCCCGATGTCACCCGCAAGCACTGGGCGGTCAACATCCGCAAGTACATCGCGCGGGCCCGGCGGCTGTCGGACCTGGTAGCGATGGGTTCCCTACCCGCGGGGGCCGCGGCGTTCCTGGACGCCGGTGTGGCCAGCGGTCTCAACGTGGTGGTCTCAGGCGCCACTCAATCGGGCAAGACGACCATGGTCAACGCGTTGGCCGGCTCGATTCCATCGCACGAGCACATCATCACGTGTGAGGAGGTCTTCGAGTTGCAGCTGGCCGCCAGGGACGTGGTGGCGATGCAGTGCCGTCAACCGAACCTGGAGGGCACCGGGGAGATCCTGCTACGCCGCCTGGTCAAGGAGGCCCTCCGGATGCGTCCGGACCGCCTGATCATCGGGGAGGTTCGCGAGGCCGAGGCCCTGGACATGCTGATCGCACTCAACGCAGGCAACCCGGGCATGTGCACAGTGCACGCCAACTCCGCCCGGGAGGCGGTGATGAAACTGTGTACCCTGCCGCTGCTAGCCGGGGAGAACGTCTCGGCGAACTTCGTGATCCCCACCGTGGCCTCCGCCGTGGACCTCGTGGTGCATCTGAGCCTGGACCGGCTCGGGCGCCGGCGTACCGAGGAGATCGTGGCGTTGACCGGCCGCGTGGAGGGGGAGGTCATCGAGACCGCCGCGATCTTCACCCGCGGTCCGAACGGACTGATCCGGGCCTCGGGGTACCCGCCGCATGAGGAGCGCTTCGCGCGCGCCGGCTTCGACCTGCGTGCACTGCTGGCCGCATCGGTGCATGGGTGATCGATGGGAACACTGGCCGGGCTGCTCCTGGGAGCGGGACTACTGTGCATCTGGTGGTCCTGCTGGCCCAGGACGCCAGGCCGGCCCGCCGCCAGGCCGCGGACGGCCAGAACTCAGGATCGGCTCATCCAGGCCGGGATGGCAGGGGTGAGACCGTGGGCGTTCCGGACCACATCGGTCGGAGCCGGTGCCGGGGTGGGCCTCATCGTGGGCGCACTGAGCGCCTCGCCCACCATCGGGGCGGCATTCGGGACGATTGCCGGCTTGGTGCCGAGCGCCTACGTGCGCTCCCGAGCCCGTAAGCGCCGCGCCGAACTGCGTGAGTTGTGGCCAGAAGTCATCGACGACCTCATCTCGGGGGTCCGGGCCGGACTCGCCTTACCCGAGTCGTTGACCGCTCTCGCTGAGCGCGGACCCGAGCCGATGCGGCCGGCGTTCGGCGTGTTCGCCGAGGACTACCGTGCCACCGGGAGGTTCACCGAGGCTCTGGATCACCTCAAGGCCCGGCTGGCCGACCCGGTGGCGGACCGTTTGATCGAGGCGCTGCGCCTGACGCGCCAGGTGGGCGGCACCGACCTGGTCCGTCTGCTGCGCACTCTCTCCCAGTTCCTGCGCCAGGACTTGCGCACCCGGGGTGAACTCGAAGCGCGCCAGTCCTGGACGGTCAACGGTGCGCGTCTCGCCGCGGCCGCGCCGTGGGTGGTGCTGGCCATGCTGAGCAGCCGGCCCGAAACAGCAGCCGCCTTCAACACCGTGCTCGGTGCGGTGGTGCTGCTGCTCGGAGCCGGCGCTTCGGCGGGCGCCTACCTCGTCATGGTGCGCATCGCTCGCCTTCCGGAGGAAGTGCGGGTGCTGCGATGACAGCCATGAACCAGCCGGGGCTGGTCGGCGGGGCCCTGGGCCTGCTCGCGGGCCTGGGTATGTGCTTGGTGCTGTGGCGGTTGGCGGCCAGGCGGGTGCGGTTGGTGGACCGGGTGGCTCCGTATCTGCGGGAGCGGCCCGTCACCTCCCGGCTACTCGCCCAGGACACCACACTGACGCCGTTTCCGACGCTGGAGCGGATGCTGCGGCCGTTGGTGGCCGACGCCGCGGGCCTGTTCGAACGGATCGGCTCCCCCGCTGCGGGTACCCGTCGCCGCCTCGCGCGGGCCGGTTCGCGACTCAGCGTGGAGCAGTTCCACATCGAACAACTGATCTGGGCCACGTTGGGGTTGGTCGGGGGACTGCTGCTGGCGTTGCTGTTGGCGGCCACCCGCGGCAGTTCCATCCTGGTCCTGGCCGCGCTCGTGCTGCTCTCGACCATCGGAGCCGCGCTAGCGCGGGATCAGTGGCTGAGCCGTCAGATCAAGCGGCGCGAGGAGACGATGATCGCCGAGTTCCCGACGGTGGCCGAGTTGCTGGCGCTCGCGGTCGGCGCGGGCGAGACGCCACTGGCGGCACTGGACCGGGTGGCCTCCAGCATGCACGGAGAACTGGCCGCTGAGATCCGCACGACCCTGGGTGACATCCGCTCTGGAGTCCCCTTGACCCAAGCCTTGGAGCGGATGGCCGGACGTACCGAACTGTCCAGCATCGCCCGTTTCACCGAAGGCGTGGCGGTGGCCATCGAGCGCGGCACCCCGCTCTCGGAAGTGCTGCGGGCCCAAGCCGAGGACGCCCGCGAGGTAGGCCACCGGGCATTGATGGAGGCCGGCGGGCGCAAAGAGGTCTACATGATGATCCCGGTGGTGTTCCTGATGCTTCCGGTGACGGTGCTGTTCGCGATCTTCCCGGGGCTCTCCGTGCTTCGGGTCGGACTCTGAGAGGTCAACGAGGAAAGGAGTGTGACGATGACGTCATGGCAAAGGTGGTGGCGCAGCCGCCAGGATGACCCCGAGCGGGGCGACGTGCCCGGGTGGGTGCTCATCACGTTGATGAATGGTGCCAGTGTTCACCCTTGATTCTGGTGGGTAAAGATGCCGGCCTTGATCGCGCCCCCGGTAGAATGACTTGCTGCAAGTGATGCTGCGGACGCGGCAGTTCCGGGACCGGGCCGGACGGCTGAAGGCTGAGCATGCGATCGAGCGCGTGGTTAGGCACATCGACGGTGGCAGGCAGTTGCCTCTGGACTTCGACGACTTGGACGACTAGCCCCTGAACGCACTAAACCGCCCCCACCCGGCCCGTGGTGGGCTAGGTGGGGGCGTTCGTCTCGGAGGCCGGGTCAGTCCAGGTCGTCCCCCGTGCAGCAGGTCAGCGCGCCTGCCCGCGTGGGCTGCTCACGGTCACACTGCGGGCAGGGGTACATCACGGCTTCCTTGCGGTGGGGATGAGCCCGCGACTCAATGCCACCACCACGGGGTCTTGGCCGGTGTGACGGGCCAGGTCAAGAACCAGGCCCCACATCAGGGCCAAGAGGTCATCCCGGTCCCGGTCACAGTCCGCCAGGGGGTGCATCATTCCCACCAGCAGCACTCCGACGCCGCCAGGCGTGCACCCTGGCCGGTGTACTCATACCCACACTCGGGGCACACGGCCACCACCTCCCGGTCGTCTACCTGGATGCGGGGGTCCAGCGGGCGGCGCATGGCACACTACCCGCCCATCTCATCCGGTGCGCCCGGTGGCGGGTTCACGACGGTGACGTGCGGGGCGGGGGTGGCGTCCACCTTTGACTGTGCGGCGAACCCGAACGCGACACCGACATAGGCGAACACCGCCAGGGCCACGGTAAGCCACATGGGCTGCCCGGTCTCGGCGGCACTGAACCCGACCTGGGTGGAGCCCAGTCCCAGGCCCACGATGGCGTAGGCGGCGTACAGGACGCGGCGCAGTTTGGGGTTGCCTTGGACGATCTCTTGCATGGTTCAGTCCTCCTCGGGTGCGGCTGTCAGGGTGATACGCAGGTCGGCGAGCGCTTCGGCCACGCCCTTGTCCGCGGCCTCACGCACGGCGCCGATGATCTGTTCGGGGTCGGCGCCTTGGTTGGCTGCCAGGGATGCCACGGCGGCGCGCAGGGAGGCGAGTTCACCGTGCAGCGCGGTGAGTTCGCTGGACATGGCGTGCACGCTCCGCGCCATGCGGTTCTGCCGGGCGGCGTGATTCTCGGCGGGCAGGGTGACACCGCCGCCGGTGGTGGGTGCCAGGTCGAATCGGTGCACGGCGGCACCGGCGCGGGCGTCGAGTGCTTCACCGACGACGCGGCGTAGGTCTGCTTCGGTGGCCATGGTGAACCAATCTTTCTGTGAGGTGGTGGTGTTCTTGGTGCGGCCGAGAACGGCTGCGATGCGGGTGCGCCCGGTGGCGGTGGTGTAGCCGAGGCGGTCTACTTTGCGGGTGGTCCAGGTGGAGTGCTCCAGGTGCGCGCTGGTGGGCAGGTTGAACACGTCCAGGAGCGCGGCGTTGCACCGGGCCATCCAATCGTGGTAGTCGTCTTGAGCCCAGTCCGATGCCCGCAGCCCACCCTCGTACTCAGTGCCCCAGAAGTACGGGCGGCCGTTGTCGCGGGGGATGCGGCGACCGGCCAGGGTGATGGGCCCGCCAGCGCCGGGGTGGTTGGCCCAGCCCATGGTGATGACCCGGTAGACCTTGTCCCAGCCGCCGTAGCCGTTGGCGAGCGGGCCGGGGATGCCGGGGCGACCGTTGCGCACGAGGTTGTAGAACGGGGTGGTGCCGTGGGTGCGGGCGGACACGATGTGGTGGGACATCACCCCGGCGCGGGTGGACATGGGGGTGAGCCAGCCCGAGGACGAGGCGCCCTGGCGTAGTTGGATGACGCAGTTGACGCCGTAGTCGGCCATGGCGGTCTGGATCTTGCGGGCCTCGCGTAGTGCGGGGTCCCAGGGGTTGCTCACTTCTCCACCCAGTCGGTCAGGTCGGCACCGGCGGTCTCGCTGGCGGCGATGGTTGCGGGGTCGGGGTTCGCTGCCTCTTCGGCTAGCAGTTCCTCACCGTCGCGCCACACCTTCGGCGGTTCGTCCAGTTCGGGCAGGTCGATGGGTTCGGTCATGGTGGGCTCCTTGTGGTCAGGTGAGGTCGGCTGCCACGTCGGTCGGTGGCGTGGGCGGTGGGACCCCCGGCAGATGCCTGCCTGCCCATGCCAGGACGTCCCGCAGGTAGCGGACCGTGGACCGGTGGCGGACCTCGAAGGCTTCGCGCTCTTGCCGGCGCTCCCGCCGCTCCTTTGCGAGTTCGGCCTCCAGGTGGGTCACGCGGCTCTCAACGGCCTCCAAGCGCTTCTCCATGCGGTCCACCAGGCCCTCGTACTGGTGCAGGCGGAGGCGGTCACGGTCCACCTCGTTCTCGGCGGCCTTGGCGCGCCGCTCCACGCGGGTGGCGCGGTCGGTTTGTTTGGTGGACAGCCACACACCAAGGAAAGTCAGGGTCCCGGCGAGGATCGTCGCCAGCGCACCCCACACGGGGCCGGGGATATCACGCAGCATCGGCGACACCTCCGGGCGTTGGGTGCTCGACCGCTCTCACCGTCCCGTCGTCCGGGCCAGCCAGGATGATCAACAAGACCGCGAACCCCGCGTACTGCAGCGCCTGCGCCCACCCGGTGGGGGTCCCGGCCGCGCCTTCGGACATCACCCACACCACCCACCCGGCCGCGAGGGACGCGCCCCGGAAAGCGACCACCCCGACCAGGGCGGCGAAACCCAGCCGGTAGCGGCGGGTGAACGCGGCGGTGGCGGCGATGGCAGCGGCGACCACCCATTTGCCGACCTCGACCACCGGCGGCAGGTGCGTGTGGACGACACCCTCCACCGGCACGGTCGGGAGCCGCAGCCACGTAAGGGCGCCCAGCGTGAGCGCGATCCACGCGAAAACGACGAGCACCTGGCCGCGCTTCTCGAGGGGGCAGCCGGTCATTCGGGCATCCGGATCCACGACCCGGAAACCAGCAGGTCATCGGTGGTGGTGCGGGAGTGGGAGGAGTGCGCCAGACGCAGGCCGCCACCGGCGAGGACCTGGTAGGTCTGCGTGGTGCCGCCGTTGGAGCCGATGGCGGCGCCTTGGGTGGTGGGGCGGTGCGCGGTAGGGATGGTGGCGATCGTCTGGTTAAGCGGACCCTCGGCGAAAGACACTCCTCGGATGGTGGCGCGGAAGGTGAACGTGGCGGTGCCGTCAGGGCCGGTGTCGCGGACCAACTCGGCCGAGACAATGGTGGACCCGCCCGCCGGCGCCAACGCTGCCGGGCCGGTGAACACTTCCCTCGTGGTGGTCTCCGGGGTGCCCGCCAGCCTCGCCACCGGCCGCTGCGCGGTGCTGATGCTGACACCGGACGCGTTGGTGTCAGAAGCCCCGGCGGTGACCTGTGCGCGGCCGATCTCGGTCG